>NYXO01000060.1 GCA_002685415.1 Methanobacteriota archaeon
CGCAATATGTTTTTTATTAGAATCAATTCTAAGTAAAGTTATTTTAGATCTATTCCTTGCGACATAAAGTCATATATCCGGTTAAATATTCGACTTCAGTATTGCTCAAAATAATATTGTCTCTGTAATAGACGTAATCTCCCCCATAATAAAGCACCAGAGCATCGGCAAACAACTCCTCACTGCCAAAGAATTCTTGAGCATCTTTTCTTTGATTTATTCCATCGCTATTAACACAGCTCCTTGTTAAGTATGAAAAAGCGTGAGATGTTTCATGAAGCAATGTGTTATAAGCTCTATTGTTAGCAAATGCTTTATTAGAAATCCAGACAGATAATTTCCAGTTTGAATTTGTCGAGCCATCAGCAAATGTTCCTGCTGAATCCCAGACACCAAAAGGACATCTTCCTAAAATTGTTGCAGCGTAAGTGTGGCAGCCATTGACAAATATGACATTATTTTCAACAGATTTTCTTAATTCTTCAGGTAAGTTATTAACCAAAGCATCAAGATTGAATTGATTTTCACCCTCAAATCCATCAAATACTGTAAATTCACCTTCATAAATTTCAATATTTTCTGAACTATCTGTATTGATGCTTACTGAGTCATCCTTTTCTGATACTTCAATTGTTGTTGTTGGGGTTGGAATTGTTGTTGTGGTTGATGTTGAGGAGGAAGTTGTTGATGAGGAAGTTGTGGTTGATGTTGAGGAGGAAGTAGTTGAGGAGGAAGTTGTTGAAACTTCAGTGCTTCCAATAGTTGCCTGAATGTTGATCTCAATTGGATTATTAATTACATATATATAAGACCAGCCTATGAAGATAACAATTAAAAGAACAAGTATGGTGGTTAATTTACCACTCATTTACTGATTCGTTTAACTCATCATCTATTAAATCTGATATTTCTACATCATCTAGCTTTAAACTTTCTTCATAGTCAGCGGGCCTGTTCAATTCAGCATATTTTTTCATAAAGTTACCAAGCAAGATAATAATTAATATATAAATTATTAAAACAAGCATAAATCTAAAAGCTAATGATCCACTCTGTAATAAAGTTTGTTGTAATGCGTTAAATTCACTATCCGGAGGCAAAACTAAAATTCTTATAAAAAGCCAAATACTAATTAAAAAACTGACAACTGGGAATGCCTGATAAACTCCATATGAGTCTCCAATTGCGTCAAATAACTCATTCCCTCCCCAAGGAACTGCTTTAAATATGACTCCCTCTAAGCACATTAGGTAAGTAAGTTTACAAATTGCCATTAAGACGCCTGAGGAACTAACAGATTCAAAAGAAGTCGCATAGAAGAAAAAATACCCCACTATTGAAAGGCTTATCATCGAATAAAATTTAGGCGACAAATCCGCCTTTGGCCTTTTAGATACAACATGTATTGCTGCAATAAATCCAAGTATGAATCCAAAAGGNAGATCAATAACAATAAAGAGAATTGTTGATAGAACAGCAAAAAACATTGCCTGTGGATTCCAATCAAATTTTACNATTTGGTCATATAAATAATACTCNATAAGCGACTCTATTCCCTCATAGAAAAAAGTCACAATAATAAGTCCAAAGAGTACACCAAGAAATATTGCTAAATTTTCCTCTCGCACACTAAATGTAAAACCTTCTTCAACAAATGCGTATAAAAGTGAGGTTATTAGAGCAACAAGTGATATCTCCATGGCTGTTTCAAGTCTTGTTTTATTTTTAATTTGATTTCTGCGATTTGTCCATTTAACTCTATAGTGTGAAATAATTCTGTTAAACCATTCCTGTGCAAGTAAGACGCCGTAAAATAAAAATATAATTCCTGAAGTNATNAGAAAAGCAAAGACATTTTTAGCTTGATCNGAAAAATCAATNTCACTNAACAATGGTATTGTAGTNATCAATTCNTTAGTAAAAGTAATATTTGTTGANGTGTCAACTNCTTGTTNATCCTCAATATCTATATTGACAATATTCTCATCTTCTTCAGGTAAGTCTGGAATATTTATAGGTAGTTCAGGAATTTTATTGATAATATATTCATCAGATGTGATTTCAGTAGTTATATCTTTGTAGCAATAAATTGACTCACACTCAGGTCCACTGTACTGGGTATAAGTTGTAGTTAAAATTTTTAATGTAAGAGATAGGTTAGTTTTGCCATCCCATGAAATAATTTTTATTGCCTCTGATGAATTGTCAACAAATTCTGTAGGATCTCCTAATAAGCCATCAGATGTGATTTCACGAACTGAGAGAGTTACTTGGTCAATATTTTCAATGCCACTAATTGACCATGAAACTTGTAAATTATCTCTATCTAACCTTGCTGACTCAATCTCAATTGTTGCTTCGTTAGAATCATATAATTCTGTATTCGAATGTGTGTTATTAAATGCGCCATTAAAAAAAGATATAAAAAGTATGAATGAGATGATTAGTTTTTTCACTATCCAAACACCTCTACTTTTTCTAATTGACCGACCACTACAAGTCTCTGTTTTGCTGAAAATTTTGGATGACAAGTTGTCAGCGTGATTCTATCATCGCCATAATTATCTAATACATAATTATCATCTGGTGAAACAATTTTTAAATCAACAATTTTATATTTATATTGATTTGTATTTGTTTGAAATATTATTGTTTCACCTATCTTGACTCTATCAAGATTTCCAAATGGTGCACCATAAGTTGTTCTGTGTCCAGCAATCGCAAAATTTCCACCGGATCCAGGAAGTGAAGTGCCAAGAATATATCCAGGTCCATACTCTAATTTGTTATTAGTTGCTCCAAAAACTACATAATGGTTTATATTTGCAGATAAAATTGTTAACCTCCCAACAACATCAGGAAGAAACTCAGCCTTTGCTGCTTGGTTTGTTAATGTCTTTGTTGCAATTGAGATAACAGATTCCTGAAATTCATCTGTTTGCTCTAAATTTTCTAATGATATTTCTGTTGCAATATTTTTATTTCTTAGCTCAGAGAGGTTCGTCTCACTTACTTGAAATTTATTTTCCAATAAACTTTGTTCATCATTAATTACTGAAGTTGAAAAAAANGTTTGGTTAACTGAGTAAATTAAAATTATAAACCCTACTACTAATAGACCNATAGCAAGTGGCAGTAGGGGGCTTTTTTTAATATTTTTGTTTGATACAGATTTACTTGTTTCTGTTACTTCTCTTTGTCTTCTGTTTTTTTTTAATGGTGAATCAAATATAAGTCTTGGAATATTTCTATGTCTCTCNACTGGTTTTTTTGTAAACACAATTGAGAAACGATTAGAAGTCATCAATGTNAGCTTCTCNCGTAANATTTCCTCCGTAACATCAATACCTAAATATTTTGCNTTTTTNGATATATTNTTGACTGCAGANGTAAGNTANTCTACTTCTTTNAGCATTGTTACAATATCCTCAGTAAAGNTTTCAGGTTCAGCAATTAANGGATTNAATCTCTCACTAACATCTATGCTGATCATGACCTCTGTGCCGATTGCNTTTTCAAGAACTTTNTTAAGAATATTTGATTTNACATATACTTCTGAAAGTTCAACTTCTAGATTCTGATTAATAAAGCTAAGCGANCNTTGATTTTCAATATCGTTTGTAGAAACATTTATTTCATTTCCTGANTCATCAGATTTTATTTTTTTTAAATCTTTTTGATTAGCTTCGTTTTCTATATCTATTGTAATACTCAGCTGAGCCCTAATCTCATTTGCTACTTCGGGGTTCTCAAGCAAATATAATTTTGCTTTATCTTTCCCATACCCAATTTTTTCTTCGCCATATAAGTACCAATTGCCCTTTTTTTTAATAATTTTTTCCTTTACAGCAATATCTAGAAATTGACCATCAAAAAAATGCTCAGCTACATCTTCTTCTATCTCTTCATATTCAACAAAAATATTTGTGCTTGGATCTTGTTTATTAAAGAGAGAGAAAGACTTTTTATTTTTTACCCGTTCTATTGAATCTTCTTCTACCAGTGTTGCATCTGTTATAACATCTGGATCGTTTAATCTGTTTCTTCTAATTTTTAGTACAAACAATACCGCAAATATATTGACGATTATTATCAGTAAATAAATAAAAAAATATGCCATATAAACTAATACGCTCTTCTAAGTATAAAAGCTCCGAGTCCCATTAGTAGTAATCCGAAAGAAATGATAAAGCCACCAACATTACGGCCTGTAAATGGTATTCCAGGTGTTGCAGGAGACTCATCTGTGAATTGCGGAGTAAATGGATTGCTTGCATCTTCGTTGTAAACAAACTCTACAAAATCATCACCAGGAAGGAATAATAGTGATTCACCATTATCTTCCAATTCTTTGTCGTCACCATCACCTTCCATAACATTGTCTATATCTTCAGTCTCCTCTACTTCATCAATAGGGTTCTGCTCTTCGTTAATTTCAATTTCATCTTCGATACAGTCTGAATCTTTGTTTTTAATCATTTTTTGAACTTTGCCATTTTCAGTATTTGTCACTTCTAGTGCTACTGTAAAGAATTTATTCTCTCCAACTTCAATTGATGAGAAGTCAATAGTTTGGCCTGCTGGGACTGTTATAATTTCTTCTGCAATAAGTGTTTTATTAATCCAAATCTTTTTCAACACAGATGCAGATACATTAGATCGTGAATTATCTACTGTGATNCCAAATTCTGCTCCACCATCATCGAAATCACAAACTCTNTTAGTTGAAATAATTGGCTCAAATATGTACTTAACAGGAGGTATGGTTGTAGTAGTNGTAGTAGTTGTAGTCGTAACTGTAGNNCAATCTAAAGTTAGNGAATTAGACACTGTCCANTTNNTATCNNNAGCTATTGTTGAAGCATTGCTTGTTGCATCAATAATTCTCCACTGNATGCTCTGACCNTCTGAAATTCGAACAGCTTTTGATAAGTCTTTACCNGATTCNACAATTACAGTNCCNTAAGAGGAATANCNNNCACNNTNTAACTTAAACTCAAGTAAGTANGATTTAGNTGTTCCTGAAAGNTTTGTTATCTTGATAGTAGATATTCCTTTGTTATCCTCACAAGTCCCAAGAGTATGTATTAATTGTTGTGCTGTAACTACATCACAATTTNTTGGTGCGGTCTCTATTTTTGTGTTGTAATTATNATCAGACAAACTACTAGGTTTATATCTCCATTGAATTTGATTTCCCTTAGCTATNCGTACTGGTTCACTTGTAATATCANCGTTAGAGCCAATAATTATTTGTTTGTTAGTGCTCCAATTATTNCCATTATTNACTGAATATGAGTAGTCAACCATGACAGCATCAGATGTTGGATTCTTAATTGTNATAGTAGAAAATACTTGATCTTCGCTACAAATGAAACTATTAACCCCNGTTAAATTATTAACTGAAGTTGTTATTGTGTCGCAGTCTGTTCGTTTCAAAATTGAACCAGTATTTGACCAATTTTGTGTACCAGTTGGTGCAAATTGAAACTCTACAGAAGGGTTTGATAATATATATGGAACAGTCTGAGTTTGACTTGAATTTAACGAATAATTATTTAATGTACTCCAGCTATCCGTCACTAAATATCTATACTGTACAGTCACACTACCATCAACAGAAGAAGTATTTTTAAGCGTTAAGTTAACTTTTGTATTAGTTACTTGGGTATTGTTAGTAGTTGAGGCATCATTACAAACAGTCTGATATTCAAGAGAAAATGTCGGTGTACATTGATTAGTTTGTCTCAACCTTAATATAGCTGTGTCATCGCTAAAGTCTGTATCAATAGACTCTGTATATTCCCAACTTATTGACTCACCTTGACTAATTGGATACTCAAATTTGTATTCGTCGCCTGCAGCAATTTCTCGTTGAGACCATACTTCTGAAAAACTACCATTATCGATTTTTACTTTAACTTTGTAGTATTGAGAAACTGAACCTGTATTTTTAATAGTTAATATAGCAAACTGCTCTCCTGCTGAGCACTGACCATAAGTTTGAGTAACTTCTGAAGATACTGAACATTCAGCTTTGTCTCCTGGATCATCTCCATTTATCCAGTTGCCTGCGAAATCATTTGAAGCTAAAGATGCTCTAAATTGCCAATGGATATAACTACCAGCTGCAATTGAAGATGCAGTATATGATCCATTACTTCCAGCAGCTATAGAATCTATATCCAAATTAACAAAATCAGACCAAGCACCTGACTGCGATGATTTAGTTCTGTACTGCACTTGGACATAAACTGTGCTGTTAGTTGATGCAGGATTTGTAATTGTAAATGTGCCGATTCTTTGTCCCTCAACGCATTCTGCAAAATTATGTGCGTAAGATAACGAAGACACAAGTATTGAGTCACAATCAATTGCTGGTCTATCTATTGTTTTAATTTCTTGTGCAGTAGAAACAGTTGAAGATGTGCTTGAATATTGATACTTCCACTTCACAGTTGAACCATTTGATATAT
>NYXO01000043.1 GCA_002685415.1 Methanobacteriota archaeon
TGGCAAAAGTAGCTATAATCGGTGCAGGTTATGTAGGTCTTACCACAGGCGCTTGCTTGGCTCACCTTGGACATGACGTAATCATTGCCGACAATAAAGATGATCGAGTTAAAAGCTTACAAGCAGGCAGAATTCCCTTTTACGAACCTGGGCTCGAGGAATTAGTCAGTAACGTTGTCGAGTCGGAAAGACTCTCATTTGTTTTGGGGGCAGCAAACGCATCAGAAAATGCAGAATTCCATTTCCTGTGCCTCCCAACACCATCAAATCACGACGGTAGTTCTGACATGTCTTTCTTTGAAAAGGGGATGGATGAAATAACTCCAGTGTTGCAACCAAATTCAATTGTTATTAATAAATCAACAGTTCCGTTAGGAACAGCGAAGAGGTTACAAGAAACTCTTACAAAGAAGGAAGCACATGTTGTTTCAAACCCAGAGTTTCTCTCAGAAGGAAACGCGATAAATGATTTCCTTACACCGAGTAGAATAGTAATTGGGGCGAATTCAAAAGAGCATGCTGAGAGAGTATCCAAACTTTACTCAGATATTGATGCGCCAATACTAATATGCAGCCTGGAATCCGCAGAACTTGTCAAGCATACAGCAAATGCTTTTCTCGCTATGAAACTAACATTCGTTAACGAAATAGCAACCCTCTGTGAAATGACGGGAGCAGATATAGAAGAAGTAACAAGAGGAATTGGATATGACCCCAGAATAGGAGCTGACTATATGCGTGCTGGGCCAGGCTGGGGTGGGTCTTGTTTCCCGAAAGATAGCGCATCTCTAGCGCATGTTGCACGTTCAGTTGGTTTTGACTTCACGCTCCTTGAACACATCATTGAACTAAACCAAAAACACCTGGATCGCACAGCACAGAAAGTCATGCAGATTGCCCCTAGTAATGATGGAGATATAAAGATCGCTGCCTGGGGGCTCACATTCAAAGCAGGGACTGATGATCTTCGCTATTCTCCTGCTATTGAAGTACTCCAGAGGTTAGAAAATGAAGGGTACGAAATAAACGCATTTGATCCAATGGTTAAAGGGTCCATACCAAATTTGCCGTTAACTCAAGTTACAGATGACCCCTATGACTGCGTTAAAAGTGCTGATGCATTAGTCGTGCTTACCGAGTGGGTTGATTTCGTTGAACTTGACATGGAGACAGTCGCAAAGTTCATGCGAAGCCCAAACCTTATTGACACCCGCAATATCTTCACCAAGTCTGAGATGGAAAACCTTGGTTTCAAGTATGTAGGCATAGGAAATTAATTTCATTTCGCACCAAAAAGTGAGTGTTTAGTTTTAATCACCAATAATGTCTAAGCGTGACTGAAATCCTTTTGTTATGTATTCTTGGCGTCGGTATTGGAGGATTCTATGCCATTCTCGCCACAGGTATTGTTGTAGGGCATAAAGGTTCTGGTCTCATAAACTTAGATCAAGGCGCGTTGGCTATGTATCCCGCATACACATTTGTAACTATGCGAGAAACAGGTGACATGTACTTTCCATGGTTTGATTTCTTCCCTGGGCCGATAGATATCCCTTACAAATTAAGTCTTTCTTCCGAAGGTGTCGGAGCTTTTCCTGCCTTCCTAGCAGGTATGGCAATGTCAATCATCCTTGGCATAGCGGTACAGGTTCTGATATTTGGGCCACTTCGAAACAAGCCACCAATTTCAAAAATTATAGGTTCTCTTGGTGCCTTAGTATATTTAACCTCTCTTGCGAGCTACCAATTCGGCTCTAAATCTAAATTTGTTGATGGAATTCTCCCAGAAGGGACTTGGAATAACCCCCTTGGCTTAGGAGGAGGAATCGAATTTAGTAGATTGTTGATGGCTTTAGCTGCCCTTGCAATCGGAGGCGGACTGTTCCTGTACTACAAAAGAAGCAGGATGGGTCTCTGCACTCGAGCAATTGAAGACTCCGAAATAGGTGGGACTCTTCTCGGCTATTCTGTCAATCGTATAGCTACAGTCAACTGGTTAATCTCAACAACGATCACAGGGCTTGCCGGCATACTCGCACTTGACTTTGTCACATTAACCCCAACTAGATACACACTCTTTGTTGTCCCAGCTCTCGGAGCAGCCCTATTTGGCAATCTATCCTCTCCATGGGTTGCAACAATTGGTGGAATTCTTCTTGGCATCTTCCAATCAGGTGCGGCAGGCTTCACACTGAAAGATTGGTGGCCAGAGTGGATTCCAAGCGAGGGACTTCGCCAAGCAATTCCACTACTGGTTATAATCGTGATCCAATTCTCAAAAGGCTACAGGCTCCCTGTTCGGGGGTCACGATTCGCTGATAGGCAACCCACAGCACCTAAACCAACTCGATGGAAATCATTATGTTTTGCGGTTACTGCATTTAGCCTATGGGTACTAATAACTGGTTCGTCTGTTACTCAAGGCCGTCTGATTACGAGCACCATAGCAGCTATCCTCATGCTCTCATCGGTAATTCTTATCGGTTACCTTGGCCAGCTATCTCTGGCAAATCTAACTTTTGCTGGTGTAGCTGCATACCTCTCAAGCAGGTTAGCTGCAGATGGCTCAATCTATGGCTTTAGTGCTTTCGCTCTTGATGGACCAGGATTCCCTTCTCCTCTCGCAATGATTCTCGGGGTACTCATCGCAGTAGCAGTAGGAATACTAATAGCTATACCTGCTGTAAGGATTCGGGGATTGCAACTAGCTGTAGTAACACTTGCCGCAGCCGTTGCAATTACAGAGATGATAATGGGCAACGAATCACTTATTGGCAAAGGCGCAAGATCTAACCTCTCAGTCCCACCGCCACGATGGTTTGGAGCTGATATTACAGTCGACCCGTCAATCAGCAGAGACCGGCCAGCACTCATAATATTCTGCTGTATCTGGTTACTCCTATCAATCGTTGCTGTGGTCGGAATACGGAAAGGCGTAACTGGTCGCAAATTCCTAGCAGTTCGAGCTAATGAAAAAGCAGCAAGTTCAGTAGGAATCAATGTTGCTAGCGCAAAACTTTTAGGGTTCGGTATAGGATCGGGCCTCGCAGGAATAGCTGGAGTACTAACCGCCTATCAGCAAACAGTTCTACAAATTTCAACTTGGGATGCACTCTCAGGCATTGGAAACGTATCCCTACTCTTCTTGGGCGGAGTGGGACATATTGGAGGTGCAATGATCGGAGCGGCTCTTACCCCAGCCGGAATCCTGTCGACGACATCAAGCGAGGGGCAAATTCTCAGAACTACCGCATCCGGAGCGCTTATGATAGCAATAGCAATTTTCAGATCAGATGGTCTAATCTCAATAACATACCCGATCAAGGCAAGACTACAAAAGGCCAAAGCATCTCTTAAACAAGAGAAACCCAACAACTAATAAAAGCAAGCAATAGAGGAACACATGCCAAAATTTGCAAAAGAACAAGCACTTCGAACACCCGATTCGCCAGCAATGATTGACCCCTATAAAACACTAACATGGGAACAAGTTGACGAAATTATAAATCGTGCGGCAAACATCATTCTCCAGACAGACTTAGGCGAGAAAAGAAGAATTGCAGTGTTTGCCGAGAACGCTGCCGAAACTGCGTTAGCGCATCTCGGAGGACTATTTGGTGGAGCCTCATCTGTGCCAGTAAATTTCCACCTCACTGCTGATGAGACCGGTTACATCCTCAAAGATTCTGAAAGCAAGATCCTATTCATAGATGACAAAACGGCGGAACGAGGAATTCAGGCAGCGCAAGAAGCTGATATCGACCTAATTATTGGATGGAACTGTGAAAAATACGAAAATGTAACAAATTGGGATGACTGGTTGATGACCGGATCAGCTGACACTTCCCCCGATGCCGTTACCCCAAGACCGAATCTACTCTATACCTCAGGCACCACAGGTCTCCCGAAAGGCACCGAACTTCCCCCAACAATGTTTGCGGGTGGTTCAACCATGACTGAACACATCCAAGGCCTAAGCCAAAGTGGATTCGCAGAATTTGGAACACATCTAGTTGTAGGACCGATGTATCACACAGGACCATTGTCAGGAATGCGACTCCTCACTCTGGGAATTCCATCGGTGATATTAGGAAGATTTGATGCAGAAACGACCCTTGCAACAATTGAGAAGTATAAAACGGAGTCGGCATTAATGGTACCGACCCACTTTGTGAGAATGCTGGCATTACCTGAGGAAGTGAAGGAAAACTACGACGTTTCATCTATGCAATTTGCAGCCCACACCGGAGCAAAATGCCCTGTTGATGTTATGCGAGAAATGATTGACTGGTGGGGCCCAATATTCAGGGACGCTTACGGCGCAAGTGAGGTGGGGACCGTGTGTGCGATCACTAGCGAAGAATGGCTAAACAACCCTGGGTCTGTGGGAAAATCAATTCCTCCCTTCACTGCTTTCGTACTTGACGAAAACTTGAACGAATTGCCGGCAGGAACAGAGGGACGACTTTTCTTCCGAGACTCAACTGGTCGCGGCATAATCTACCCTAACGACCCAGAAAAGACTGCATTGGCAAACCCTGAACCCGGTTTATTTACGCTTGGGGAGATTGGATATATTAACGATGATGGATACGTGTTCATCACTGACCGTTTCAGTGACATGGTAGTTTCAGGCGGCGTTAATCTCTACCCCGCAGAGGCGGAACAGATACTGATAGATCACCAAAATATCGCTGATGTGGGGTGCATTGGCATTCCTCATCCAGATTTAGGGGAAGAACTAATTGCTTTGATAGTCCCAGCAGACCCATCCTCTCCAACTGATACCGAGGAATTGGCAACATGGCTACGAGATAGATTAAGTCATTACAAATGCCCCCGGTCCTATGAGCTCGTACCTACGTTGCTACGAAATACCATGGGAAAGATTAATAAACGAAAACTTCGTGATGCATATCTCAATGGTGAGCTACGTTAATTACGACCCAATACCAATCGATGGATGAAAAATATGCCGGAACAGACAGTACTCATAGATAAACCCAAAGAAAAGATTCTGCGATTCACCTTAAATCGCCCCGAAAAAAGAAACGCACTAAACGACGAGATACGGAAAGAGCTTTTTGATGGACTCCGGCAAGGGGACAGAGATAATGAGACATCTGTCATGATTATTCGTGGCGCAGGAGAAGCATTTTCTGCTGGATACGATTTATCTCAACCCAACCACTCTGTTGAACGATCAATCGCTAAAACAGATGGCTGGTGGTCTCGGCATGTCGTGAATAATTGGTTTGAGATTTGGGACATGTCAACACCAGTGATAGCTCAAGTACACGGATGGTGCCTTGCAGGAGGAACAGAATTAGCGAATGCTTGTGACCTCATCTACGTTGCTGAAGACGCAAAAATTGGATACCCACCCGTGCGTTTGATGTCGCCGCCTGATATGCAGTGGCAAACTTGGATGATGGGAATGCGAAAAGGCATGGAAGCGCTACTCACTGGCGATCATATGACCGGAGTTGATGCGGTTGCGTCTGGCATGGCAAATAGAGCATTTAATAGCGATGATCTTGATCACGCAGTTTTAGAAATTGCTGAACGAATTGCAAAAATTCCTAACGACCTCCTCGCTCTTAATAAACGTGCGGCACATCGTGCTATGGAGGCGGCTGGAATACGAAATGGGATTAGAGCAACTGCTGACATTCAAGCTTTAGGGTTTCACCAAAGCTCATCCAAGGAATACATGCAAAAACTTGGTGAAAGAGATCTTAAAGAGAGCCTCAGCGAACGCGACCGTAAATTCGGCGACTACAGGGAAGAATAAGAACTCACGAAGTTTACGAATTTATGACAATTCCTCAAAAATTTCCTATTTGCTTGCTAATCGGATAGTTTGGAAACGATTATTGATCAGTGACGCCTGTCACATAACATGATCAAAAATCATCAGTCCAACAAATGTTGGACTCAGAAAATAGAGGGGGAGGACCCTTGAGAAAAAGCAATTTATTAAAGCTTCTCTCAATCATCTTCGCATTCGCTTTGATCGCAGCAGCTTGCGGTGGCGATGACGATGACAGTGGGAGCAGTAGCGATAGCAGCGTCTTAGGTGAAGACAGCTCAGAAGAAGAAGCTTCAGCTTCAGCTTCAGCTTCAGAACCTGCTGACAAAGAAGAAGACCATGATCATTCAGATGATGATGGACATGACCATTCAGACGATGAAGATCACTCAGATGAAGCAGCTGGAACAGCTGATGACTCAACCATGGGTGACGGTGCTGAATTATGGGAATCAATTGTTGATGGCGGCGTCGTCGAAGCAGACGAGAGTGCTGAACCTATCCTTATAACACTGGTAAACATTGAAGGTACCCCAGTAGGATCCTTCCCTGAAATCCGTGAAGGTGCAGAAGCAGCCGTTCAAACAATCAACGAAACAATGGGTGGACTAAATGGACGTCCATTTGAACTCGAGTCATGTGTACACGGACTTGATCCAAATGAAGCAACAGCCTGTGCAAATGAGATTGCCGATGCGCAACCAAACCTACACATCCAAGGCATTGACTTCTTCAACCCACTGTTGTGGCCAACATTTGTAGGGGCTGGACTTCCAGTACTACAAACTGTGCCGATCTTTATTGAGGACTTCGACACCGAAGGTATTCTCTCAACTGAAGGTGGATGTGTTTCATCATTCCCAACAGCTATGGAATACGGCGTTGAAACCCTAGCTGCTGACAAATTTGTCATCATCTACTCAAACACAGCTCCAGGTCTCGTATGCTACGAAGATACTGAAGCTCGAATGATCCAACAGCTCACCGATGAAGGCAAAATTGCTCAGGAAGACTGGATTGGTGTCGTAGACGCATCTGGTGACCCAACCGACAATGATGCTGTCGTTCAACAAGTACTCGAATTCGTAGAAGGTGCAGAAAATGCATGGGTCTTCTTCGGAATTCAAGCTTCTGACTGTAACGAAATCATGTCAGCTCTGGCCGCTAACGGTTACGAAGGTGGCATTGTTACCTCAGGTGCCTGCCGTGACGACTCTGTACTAGCTAACCCAGCTTCTGCAGGTGTTCACTTCGGTAGCAACCTCGGTATCCCAGAACGTCCTGATCTATGGTCAGACTACAAGGTCAAATACTACGAATGGCGAGAAGCCAGCCTTGATCGATACGGACCAACCGTTCCACAATCAGCATTCATGGAAGTTGCACACGACGTTGTTATAACCGGATTGCTGCAAATGATCATGTTTGATGCAATGGGAGGAGACGTTGATAACGATCCTGCTGGATTCATCGAATTCATGGCAACACAGAGCAACATGCACCGAGCAGGCTCTGAAACACCGCTTGACTGCACAACTAACTCATCAGAGTTCGTTTCAGTTTGCGCAAAGGACATGGGTTACTACCCATGGACAGGACCTGGAGGCCAGTTTGAATACGGACCTCTTGGACCAAGCAACCTCGACTCATCAGAACTTATTCTGCGAGCCGCGGAAGGTAACCCTCGTCCAACTAGCTAACGCTAAAAGACGAGACTTACTTTAAGTATCAAACCGGCAGCGGCGCAACTAACCAAATAGTTGCGCCGCTGCCACTTTTACGGCTATAAATTTAGTCGGGCCTATCGATGCCAAATCGATCAAGCACATTTAGACAGAATTTAGGGGGAACTAATAAATGTCATCATTACTCGTGGCTTTAATCGCAGGTATCGGAGCTGGAGCTCTCTATGCAATGCTAGGGCAAGGCATCGTCGTGGCATTCAGGGGATCAGGCGTCATCAACTTCGGGCATGGCGCAGTCGCCGGCTACACCGCCTACTCCTTCGACGAACTTCGAGAAACAGGAAGTTTGTATCTACCTTGGTTTGACCCCATCCCAGAGTTTGGTTTCCTGCAAACTCTTCGCCTCAATAACCTACCGGTTCGAATTGATATCTTTGACAACGTTACGCTCACAAACAAACCTAACCTAGCTCTCACAATTTTTATATGCCTTCTGATGTCAGCATTTCTTGGTCTCTTAATGCACTTCCTTGTGTTCAAACCATTGCGGAACTCCCCCACGTTAGGAAAGGTAATTGGCTCAATCGGTGTTTTCCTTTACCTAAGCTCCATGATTGCCGTGAATTTTGGAGGCCAGAATAGAGCAGATGATGGCTTTTCCGGATTCAATAACACAGCTGGAGCAGTAACGAACTTTCTAGGACTGGGAGGCACAATCCCACGATCAAATTTCTTTCTTTTCGCTGCCGCAATCATAATGTGCATAGCCGTTTGGGGACTTTACCGATTCTCAAGATTCGGCATTGCAACCAGAGCTGCAGACGAAAACGAAAAAGGTGCTTCACTCCTCGGATATTCGCCACAATTCCTCGCTGGAGCAAACTGGGTTCTTGCATCAGTTACTGCGGGAATCGCCGGCATTCTTTTCCTTCATAAGACGCAACCAGCTCAAATAGCGTTATTCGTAGTTGGTGGATTAGGAGCGGCCCTCTTCGGTAACCTCACATCCATCCCAGGCGCCACACTCGGGGGAATGATCATAGGAATGATGGCAAGCGGTGGTGTTGAACTCACAACAAACGATTGGTGGCCAGACATACTTCCAGCTGACGGCATAAGGAATTTCATGCCACTTCTTATCATCATCCTTGTTCTCTACTTCAGAGGCGACAAGCTCCCGATCCGAGGCTCAATAAGCATTGGTCGGCAACCTAGAGCTCCTGCAACTAATAACGTAGGTATTGGGGCAATAGCAGCACTAGGAATAGCTCTATTACTATCCAATATCTTCGTCTCCAAATGGGAAGCAGTTCTTACAACAACAATTATCGCTGTGGTCTTCATGTACAGTTTGACCGTTCTTGTGGGATTCCTAGGGCAAATCTCATTAGTTCAATGGAGTATCTCAGGTCTTGCAGCGTACGCAATGATACGACTCATGGCTGACGGCAATAAAATTCGAGAAACAGACTTCGTAACAAACACCGGATGGGGGTGGCCAACCGTTTTGGCNTTCCTTGCGGCAATTGTTGTAGCAGTCATCTTCGGACTATTGATAGGCCTTCCAGCTCTTCGTATNCGTGGTGTACAACTTGCCGTTGTGACCATTGCAGCAGTTGTTGCCGTTGAAGGACTACTCATGNGGAACCCACCATTAATGGGTTCNGGATCCGTATCAGTAAACCCCACCCCCAACCCTAATTGGTTTGGGCAATACGTTGGNGGGTTCAACCCCAACACTGCAAGAACAGACTATTGGAAATTCAGTCTTTTCTTAATTATTGTTGCCGGACTAGTCGGNCTTGGTGTGGCAAATTTGCGNCGAGGCCAAATAGGAAGGCGTTTCCTAGCNATACGAGCCAACGAACGAGCNGCTGCAGCCGCCGGTATCAANGTAGCTAANATGAAATTACTAGGATTCGGGATATCCTCAGCCATCGCAGCCATAGCCGGNTGCTTAATTGCCTACAAGCTACCAGGGTTACAAACTGACCAATTTGAAATATTTGGAGGCCTCGGATTACTAGCTTTCGCTTACCTTGGAGGTATCACTACTGTTTGGGGAGCNATCGTCGGTGGCTGTTTAATAGCTGGTGGATTAATTCCAGAATTCCTCGGAGTGCACTTTGCCTCAATTGACACAGGGCTCATTAACGCTGTGGGCGCCATTGGACTTGTTGTCAACGCCAAAGTAACAAATGGAGAAGGTGTAGCTCTCCTACAGACCGATTTAGCTAAGAACACACTAGCTGCGCTGCGAAGACCACCCGATGATGAATCAGAATCCGAAGAAATACCAGCACAAAGCAATGAAGAGGTAACCTCATGACAAACATTCTTGAGACGAAAGATTTAACAGTAACTTTTGGTGGTCTTAACGCATGTGATCATGTTGACCTAGCAGTACCTACTGGAAAGTTTGTCGGCCTAATAGGCCCTAATGGGGCCGGAAAGACCACGTTTATCGATGCTATTACCGGATACGTTCCGACCTCTGCTGGCAACGCAGTATTTGACGGATCTGACATCGGCGAGTTGAAGCCTCATGAACGCGCACAAAGCGGATTAGTTAGAACATTCCAGTCATTAGAGCTTTTCGAAGATTTATCTGTCAGGGATAACTTACTTGTAGCCGCATACCCTACCCGGTGGTACACATTCATTTCAGACATGTTCCATATGAGCAAGAAAGACCCNGAAATTGAAGAGCGTGTAGATTGGGCCATCAATATCATGGGTCTAAACGATGTAGAAGATGCGATGCCTACGGATTTAAGTCATGGNCGAAGAAAACTTGTGGGTGTTGCTCGGGCTCTAGCAGCCAGGCCAAAGCTTATTCTTCTAGATGAGCCTGCTGCAGGACTTGATACCGCTGAAAGTCAGATATTAGGAGGACATCTAAGAGAATTCCTCAATCATGATATGTCCGTTTTCCTAATTGATCATGACATGGGNTTGGTACTTAGCGTCTGTGACTACATTTATGTTCTCGATTTTGGGAAAATAATCGCAGCCGGAACTCCAGCCGAAATTCGAGAAAGTGCAGCAGTGAAAGCTGCTTACCTTGGAGAGCAAGCAGGAGAAATCCAAGCTCAGGAGGGTGAACGTATGAGAACCCANCAAACAGAAACGGGGCAAGACAATGACTGAAACAACAGTAGAGTCGTCAACTGACATGGATACGCATAACGGCAATTTAGTNGANATAGAAAACCTATCTGCTGGATATGCCGGNGTTGCTGTGATCCGTGGAGTAAATCTTCACGTTGCNAAGGGTGAAGTTGTTGCNCTACTCGGACCNAATGGAGCCGGAAAAACAACTACTCTTCTTAGCACTTCGGGGCTTCTAAAAGCANTAGANGGATCCNTAACCGTTCTTGGAGAGCCCACTAACTTTGGAGCTCCACACAAAACAGCACGATTGGGCTTAGCNCATGTTCCAGAAGATAGNTCGCTTTTCTTCGGATTAACGGTTCAAGAAAATCTTAGACTTGGGTTACGAGGAAAGAGAAGCGAACAAAATGCTGGATATGAAGCAGCACTTGATCTACTACCTGCGTTACGACCGCTTATGAACCGACGAGCAGGACTTCTTTCAGGNGGAGAACANCAGATGCTTGCAATGGCAAGAGCTCTGGTCTCCAACCCTAAAGTTCTTCTCGTTGATGAAATGAGCCTCGGCTTAGCTCCAATCATTGTTGAAAGNCTACTCCCNATAGTNAGAGATATAGCGAATGAGACAGGAGCTGGAGTCCTNATAGTAGAACAGCATGTCCACCTAGCACTTGAAGTAGCCGATAGAGCTTACGTAATGAGTCATGGAGAAATCGTTCTTGAGGGTTCAGCCGAAGAGTTAATCCAAAGACAAGACCTCTTAGAAGCTAGCTATTTGGGTGGAGAGATAGATGAGGAGACATCATGAACCATAACCGTTTACTTTCTTACGCTCATCTACTCATGGCATCGGGCTACCTTATCTTCGTACTAGTCGGCCCTTGGGCTAAGCGCGGTGATGCTTTTGGTGCATTTAGTAGCGACGGTGGCACTGGATTTGGAATCATTGGCGTAGTTCTAGGGATAATCCTAGTTCTTCTAGCAATCTTCAGAGTGATGGGGAGGGCCGAGGTACTTCCCGGATTGGGAGTTGAACAGTTAACTCTGGTCATCGGTGTCGCTGCTTGGCTCAACCTCATATGCTTTGTTGTTGGGTGGCTTCCAATATTTGAATACGGAGAAGGCCGTCGAAGAGGCGTCCCAGGTACGGGCTGGGGTGTCGTTGGCGGCTACTTCACTGTTTCACAAATCCCATTGTTACTCTCCCCTCTTACGCTAGGAATTCCGAGCCCAAGTAGGGGAATCAAAGCTCTTGATGAAAAGAAACGACAGCTTTTCTCGGTAGTCACAGTGCTATGCGGAGCGGGCTTAATATTATTCCCTTTCCTTGCTTGGGTCACGAGCGGATCTGTTGAACTATCAGCCTTTGATGGTAGAAGCGGAAATCCAACCTCCGGACCAAGGTTTGGCTATCTACTATTTGCAATCGGAGTAACGCTCATTATTGCAGGACTGATGCGACTTCGAGCTAAAGGACTAGCTGAACCAGGACCTAACCTTCTCTTATCTCATTGCCTTCTCGGAGCTGCAGTTCTTGCATTAACGATGCCGCTCGGAATTATTATTTCCTGCCTCCAAAGAAGTGGGCTTGATATTGGAGTAGGCACTTGGTTAACTTTTGCAGCGTGTTTGATACTTATCATCCTTGGCGTTGAAGAAAACCGGTCACGGAATGCTGTCGGAGTGTAAGTAAAGTATTACCAAGTATCAATCATTGGGCGTTTCTTGTTGGATTGCCTTAAGACTTTTCTAGAGGCCCTGAGCGCTGTTGCAATCCAATGGCGGGAGTCTTGAGGGTCGATGACATCATCTATTTCGAAATGATCTGCCATGCTTAAACCCTTCCCTACCTGGTACATTCGGTCCACTAATTTCTGATAAGCCTCTTCACGCTCTTTCGGGTCACTTATCTCTGCGAGTTCTCTTTTATAACCTAATTTTACTGCGCCTTCTAAACCCATTCCGCCGAACTCTCCCGTAGGCCATGAAATGGTAAACATAGGAAACTTGAATCCCCCAGAGGCCATAGCTTGCGCTCCTAAACCATAGGCTTTCCGCAGA
Source organism: Methanobacteriota archaeon (assembly GCA_002685415.1). GTDB lineage: Archaea > Thermoplasmatota > Poseidoniia > Poseidoniales > Thalassarchaeaceae > MGIIb-O1. The sequence goes on from NYXO01000043.1 coordinate 12,673, forward strand.
ACAATAGTGCCAGTTGGAACTGAAACAGACCTAGCAGTAACAAACATTCTGCTTACATGCCTCACTAACCCGCTTTTCTCAGCCTCTGGTCCAACCATGAACCCTGGTGTGTCGCACAGGCTAATAATGGGAAGGTCGTGTGCATCACACAATTGCATAAATCTTGAAGCTTTATCTGCCGCATCGGCATCGATAGCTCCTCCAAGGTGACTTGGGTTGTTCGCTAAGACCCCAACTGGTTTGCCTTCAATACGTGCAAGAGACGTAATAATTCCATTGCCAAAATCTTTCCTCAGTTCCAACACTGAATCCACATCAAACAGAACATCAATCACTTTCCTTATGTCATAGGCACGTAATCTGTTCTCTGGTATCAAATGCCGAAGCAATCGCTGATCTTTCACATCCCAATTAGTAGTTTCTCCTTGAAAATACGAGAGATATTTCTTAGCTATTTGAACCGCCTCTTGTTCATCTTTCACAAGAATATCCACAACGCCGTTGACTGTCTGAATTTCCATAGGCCCTATCTCGGATGGATGATATGTCCCTAAACCACCGCCTTCAATCATTGCGGGTCCGCCCATCCCGATATTTGCATCTTCTGTTGCAATGATTACGTCACAACAACCGAGGATCGCTGCATTCCCAGCGAAACAATACCCTGAGGTGATACCGACGAGAGGGACATCACCTGAGAGTTCAGCCCATAGGCCAAAAGCCAAACAGTCCAAGCCTGCGACTTGAAGGCCGTCAGTGTCACCTGGTCTACCACCGCCGCCTTCAGTAAAGAAAATCACTGGAAGTTCCCATTTCTGAGCAATCTCAAATAGTCGATCTTTTTTCCGATGGTTCTGACCGCCTTGCGTTCCTGCTAGAACTGTGTAGTCATATGAAATAACAACACATTGTGTTTGGCTTTCATCAAATAAGTTTGAATTCACCTCAGCAAGGCCACCAACCATACCATCGGCGGGGGTATTCAAAATGAGATCCTCCACTGATCGTCGCTTTCGTTGCGGAGCGATAGCTAATGGCCCGTATTCGGTCAATTCTCCCCCATCGGTAAGGTCAGCAATGTTTTCTCTTGCTGTTCTCTGTCCTTTTATGTGGCGCTTTTCAACAGCGCTCTTGCGTCGATGATCTCTCCCAATTTCATGCCGTTCTATGGTTTCCGCAAGATCTGGTCGAATATACGTTAAGTCATGCGAATCGCTTGCTTGTTCATTCAGTGAAGGTGTCTCTTGTAGCTCATAGGAAAACAGATTTTCAGATTCTGAAACCATTTGACCAATTTCAATGCAAACCTTTGTGATCACTCCTCCAGAAGTCGCTAGGACTTCATGTTCCATTTTCATTGATTCCAACAAGGCGACTCGCTGACCTTCTGAGATTTGATCTCCTACTTCTACATCAACGATTAATACTGTTCCTTGGAGAGGAGACTGAAGATCCAGACTCACTTGTCAACTCTCGTNTGNTTGTTTGGGNAGTTGATTNATATATGTTGGAAGATCAAAATAGTCTCGCCATAAAGTAATTTCTTGATCTTTGATCTCAAAAATCCCTGCGCAAGGCATTTCAACCCAACCATGAGGCCAAAGAAACTTATCCATTCGCTCATTCATGACTATTGAGCCCGAAGCTGTTTGGCGGATTGTGATCCAATCTATTTCGGCACATCTTTCCATCATGGGTTCAAGTTGCGCAAGAATTGATTCGCGCCCAAAAGTCTTTCCCATCGGCACATTATCGTATTCACAATCCTCTGAAAGAAGGTTAGTGGCGGCAATTAAATCCTTCCGGTTAATCAGGTCAATGAAGGTCGTTACTATCTCTTCGGGTGTTGCATTGCTCATGGCGCCTCTCCATCCCAACGGTCCCAATGAAGAACAGTCTCTAATGGAGGTCTTTTTGCAGGNTTGAAATCTGTNCCNTTTGAATAACCACAGGTTATGAGTGCACATTGCGTGTAACTTTGATAGTCAATCCCAAGGATTTCAGCTGCTTGCTCTTCAAACATTAAATGGATTGTTGTCCAAGCTGTGCCTAAGCCACGTTCTCGGGCAGCTAGCATGAAGCTCCAAGCTCCAGGAAGAATAGATCCAAGCATNGCNGCAGAGGCCATTGACGGGAGACCTTCAAAGCGTCCAGGCAAAATGGGAATCATCATTACAGGAACTTTTTCGAAGTTCTGAGCAAGGTAAGTTGCTGAGTCNAGAACTCTAGTCTGTTGAGATATACGGTCCTCATCAGCTCCCTTATAAGCCGTCTCGACATTTCCCTCCATTTGGGTATAGAGTTCCCATCCTTGCTTATACANNTCNGCNAGNGCNGNNCNTTGNTCNGGNTCTGTNACNACNAGCCANTGCCAGCTTTGGGAGTTAGATCCTGTTGGTGATTGGATAGCAGCCTCTAAGCACTCCTTTATGATTTCTGGTTCAACTGGTTTTTCAAAATCTAGACGCTTTCGCACGGCTCTCGTTGTTGCAAGAACTTCATCCACTGATAGGTTTAGTTTCATTTTTTCTCCTTAATTATTTAGTCTTGATCTGAGTCTTCTTCTAATCTTGCCTGATATTGGTAGGCCCTGTGCGTTCTTCCCCCGGCCACGAGTAGGTTTCTGCCGGTTATCCACCTCGAAGCGGGGCTTGCAAGAAAGACGACAGCTGCGGCGATATCATCAGGAGTTCCGAGAAATCCCAGCGGGATTGTCGCAGCTATCTCTTCTTCTGCTCCATCTGCACCTAACACTTCCGCAAAAGCTTCAGTGACAACTGGACCGGGCGAAACTGCATTAACACGAATTTTCGGCGCTAACTCAATTGCTAGNGTCTCAGTCATATTCAGCATTCCTGCTTTTGCTGCTGCGTAGGGGCCAGTGTAGGGAGATCCGCGCATTCCTGCACCGGATGAAATATTAATTATTGCTCCGCCGNTAGTCATTCTTCTTGCTGCAGCTTTGGCACCTTGGAACGCTGTTGTTAGGTTAAGCTCTAGCTGGTTTCTAAAGATGTCATCTGGAGTATCAATAAGTGTTCTCGTTTTTTTCTCATCAGATCCACCAACATTGTTGACCCAAATATCAAGGGATCCAAAAGAGTCAATGGCAAGATCTCCTAGTCCTTCAGAATTGTCTCGAATATCGGCGTCGAATATGAGGGCTTTTCGTCCTCTTTCTTCAATTCCCTTTGCCGTGACCTCAAGGTCTTCTTTTCTTCTTGCGTTTATGACAACATCGCAGCCTGCTTCAGCTAGACCCCATGCGATTCCGCGCCCAATACCTTGACCAGACCCAGTTACAACNGCTACTTTTCCGTTTAATTTGAAATCGTCTAATACGCTCATGGCATGTCCCCTAAAAGTTTCGCCCTTTGTGAGATTACTAGCACTGGAGCATAACGAGAAATTCAAGAAATGGGATCTCAGACCGATTGACGCTATTGTCAAGGAATGGAAAGAATGAAAGGCAAAGTAGCCGTTATAGTCGGGGGCGCAAGTGGGTTTGGGTATGCATGTGCAAAGATCTTTGCAGCTCAAGGAGCAGAGATTGTTATTGCGGGACGAAGAGGAGCTCTCGCTGAAGAAACTGCTAAAGAATTCAATGGGATGGGTATCTCATGGGACGTAACAGACTTTGAACAAGGCAAAAGAGCACAAGAAGATGTAATGGCCAAGTATGGTCGTATTGACGCTGCGATTAACTTTGCCGGTTACGACGATGTTCGAACCATTCGAGAAATTACGCCTGATCATCTTGAACCAATGGTTGATGTGCAATTCAACGGCGCAATTTATTTCCTACGATTTATGTGTAATGCTATGGCTGATTCTGGAGGGGGATCAGCCATCCTATGTTCATCGCTCACCGCCCATAACCCNAATGTCGGAAGAGTAGGATATGCAGGGTCAAAAGCTGGCCTTGAGTATGTTGCTAAGCTGGCTGCTGTTGAGTACGGCCATGACCAGGTTCGGGTAAATTGCATAGCTCCCCATGTCATTGAAACTGAAATGACATCAGATATCTTTAAAATTCCATTCGCAGTTGAAACGGTTCGTTTGCAAACACCAGCTAAAAGGATGGGTCACGTAGATGACGTTGCAAATTGTGCCCTGTATTTAGCCAGCGATGAGTCCAATTATGTGAATGGAGAAACGATCAGGGTAGATGGTGGAGCTCATACACAGAAACTTCCTTCGGATATTGATTACGCCTTACTTGGCCTCGCAAGACCTGAGCTTGCTGCAGGTAACCTGCGCGCTATGGTACCTAAGTGGTACGAAGATGAAATAGGTGGCCAATAAGAAAACTAAATGTTGGTAGNCCTACATTTGGTTTAAGAAATCAATGATCGCACGCGCAAATACGTCGTTCTTGTCGCCGACAACCATATGACCAGCACCGCTAACATCTGCAAAACTTGCATCCGGATATCGTTCAAGAAACTCTTTCGCCTCAGCTTCTGTTACAAGGTCGCTCATTTTCCCTCTTACCAGAAGCATCGGAACTGTGATATTACTGCATAGCTCATTTAGTAAAACAGGGTTACGCATATCCGGGTTCTCTTCACCCCTTTCCGTTGAGATGAACATTGGGTCCCAATGCCAAAACCATTTCTCACCTCGTTTCCGTAAATTTCTTTTTAATCCTTCCAAGTCAGATGATTTTTCACGGTGTGGATTGTACTTCGATAGAATCTCNGAAACTTCGGATAAAGATGCAAATCCTGTTTTNGAGTGCTCTAACATGAAATCTTTCACCCTTTCAGCCCCTGCAATATTCATGTTTGGAACGATGTCGACCAATACAAGACCTGAGATGGAATCACGCTCGTNTTTTCCCTCTAGATAGATACCNACGAGCCCACCNAGTGAAGCTCCAACTAGTACTGGNTTAATTTGTAATTCNCCTATGAGGTATGCGACATCTGAAGAAAAGTCGTTTAGCGTNTAGTCCCCGCTTTGTGACCAGTCCGTATTTCCATGACCTCTTAAATCCATTGTTATGGCACATCTGCCAGTTTGCGTTATTTTCTCAGCAGTCGCTTTCCATGAGTGCCTTGTCTGGCCTCCCCCATGCAAAAGCAAGATTGCGTTCTTTTCTAGTTCGCCCCACAAATCATATTCCACGGTAATGCCGGACGGCGTCGTCAAACGTTTAGTTACCGGCTTTGGAAAATTCATAGATTTAAGAAATAGTTCCGCTTGACTTTAACTTCTCTATTGTGTCATTTGAATAACCTATTTCAGTGAGTAGTTCTGTCGTGTCTTGGCAATATGAGGGGGCTGGCCTTGGATTATATTCTGATGAGTTGTTGAAGATAGCTCCTTGACGGGGAACTCTCATTTTGCCGACTATAGGATGTTCAATCTCAGCAATTGATCCTACTTCTTTAACNTGAATATCATGAGCTACCTCTGAGGGATCCAGCACCCTTACCGCAGGAACGTCAGCAGCCTGGCACTTTTGAAGAGCTTCTGCAGTAGTGAAGGCACTAAGCATTTCGTCAAATGACGCGTACCACTCGGTGAAGTGCTTGCTTCTATTGGCGGCAGNGGAGAATCGCTNATCGTTCGCAAGGTCATCTCTTGANAGAGCTGAACAAACTGCTTTCCATTGAGAGTCAGTCCCTGCTGTTACCGATACCCAACCATCTGACGTAGAGAATAGTTGGTATGACCCTAGTAAATTAGGTAAATGAAGCGCGTCTTCATCAAGAACGGTTTCATGCATCATTACATCCGGCCAATTGAAAGCTATATTTGCTTCCAGCATTGAAACCTGAACATGTTGACATTCTCCGGTTTCATTTCTAGCGAACAAGGCTGCCGTAATTGCTTGAGACGTAGTCAAAGCAGCGACTTTATCTGCTACCATCCCGCGGATAAGGGAAGGTCCATCGGCAGTTCGTTGAGCACCCGCCCATCCTGAAATTGCTTGTATGACCGGATCATAAACTGGTCTTTCGCTATAGGGTCCTTCAGCTCCGAATCCAGATGATGACACGTACACCAGCTTTGGATTGATTTTAAAAGCTTCATCAGCCGAAAATCCCAAACGAGATACTGCACCGGGTCNAAATCCTTCAATGAAGACATCAGCGTCTTTNATAAAGGATCTTAATATTTCCTTCGCCTCCTCTTTCTCAAGATTTAAACCAATTGATTTTTTCCCAGCATTTGCATTCGCAAACCAGCCAGACATGTTGCTTTTTCGACTGCCGTACATGCGCAGATCATCCCCGCCGGTCGTATTCTCAACTTTTATTATTTCTGCGCCTTGGGTGGCAAGTATGTGCGTAGCCCCTGGAACAGCTATCATCTGCGCCAGTTCTACTATCTTTACCCCACTTAACGGCCCTGTCACGATATCTTCCAATCCACCCTACCCATGAGCGTAGAATGACGGGTCTTCACCAGGGTCAGCTGTTAGGTTTACTGGGCAGTCGTTCGCGACGTCAAGAACTGCTAGTAGTCTCCCGACCCCAAGACAAAACCCGATTAACGATAGCAACTCCAATATTTGTTGGTCGGAAAAGCTTGATTTCATACGCTCCCAAAATGCTTCATCAGTTTTAAGCGATCCATGGTCAAATACAAAGCGCTCAGCTAGCTCTGCTGCTAATTTTTCCTCTTCAGAAAACGCACCTATCTTCGAGTACTCATCTACCCGATGATAAAGGTCATTATCTAATCCTTGCTGCATCGCCGATGCAGACCGAGTGTCCAGTCATATATGACAGTCATTGATCTGAGCTATTCGCATTCTCGCCACTTCTCTAACTCTTGTGTCTAACGAAACCTTGGTATAAAGCGCGTTCCCTGCTATGCCAATACCCTTTCCAACATCTGGCTGTATGTACCAAAGTCTGCTTCGTTCTAACCCTTCACCCTCGGGGATATTGATTCGTGCCATCTTCAACCTTTTCAATAATTGTGTTTGCTCTTACTTTAGCTTGACCCGAATGATAGAGAAAGACTAAAGAGTAAGCATGGAAGAATTTAATTTAGATGAAGTTGATCACTTACTCACAACAACCAGAGCTGTTCGTAAGCGGTTAGATCTCAGTCGTACTGTGCCTAGGGAGTTGATTCTTGACTGCGTCAAAGTTTCTACTCAAGCACCAGCAGGCGGAAACTACCAAAAGTGGCGATGGGTTATAGTTGATGATCCTGAAAAGAAACTAGTTATTGCAGAAGCCTACAGAGATGGATATGCGCCTTATATAGACGCCCAAAAGGAAGCTGTTTCAAATAAGATTCCCGATGATCCGACAGTGCAGAAGATCATGTCATCTAGCGATTATCTTGCCGAAATACTGGAAAAGGTTCCTGTTCTTGCAATTCCTTGTTCGTTGGGTAGTCCTGCAGACATGGAAGGAGATTTGGGTGGAGGACTTCAAGGATGGTGGGGATCCGTATTGCCTGCTGTTTGGAGTTACATGTTAGCTGCAAGAGCACGAGGCCTTGGAACTGCTTGGACGACGTTACACCTGCGCTACAGTGAACGAGTTGGAGAGGCACTCGGAATACCTAGTACAGTAACCCAGCTCGCTTGCGTACCAACTGCATATTATCTCGGCGAAACCTTCAAGCCCGGGAAAAGAAAACCCGCTGAAGAAATCACATACTGGAATACATGGAAACAATCCAGTATTGAAGGAAGTTAACCTCTCAGGTCACCATGCTCATCCGCAGTTTGGAGATGGTGACGTATTACTTCATCAACGATAAGCCGGAAAACCTTCTCGCCAAAGACTGGGTCCATCCCCTCACGTCGAGCTATCTCATGAAGTCTGGCTATTTGTTCTTTCTCACGTTTTGGATCAGCAGCGGGTAAACCGGCTTTTGCTTTTAATTCACCGACTTTTTTTGTAATTTCAAAACGCTCAGCCAGCAAACATATAAGTTGCTCATCTAATTCATCAATTCTTACTCTTTGCTCTCGAAGAATATCAGTATCCATATCTCAAAACCCCCGTGGTCCTCAAGTCCCACTCACTCGGATAATTGTAGATTCTAGTAGATGATTACCGATGGAACTTTTGTTTACTTGCTATTCATAACGTTACTGAAAATTTACTACGAGAATGGAGATTACTGATAAGGCATGAGAATATTTACTCATGATCCCTCAAAATGAGACTTTTAATGGCACATGGAGTTATGAACCTCAATTTTGTACTGAATCTGGTTTCAGACAGCACTACATTGATGAAGGCACAGGAGAAGTGGTGATTTGCCTGCATGGAGAACCGACTTGGGGCTACTTGTATCGGAATATGATTGATCCTTTGGCAGAAGAGTTTCGGGTAATAGTTCCCGATCATATGGGATTTGGGAAAAGCGAAACTCCACAAGATCGTGAATACACGCTGAAGAGCCATACTGAAAATTTGAGTCGCCTGATTGAATCTCTTGATTTAAATAACATAACTTTTGTAATGCAGGACTGGGGTGGGCCTATCGGAACTGCATACACCGTACGCAACCCTGAACGAGTGAGTCGTCTCGTGTACATGAATACACTTGCCGGATACGGACGCGTTCCAGATGATATCCAGAAGATACAAGATTCTCGCTGGTTCAAATGGATCGGAGAAGGGCTTGAGAACGGTCGTACCGAAGCCGTTCTTCGGAATGCCGGATCTACGGTTGTCTCAATAATGAAATTACTTGGAGTTTCGTCGAATGTGATAGACCAAACATGGATAGAAGCCTACAGCTCACCATTTCCAGACTACGAAAGTGCTATTGGAGCCTATGAGTTTCCTATAGACGCGTACCTCGGCCGTATAGGAGAATACGTTTTAGAAGGGCTTCAGGGCGTTAAAGACCTCACTTCAAAACCGGCAATACTTTTAGAAGGACTTGAGGACTTTGCTATACCCCCTGAATTTGCGATAGCAGACTTCATGTCGCTTTGGCCATCAAGTCCAGTCATTAAACTTCCCGGTGTTGGTCACTTTTGCCAGGAAGATGCGCCTGAACTACTAGTGGCGAGTATCTTGCAATTCCTGAAAAGTAACCCCATCAAATAACGCAAAAATAGAAAGTTGAATCGATGAGCTCAGAAACTGCGATTACCGAAAGAATACAATCTGATCTTCGAGGACCCGGAGGCGATTGGGAAACTACTTTTGAAGATGTGCTGGGAGAAAATCTACTTGTTTTCAAAAACAGGCATAGGTCTATTCGTGAAATGTTCAATGCAAACATTGCAAAATGGGCTTCAAGGGAGTTTCTTGTCCTTGGAGAACGAAGAATTACATACAAAGAACTCAAATCATGTGTTGAGTCAACCGCGTATAAAATGCAGAATCAATGCGGAATAAAACAGGGAGACAGAGTTGCAATACTTGGTGCGAATTCTCCTGAGTGGGTTATCAGTTTTTTCGCTGCAACGCACTTAGGGGCAATTGTTGCAGCGCTGAATGGTTGGTGGACAGAAACGGAAATACGTCATGCGCTTGAATTAACGGACCCGTCTCTTGTTGTCGGAGATTCACGAAGATTAGCTAGAGCTGGATCACTTTTAGACAATTTTCAAGTTGTTGATTTTGATCAAAATCCACTTTTTTTTGAAACCTCTGAAAAGGGGCCAGAGTATCCGGATTTAGATGAAGATGACCCTGCGCTAATTTTATTTACCTCTGGGACTACCGGAAAATCAAAAGGAGCGCTTCTTTCTCACAGGAGTCTTGTAGGTTTTGTGGACGGAACCATACACAATGCTTACGAGAAGAAACTAATCGCTCTTACGCTTCTCGGTATTGATATTGCTTCATTGCCAAATGAACAAGAGGTAATNCTGGCNACCTCCCCACTTTTCCATATATCCGGTTTACCTGCAGGAGTACTTATGAATATGGCAAATGGAGCGAAGCTTATTTTTAGGAAAGGTAGGTTTGATCCCAGCGACGTGCTTCGACTTATTGAAGAAGAGAAGGTAACGAATTGGGTAGCAATAGGCGACATGGGACCCAGAGTTATGATGCACCCTGAATTTTTATCTCGAGATACCTCCTCGCTGACTCGTGTTAGCAGCGGAGGTGCTCATCTATCTAAACACATGCAAGACCTTATTGGAAAGCATTTCCCGCAAGCTGCTCACTCTATAGGGCAGGGCTACGGAAGCAGTGAGTCNTGTGGTGTGATCACATCAATTGGTGGACAGGATTTTAAAGATAATCCTGATTCCGCTGGNAGTCCTTGCTTAGGGTATGAAGTTGAAATCCGAGATTCTGATGATAANCCANTGGGCGAAGGCGAAGAGGGCGAAATACACGTTCGATCTGCGTATTCAATGTTGCGTTACTGGGGAAANGATACTGCAACTGCTGNAACNATAAAGCAAGGTCGGTGGCTCGCTATGGGAGATATTGGCAAAATCGTTGATGGAAAGCTCTACATTAATTCTCGAGCGAGGGATATGATCATTCGGTCTGGTGAGAATATTTACCCTGTTGAGATTGAACATCGTCTCGAAAGCCATCCCTTCATTCATGAAGCTGCTGTAATAGGAGTAGATGACGATGAGAAGGGCCAAATACCGAAAGCGATCATTGTTCTTAGTGATAATGGTCACTTTGAGGTAGATACGTTTTCAGAGTGGTGTTCAGAAACATTGGCTAGCTATAAAGTTCCAGAGATTTGGGAGCACAGGACTTCTTCTCTTCCAAGAACCGCTAGCGGGAAAGTGATTAAGGGTGCTTTAACCGGTGATCGCGAAGTTAGCAGCTTTGATGATTAATGCGAGATAAGTTCATCATCTGTAATTGATGTAATGTTCACAGGGATTGCGCTCATTATCGGCAATCCTGTGATTCGGTCATGTCCTACGTCTGATGAAACAAGGCGATTAGTTGGAGATCCGATATCACGGACCTTTTCATCAGTTAGCGAAATATCACCCCAAGAGTGCGACATTGAAACCACACCTCTTTTTATGTCTGGGTCGCTTTCAATAACTCCGACAACTGATGATCGTGGTGAGGTTATTTTTAAGAGGTCACCATCCGTTGCTCCCAATTCAATTAGGTCATCAGGATTTACGTAAACATAATTTGTGGTAGCGACCTTAGCGAGTCCGGGTAGTTCTGAGCCTAGTGAGTTAAGAGCGTGTTTAAGTCGGCGCCCAACAAGAAGATATGGGAAAAGTGACTTATCAAATGTATCTAATAGTTCGCTTCCAGAGCGTTCGGCTTGGACTTCGCTAAGTTCGTCATAAACATCATCAGGACAAACAGCGAAACGTGCATCATTTTGAGGATCGCCCGGGAGAACTTTTATTGGATTGTCATGATGAATAGTTCGTTTGTTCTCTCTCCATATGCTTATTGGCAATCTAGCGTTTCCGTACACATAATCAATTACGGTACTGTCCGTCAGGTTCTCCCGAATAGGAAGATCCCCTCCTGGTAACGAAATTTTTGTGTTATTTCTTTTTGCTATTCCAACGAAGACTTCCCATTCGTTAAGTACATCATCATCTGTATAAATTACTCTTTCGGCATAATTGGTATAAACAGCGGGGAAACGCCGATCCATTACATTTGGGACATCTTCACGTTCAAGTTGAAGTCGGGGTGCTATAACAAAGTCTGCTAGTTGTGCGGTAGCCGTCATTCGATGGTCAATCACAACTAGTAGCTCAAGGGCACTTAATGCTTTTAGAGTTTTATGCTGATCAGGCCAAGCCTGAACTGGGTTTCCTCCTGAAACAATCAGCGCACGCACTTGACCNTCTCCCTGNAATAGAATTTCATCGTTTAATGCGTTGGTTANCATCTCNCCNGGCAATCCTGATAGACCTCTGACTCTATGAGGTGCGCCTGGAGTAGGGNTACTAGGGGCAATTACTTGTGCCCGNCTTGTATCTCCTGGNGTAAGCATGTANGGGCTCTCAAGAGTTTCACCCTCTTTGAGAACGCGNCCGCATAGAACATTTAAAGTAAGNACTAAAGACTCCATTAGCGTTCCGTGTGGAGCCATATTAGGACCAGTTCCAGAGCCTGCTGTTCCTTTAGGCCCTGATGCAAACATCTCGGCTGCTAGCTTTATGTCATTCNATGGCACGNCGCAACGCTCGGCTGCATACTCCAGTGTGAAGGCAGANCAAGCTTCTTTTAACTTACGAAGTTGGACTTGGTCTACATATTGTTCGCAAAANCTCGTATCNTGCAGATTANNCTTTAGGATATGCCCGATCATTGAGGCGATCAAAGTNGGGTCTTCACCNGGCTTTACCTGAAGCCATACATCAGCTTGCGTTGCTAACTCACTTCTTCTCGGATCAATAACGATAAGTTTTAATCCTCGTNTTTTAGCTTCACGGAGCTTGATAAAGGGATTGGTTCCCTGAAGTCCGCTCGCAGGACCGTAGCTNGAAACTAGAGGGTTGTACCCCACCGCAAGTAANACATCGGCATCAGTGAAATTCTGCCATCCGGCTTCCCAAGAACCGAGTCGAAGTAANGAACTTCGATGTGCAGGTTGGTCNATTGTNAGNGAAGTGTAAAAGGATGGCGAGTCAAAACCTCTATGCCANGCTGAAGCTACAGGTACACCTATGCTGTTTTGGTAGGCTCCNGTTCCNATATAGGTTGCCACCGATCTCGGACCATACTTGTCCGTAATGGCCTGTAATTGCTCCGCNATTTCGTCAAGGGCCTTTTCAGATTCTATTTCCTCGAAAGTTCCTGCTGTTGTTTTCTTCAACGGAGAACGAAGGCGGCTTGGACTATGGAACTGATCAGCTAATTGTCTGCCTTTTATACAGGTGTACCCCTCAAACAAGGGATCTGTGCGGTCGCCACGCACAGCAACGATTCTCTTGCCATCTTCTACATCTATTTCCATCGGACAAGCTGCATGGCAGATACGACAGAACGTTTTTTTAGTTTCAAGCATAAAGAGAATGTACCCTATTTTCTTAATAGATGTCGTAGCCCAATTGCACCAGTTAAAATTTCTNGATTACGGTGTTCATGGAACTGGAAAGATAGATAGGAGTCGCTAATTATGGCTTATGAATGTTTTGATGTCTCAATCGCTGATAANGTCGCCCACGTAAAGCTNGATCGCGGACCTAATCTCAATACAATGATCCCCTCCTTTTGGAGTGAACTNCCGGAGATCATAAATGAAATNAGTGATGAAGGGAAAGCCAGAGCAATTGTAATTTCCTCAACTGGAAAACATTTCTGTGCAGGTATGGATTTAGCTGTATTCACTGGAGGTGGATTGAGCGATAGCGAAAAGACTGAGCGNGGCAGACGTAACGCATTGACTCGTGAATCTGCACTTCATCTCCAAGAAAGTTTCACNTGTTTTGAAANAGCCAGAATGCCAGTTCTAGCTGCTATTCAGGGTGGTTGCGTAGGNGGGGCNGTTGACATGGTTACGGCTGCTGACATGNGATATGCAACAGAAGATGCATGGTTCTGCATTCAAGAAATAAATATAGGAATGACTGCAGACGTCGGAACGCTACANAGACTACCNAAAATTATTCCTGAGGGGGTAGCACGGGAACTNGCATACACTGGAAGGAGAATGACGGCTCAACGNGCTATGGAAGTAGGGTTAGTGAACGAAGTCTTCTCAAGCCATGAGGTAATGGTTGATGCTGTTTTAGAAATTGCTTCAGAAATCGCAACAAAATCACCATTAGCGATCTGGGGCACAAAAGAAAGCATAAATTACACCAGAGACCACTCAGTTGCTGACAGTTTAAATTTCATTGCTACTTGGCAAGCTGGAATGTATCAGCCAAAAGATATGGCTAGCGTATTTGAAGCACAATCCAAAAGGGAAGAGCCAGAATTTGATGATTTACCACCTGCTCGGAAGGGGTTAGGCTAAGAGCTCAAAATTCTTCTTCCTATAAGCTTTAGACAGAGAGTTTCGTCAGCGCCTTCAAAAATTGAGAGCACTCGGGCATCTACATAGAGGCGACTCACAACATACTCTTCGGCATACCCGAAACCCCCATGTATTTGCATNGACTCACGCGTCACCCACTCTGCTGCTTTGCAGGCATAGGCTTTAACCATCGCTGCTTCTAGCGTTCCTTCACCTCTGGACATCAACTCGCCGACTTTATACGTGTATTGTCTGCATGCATGAATTATTGCGGACATGCGCCCTAATTTACTTTGCGTAAGCTCATAGTCGAATAGGGTTTCTCCAAAGACATTTCGTTCTTGGCTGTAGAGAACAGCTTCATCATAAGCTCTTTGCATAACTCCAACTGCGCGGGCAGCTGTTTGCAATCTTCCATTCTCAAATCCTGCCATTTGCAGATAGAACCCTTTTCCTTCGCCCGACTCTCCCCCAATNAGTGAAGCAGGNGGAACTCTCCAATCCTGGAACGAAATTTCGAAGCTATGCATACCTCGGTAGCCCAAGGTNGGTATTGCTCTTCCCTCCAGCTTCCCCCCATNGTCTTGTTGAAAAGTNAAACTATGCCCCTTGGCTCTNTCCTTTTCTACGACGAAGATACTTAATCCTCTGTGCCCTACCGAAGTATCGGGGTTGGTTCTTGCTAAGACCATTAATAGATCAGCTCTACCAGCAAATGTGCACCAAGTTTTCACACCATTAATTTCCCAGTCTCCNTTAGGGAGCCGTCGTGCATTGGTAGTAATACCAGCGACATCACTACCAAANTCTGGTTCAGTCACGGCAACCGCCGACATGCATTCCCCNGATGCAATTAGAGGTAAGAGACGTTGCTTCTGGTNNTCGGTTCCACCGTTTTCAATAGCTCGTGCCAGTATCTCTGGACGTGTAATAAGAGAACCCCCAATGCTCAGTGACGCTCTTGAAAGTTCCTCTGTTGCAATAACCATTCCGTAATTGTCGAGGGTGGTACCCGTTGCAGTTCCACCGTAGCGTTCGGGTATTGATAGGCCGAAGCACCCGAGTTCAGCTAAACCTGAAATTATGCTTTCGGGAACATCAAGGTCTTCGCGATGCACGCTTTCAGCATGCTGCTCAATGTTCTCTTTGCCAAAGCGGCGAAACGTTTCTGCTACGAGTTGCAATTCTTCATTAAGATGATTTTGAACTGGTAAATTCGCTGCTGAAGAATATTGGATTGGCGATCCATAAGTTGCGACATACCGGTTAAGCAACTGTATGTCATCA
>NYXO01000044.1 GCA_002685415.1 Methanobacteriota archaeon
GGAGAATTAATCGAAACCGCCAAATTGAACTTCTCTGATATAATTAAAGCGGGTGAGGATTTGGGAGTAAAGATACCTACATTTTCAGAAGTTGTTGAGATATTGGGTGATCGGAAAGAAGATGTCATGGTTGAAGTGAAAGATTTGAGAACTGATGCCGCTAGAAGAACCGTAATCACTGCGATTTCTAGTAAACCAAATTGGAAACTAATGGCCACTCCAACTAGATTCTTGGAATCTTTTCCTAGTGAATCTAGGGGTTATTGGGAGCGATTTACTCGAGATTTGGACGTAGAATTAGTTAGAGTTGGCCGTCATAAATTGGACCTTTTTAGCGCTTCTAAATCCTATTTATGGTGGAAATTTGCTCAATTTAAATGGTTTTTCGGGATCTAATAATAATTGAGAATGATGCTTAGTTGAGATTTAAACATACTATTTATCGTTAGTTTAGGGTGCCCTAAACATTATCAAACAAACCGATTTCGGAGATGTATGGAAAAAACTAGTTGGGCTGGTTGGGCCAAAGCTAACAAAGCACTTTTGCTCGCTGGATTAGTGCTATCTGCGACCGTATTGTATCTCATTTTCGACATTAATTACGAACAATGTGATGATGAAGATAACTGTATTACAATCGCTTTTGAGGTACAGGACGACTATTTGTATTTTGGAAAGGAGAACCCTCAGCACTTGGCAGACAAAATGAGTGCTCTTACTGGCATGGATGTTGAAATAATGCCTGTATCGAATTCTGGTGCGATAATCGAGGCTATCAATAATGGTAATGCGGATATTGGATTTGTAGATGGTGCGGCCGCTTGGCTTGCATGGGAAGTTTACGATTTGGACGTGCTAGCGGCCGAGTGGAAATTCGATCAAAGGACTTACTATAATGCGGCAGCTTGGGTCAAAAAGGATTCTGAAATTGCAGAAGCATATCTAGATGATGACCCAGATACTGACCCTTTTGCTTTGATGAATGGAAAAACGTCATGCCACACAGGATGGCTGAAAAGTGCTGGGATGTTGATTCCAATGGGTTACTTGATTGGAAATGGATATGCCGAGGTAATTGGAGATCCTGAAGAAATTACTTCACTACGAGACACTGTGACTAATTTCTTCAACGAAGATTCAAGCATACCGGATGGAGGCACTCAATATTCCGGATACAAGGGTGCAATGAAGTGTATGATGACTGATCGCGGAGACGTCGCTTTAGTCAAGGATACAGCATATATGCTCTACTGTGACGAAAATGAGGATGGAATAGCGGATGGTCCAGACTGGTGTTTGGATAGGGATGAACTCGTTATGCTAGAGCCGTTCGGTCAAGCACCGAGTCACCCTGCTTTGTACAATCCCTCGACTATGAATGCCGAAATGGTCGAACTAATTCAAAATGCATTGGTAGATATGAATAATGATGAAGAAGGTACGAAGATTCTCTCCGATGTCCTAAACACTGAGGGAATGGTTGCAACGAATGCTAACGATCACCTTGGCACATATGGTGCGGCAGTAGAGAACGTTCCAGGAATACAAGCATTTTTCGAGGATTGATCATAGAACACAAATTAGCGTTCTGTACCAAAGTCGAGGCTTCTGAATGAAAGTGACGATTCCAATCCTAATTTTGTTGATATTATCCCTATTTGCTGGATGCTTTTCAGACGATGGAGATGATTTTGACTGGGCTGATCCGCAAACAACAGATTGCAATTTAGCTAATGACTTGACTTGTACTACTTTGTTTGCGGGAACTGGTACGCCTCATCACTCCGAAGTAAATCCTCTAACCAACGAATTGTGGATAATTTATCTCAGTGGAATGGTGAAAATTTGGCAAGATGATGAACTAATTCAAGCTGGAGACCTAAGTGAAATTGTAAATAGATGCCATACAGAACAAGGATTACTTGGATTTGCATTCGATGCAAACTATAATTCCTCTAAACAACTCTTGCTATCATATGTGGAAAAAGGGAGTTGCGAAGGAGCGAATACGGCAGATCTTGTTCTAGCATCAGTTGTTGTTACTGATGATGTGATAAATTTGGACACGTTAACCGTCTTGAAAACCGTCGAACAGCCATACAGGAATCATAACGGGGGGCATTTACTTGGTTTGGGTAATGGAAAATACCTCTGGGGAATTGGAGATGGAGGTGGGGCTAACGACCCAGAAAAGAATGGGCAAAATTCTGAAAATTTACTAGGCACTATTGTTTACTTCCAATACTCAAACGGCGAGGTCAATCCGGTTATGAATTCAGAAAATGAAAACTCGTACATCTTGCACCATGGGTTAAGAAATCCTTGGAAATTTGATGTCGATCCAAAGGGAGGGTTGTGGATTGCCGATGTAGGCCAAAATTGCTGGGAAGAAATTAATTTGGTAAACCTGGTAAACAAATCAAACCTTGGGTGGTCAGAAAAAGAAGGATTTTTCCAATTTCAGTCGCATGATGAAGAATGTGAAAAAGAAGATTTGTCTGAGCATAATGAATATACAGACCCGGTCTTTGTCTATGGTCACAATAACGGAAATTGTTCCATAACCGGAGGCTTTTGGATTGAGAATACAATAATCTCAGACCAAGGTGGTTATCTGTTTGGAGACTTTTGTTCCGGTTCGCTATGGATTCTATCTAATGATGTAAATCACACATGGAAAGAGACCTATCTTGGTAACGTAGGGGGACTAATTGTAGGGTTTGGAGAAGGGGCTAATGGGGANCTTCTGGTCTTTTTCTGGACTGGAGAAATCATACAAATAACTCAATCNGCTGCCGCCGATAGCAATATCGTGTGAGGTCNACTCCAGTATTGTAATGAGACGCCAAGGCGTGCTTAGAATCTTGGTCATGATAACGATTATTGGAATGGTGATTTCTTCGTTACCACTTGGCTATCAACAAGGTGGTCTTGATGAATCTCAAGAAAGAAGAGAACAACTCGGCCCTAATGAGCCTACGCTTGAGGAGCGATGTAGCGTCCTTACTTTCGAGGATATGTTTGAGTATACTAAAGCAGTATTCAATTTCACTATTGCCAGTGATTGGAGCTCTGCCGAAATTGAAGCAGTTGCTTGGGTAAATGGGACTTTGGCAGATGATGTAAGACAGAGTTTAGATGAATATATTGCACAAATCTACCCAAGTGGCGATGATGGATGGATTTCTACAGACGAAAGAGAAGGAGTCAGAGCTATTGCTTCGGAGTGTGTTCAATACACGTTTACTAGAATGGGTATGCGTGATGGAAGTCCTCACAGAGGAGGTGACGGCACTGATTGGAAAAACACATCTTGGACCGAAGACGAGGTCCTAGTCGAAGAATGGAATCTAGTTCCTCCTCGACATTCGGAATCGAGAGACTGTTCAGGAATTGGTAGTAATAGCGATTGTTCCGAGGTACCGGTTTTCCCAGATAGCGACCGAGACTGTGACACCAGCATAGATGTATCAAGTGGTCAGGATGAGTGTAGAATGATGCTATGGTTAAATGCCACCATGACAATCTCCAGCCTCAACAATCCAAGTGATTTCACTCTGGCTTACAATGCCTCAAACATGAGTGGTGCGGAATACCATATTAGATTCCCTGTAACCGAAGGTCTACGTCTAGATATGTGGGAAGAATGTGAAGGACGCGACGTTCAGGTTGACATGGGCGACTTTGCTGGTATTGCTCCTTTGAGAGGCAGTTGTGTTGGCGATGGATCCAGTTCCTACGAACTGAATGAAAATGAAGATGGAAGTCTAACCTACTCCTTCTACCCAAACATGGCTCAATGGCCCATAGGTGAGGACCTATTTGCTGACTTTACAACTGCACCCATCCCAGTAGACGACCCGCCGGTTTGGTCAGAAAACGCTCCAATTGATGGTGCTTGGTTCCCACTCGCGAGCGGAGGGACTCAGGTTATTGCAGATTGGAATGATGTTCAGCTTTGGTTCGAGGATGAGGCGGGAGTGTCAAATCTCGAAATTAACTGCAGAGGAGACTCCGGATTGCAAATCACCTACTCGCAAAGAGAGTTATCGATGGATATCCCAATAGACCAACCTGGAGAAGTTACCTGTGAAGCAATCGATAGCGCANGTCAATCTTCTGGGAANAGAACTTGGAATGTCGGAATTCCATTCCAGATATCAACTTCAACCACTGACTTATCTGACCCTCATCCAATTACCTTGTCTCCAAATCAAGGATGGCCAGAGTTATCTGTTGAGATTGGGTTTACTTCCAGTTTTGATGAGTCAGGAACCTATTCCGGCCCCTATTTACTCCAAGGAACTGAAATCAGCGAAAATGTGGCTGCAGTTGGGCTAATTCCTGGTCCTGCATATGTCGCGGTAATAGTTACTGGAGATGGAGTCTATAGTTTACTAGCGACTTATGATTTGGGAATTGTGAAGGCTAGCAGTGCTCCAATAATGACTGTTAATTCCGAAGGCTGGGATGGTGATTCATGGTCGATGAGTGGGCAATTCTCCGACCCTGATGGTGAAGCTGTCACTTTCACACTGCTAATTGATGGTTCCTCGGTTGGTAGCATTTCCGTTAGTGGAAATATTTGGTCTACACCTCAGATTGATTTCTCTGTTTGGGCAGAAGGCACTCATATCGTTGAAGTTCGTGCCTGTGATGATTCTGGAATTTGTTCAAGTCAACAGCGTAGTATTGACAATACCCACCTGTTCGTTGACCCCGAACCTGAACCCGAACCTGAACCGCCTAAGGATAACTCCTCAGTTCTTCCTTCTATGGGATTGGGCGGTCTGATTCTCGCGGCATCTGCCGCCCTCATATACTCGGGCCGACGCGACTGAGGTCATGAGCTTCTCCGGCACAGTCGACAGAGAGTCCCACGAAGGAGGTCTCCTANTCGCNTTCGAGGGGCGTGCACCAAGACTAGGTGCTACTTTGCGCATAATCGGTGGAAAGCCGATTGGAAAGGTGAATTCTGTAATCGGAGCAATAGATCGAGCCTTTGTTCACATTCACCCAATATCTGACGAAATAGACTCNTCCAANGCAATCGGGTCGCCTGTTGAAATTGCTCCAAGAGAGAGACGAGATAATCGTGGCCGAGNAAGAGATNGGCACNCGAAAAGNGATGGNCGACGTGATGATCGGCGTGGAAGAAACGANNACAAAAAAGGNGGAGATTGGACTTGCCCTAAGTGCAATAATTCCAATTTCTCATTCCGAAAGAAGTGTAACCGCTGTGAAGCAGATAAGCCCCGTGATGGCGCNGGCAAGTTTGANAGAAAATTTGACAGAGGTAGAAATAATTCCCAAAAATCTGGAGATTGGACTTGCCCTAAGTGNAACAACTCNAACTTTTCTTTTAGAGATAAGTGCAATCGATGTGAAGCACATAGACCCNGTTCTGGAAATAAATCNTCNTCCAGAGGTGGACGGAATCAAAATCGTAGTTCTAGACCCCAAGGANGACCTCCCCGCNCGCGGAAGGGGAAGGTCNCCTGGCAGNGCTAGTAANCCACGTAGATCTGGATTCAGAGGTACTGGCCGAGGNGCNCNNAGGGGCAATCGACCAGGTAGAGGCAGCGGTAGGCGCTGAGTTTGGGACACCCCAGCATTCATNTTGTCTAAACCCGAGCANCANCTATGGCGANCAAGGCGGATATGCTTTGGGAAGAAGTTCTCGAGCTTGAAGAGGCTGGCGAGAGGCAAGAAGCCCTCGATTTATGCCATCAAATCACTCGAATGGAGCCAAATCATGCCGCCGCCTGGAAAATGACTGCAAGGATGACTCTTCCAGCCGCAAGGAGAGGGGTGCAAGATATGCCCACTCTATCACAAGCTGCTAGTGCTTATGCAGCATTACAAAATGTTGTGAGACTAGAACCTGAGGATGCCGAATCATGGGCATTAGGGGGAATTCTTCTGATTGACCATCTTGGTATGCTAGAAGAGGCCCTGGAGTGGTGGCAGCAAAGAAGACAGGTAAATCCTGAAGATGTGACGCCATTAATCGAACAAATTGCTATTCTGGTTAGACTAGGGATGTATTCTGAAGCAAGCGAATTATTGGAAATAATGTTCGAATCAGAAATGGAACAACCAGACCGCCAGCAACTGATGAATATGGACCGAGTTAGGCAAATGGTCGATAAGGCCGCCAAAATGGAAAAGGAAGAAATTTTCAGACCTCAGAATCCAAAACATACTAGATGGGAAATAATCGGTCGAATGAAAACTAGAAAACCCCTTTCCGAGACTTTCTTTCTTTTTACTTTTGTAGCCCCGATTGTTTTCTTGATGGGAACCGTAGCCATGAGTTTACTTGGTGGTAGCCAATATGGCTTCATTTTGGTATTCTTGATTATTCTAGGGCTATTTATGGGAGTAAGTAGGGCTGGTGCTGGTTTACTACAGAGTCTCAATCGACATGCCCTTGACCTAGAGAGGGCAATTGATGTTGAGGGCACTTCAGGAAAGGTCTGCGTACCTGCTGAAATTCGAGGCAGTAAACTCTACAATCATACGATTGGAAAAAGAACTGATGCTTTCCAAGAACGACATTCAAAAATAATTGAATCTGATGAGGTTATTGGCCAAAAGTGGAAACCTAACCTACCTGATTTTTCAAACACAAAAAACTGGTGGAGAGAAGGGAAAGAATCAGAAAGTTAACTCTGAAACATTTTCATGTGCCCGCAGAATAATCATCTAAATAGGCCAATTGCTCATCTGTCAAGGTATCAATACCAATTCCTTCTGCTGTGAGTTTCAATCTAGCTAATTCACTATCTTGCTCAGCACTTATGTCATAGACGATGTTATCGTATCCATCGCCTTCAGTAGCCAGTCGGCAAAGTGCAAGGAATTGATTAGCGAATGACATATCCATCACTTCACTTGGATGACCTTCTGCGGCAGCAAGATTCACTAGCCTTCCACGTGCGAGCAGATGAATCGTCCGTCCATCTTTGAGTTGGAATGCTTCATTGTCTTCTCTGATTGTGTAAACCTTCTCGGCTCTCTCCTCAATATCTGAAATGTTAATTTCACAATCGTAATGTCCGGTATTACAAACGATTGCTCCATCTTTCATGACATCAAAATGCCGACCGACGACGACATCTTTCATCCCTGTTGCTGTACAAAATATATCACCAATCTTTGCAGCATCATCCATTTTCATAATGCGATATCCATCCATGACTGCTTTCAGGGCAGCGATTGGATCGACTTCTGTAACGATTACATTAGCACCCATACCACGGGCACGATTCGCTAATCCCTTGCCGCAATGTCCGTACCCTGCAACAATGAATGTTTTACCGGCAAGTAAGACACTAGTGGCCCTAATTATTCCGTCAATTGTTGACTGACCAGTACCATGTACGTTATCGAAATCCCACTTTGTGGCTGCGTCGTTAACTGCAATCACAGGGTAGAGAAGTTCTCCCGCGTCTCCCATGGCTCTGAGTCTGTGGACACCAGTAGTAGTCTCTTCAGTACCTCCAATAACACCTGCTGCTAGCTCTGGAAATTTACTGTGGACTCGATAAATCAAGTCGGCGCCATCGTCCAGCGTAAGTGTCGGATTGAACTTGAGAGTGCGATCTATTGATTGGTAGAACTCTTCGGTATTTTGGCCGTACCATGCATGTACATCATAACCCTCGGATGCGAGCCAAGCTGCTACATCATCCTGTGTGGAAAGAGGATTACAACCAGACCAAGAAACCTTTCCACCTGCTGCTTCTATCGTTTCAATTAAGACTGCTGTCTCCTTTGTAACGTGAAGGCACCCTGCAATTCTTTGGCCTGCAAGAGGTTGTTCTTTCTCAGCTTTAGCTCGCAGCGCTGCAAGTGCTGGCATTCTACTACGAGCCCAATCTACTTTCAGGCCTCCAGCCTCCGCCAAAGAAAGGTCCGCTACAGTGTATGTTTCACCTATGTCCATGACTCAGGGCGGCCACCAAGAGGCCTTCAAGGTGCGTTTTGAGCATCCCCCTTTCGAGGGTTTACTCAGTTGCCGCCGCCTTTCCCTTGCTGAGCATAGTATGCTGCGTAATACTGCTCAGCATATTGCCTCGCAGTAGCCTCATCATAGCCTTGACCAACCATCTGTTGTACATACGCTTCGACAGGATCCATCTGCTCAACGCCACCAAATTGTTGGACTGTGTCTTGGCCATCGTCTGACTTACCTCTTGATCTTACTACAACTAGAGTAACACCAAGAATAGCCAGAATCAAGATTGCTCCAATAGCAGCGAACATGATTACGTCCGTACCGCCGCTATCTGAAACACAGCCATCAGCGGAAGGGTTCAGAACACAAGGGTCACTTGGTCGAGGGAGTAAATCGATTGTGAATTCATTATTGATTTCATATCGGTCACCCTCTACTACTCTCCAGTAAACCTTGACCTGCTTTCCTGTAGTTTCCAGGTATAGGTCAGCAATGTTCAGAGTAATCGTGAAAGTGTCACCGTCTCCGAGTAGAACTGGTCCAGTGGAATTGTACTTTCCTAGCGCCTTTTGAGTAGCCTTTGGAGAGGGTGTCAAATCCAAAACCGCTGGATCCAATGCCACCTCAATCGTGACTCCGTTTTCTGCACCGGAACTTACTACACCATTGATTGTGACCAAATCCCCGCTTTGAGAATCGGTTGAACGAGGTGAAGTGATATCCACAACTGGTGGGTCATCTCCAAAGTCTTCTCCAACTACAATGAAGTAAATTCGTGCCTTTTCAGATTGTTTTCCGGCACGATCGTACACAATCAATTCTAGCCTAATTTGATTTTCCAAGGTTCCATCACTAGTCATGTTTCGGAATACATAATTCCACATGTCGCCACCTGCTGCATCCGGTACTTGGAAGGTATGACCTTCCAGAGTTGGGTTCGAAGAATCTACGGGATAATCGAAGAACACTCTGTACTCAAACATCTCAATACCTCTCTCGCCTTCAGGTGCGTCGTCGTCAGAGCTTGCTGAAGAATCGAAGGACAGACTAATGTCACCGCTGTCGGTCAATCTAACTCGATAAATTGGCCAATCAACACCTCCAACCGTCTTGCTTCCTTCGAGACTTACGTACTCATCTGTAACACTGTTTTCCACAAGTTGTAGATCTGCATTTGGCCGATACTCGTCAGCCAATGTATCATCGGTTACAAGATGGATGTAGGTGATTCTTGTGTGACCTTCATCATCATGGAGGTACAATGTCAACAGCCATTCTGCTCCAATTCTACATCCGGTTGTTGAGCTCGAATCCCCAACACAGAAGCTACCGAGCGCTGGTATGCTTGCACTGTTTTGGCGGATATGGCTAATCTCTCCGAAGTCGATGATTTCACCAGCCCAACCTGTAACTGACTCGTTCATATCGGTTGATTGTAATGTCCAATCAGCTGTAATGCTGTCAGCCAAGGTTGAATCTGAAGTTAAGAATGAGAAGTCAAGTTCAGAGTTCGACTTGATGTACATAGTTGCATAAGCACCTGTTACTGTATCAATCGATGGTGCTTCACCATTTACAGTAAGGTCGAATCCATCTCCTGCAATTCCGAATTCAGTAGGGTACGGATTGACATGATAAGCCAACATGTTCGATAGCAGAGGCATTGAAGTTCCACCAAATGGTTGGGAGAAGCTTGGATTCTCTACATCTAAAGTTGTAACAATCATTCCTCCTGCACCGCGATTGCAGATTGAGAGTAGTGATTGTGAATCAAATGACTCACTCCTCATCAATGTGTGGAAGGTTCCAGTTGGGTCACTAATTCTACCCCCACAAACTTGTGGGATTTGGTCGAATTGAACCTGTGCAGTATCGAGACCCGCTAAGGCAACATATGCTCCACCATGAACACCAGCAAAGGCTGCTGTGTCGACGTTATTCATCAAAGGATGATAAGCATCAACAATCACCAAGTCATCGTTTGTGACGGTGTTGTTCCATTGATTTCTCATTGCAATGTCCATTCCGAAAGGTAGCCTATTTGGCTGGTATTCGTTACGATATGGCCCGAGGTGAATCTGAACAGTCCCTCCGTTAACCATGTATGCTTCTAGAACCTCAGTAACCGAAAGTCCGTCAGATTCTCGAGTAGATGCCATCGTTTCGTAGTATTCACCATACTCAACATTGTAATCGGTTTGCCATGGTAGCAAAATCTTCTCATAATGAGACATCCAATTCTCAGTTGCGTATCTATCCCAATCATTGACTGCTAGTTGGGTGTAAGTCATTCCCATCGATTCTAGATCTTGCTTTACTCTCTGCAACCGATTCTGATCGGTAGGGTTGGATAGGATTGCTACATCAACGGTGTCAAAGAATTCAATTTCGAAGAACCTATCATTTCCTGATGGTTCTCCGTCCTCGGTTAATATCGCATAGAAGCTGATGTTGTATTGGTGGCCATCGTACCAGCCATTGTACGGCGCGGTCCAATTTGCAAAGTCTCGAGCATGAGGTTCAAGATCGAACGGGCCATTATCGGCAGCTTGTTCGTAAACCGTCTGACCTGTTGTCATATCTACAATCTTCATATTGACCTCATATTCTCCTGCAATTACACCATTCAGAAGAGGTACTGTGAATGAGTGTTGAGATACCGAATCATATGTATAGACACACTTGTATGTGATATCGGATACACAATCCAGTACGTTCGGTTGCATCAAGGTGATGTCAGCGCTTGCGATACTGAAGATAATCTGAGTGTGATTATTTGCAGTAGTTATCTCTGTTTGGTTGTACCAAGATGTTCCTTCTATTGTGTTGTTAAATAGAGTTGTAGAATCTATTCGATATAGTCCAGAATTGAAGTCATGAGTTGCTACTGTAACGTCCTGGCGCTCGGAAGCATCCAATCCATTGATGTCAGTAATGTAAGTACCATCATTCTCGAATGTGAATTCGTCAACACGAATGTTGTCAACTGCAAACCCAGCAAGACCTGCATTACCATTCACTCCATCTCCATTGGATTGGAATCTCCAGGTTAAGGACACTTCAGAACCTGAAAGGTCAGTGCATTCAGTCCTCCAATCAAAGGTGTCATTAGAGGTCTGGTTAAGCAGGGTAATGTGTGTCATGTCGATAATCACAGACTTGACCAAACTTTCGGAATCAAACCAGACTACAGATTCGTAACGGTCTGAGTGGTCGCCCATGTATTCAACCTCGTCATATCGACCATTGTTATCGAAATCTTCGCACGCTCCCAGGCCACTACCATCCTGGAAAGGCCTTAGTCCATTTTCATTCAGATCAGTCCAACTTCCCCAAACGGTTCCGCGGTAGATTTCTCCACCCTTAGACCATTCAATCTCTAGTCCCGCCGCATCGCGAATAGCTAGAATATTGCCATTTGAATCTGAAAGATAATCACCCTCTGCGAAGTAATCGAAGGTCAGGTAAGTGAAGTCGGTACCACCAACAGCAACTGGGAAAGGATCGAGAGATAGAGACTCGTCCCAATTATCGCCATATCCTGTGTCTGGATTACCCAACCAATATGCAAAGGAATTGAACACTCCTCTGCTTTGAGGCAACATAGGATGGTCGCCGTTTGTATCGTCTAATCGACTTCCATTTTCCTTTCCGGGTTGATCATTATCGTCTTCCCAAATCGGCTCAAATCCGGAGAAATCTTCAATCGCAACTAGGTCAGGAAGAGCGTTCTTGACCACTGTTTCCAATTGGAAGTCCGTCAGAGTGTTTCCGTAGTTCTGAACTCTAATCTCGATGTCACGATCTCCCGAGGCATATCTCAATCCATTCTCGAGACTGACCCATGGCTCTTCTGCAACACCTGGGTCGAACAGATTCTCCACAGTAATTTGGAATTTTATCTCGTCATTTGTGGCGTCTGCGTTTTCAAATCCTACAGGGTTGGTTAGTTCAGTGTTGATGTAATAAGTTCGGTTATCGATGAAATCAGCAGTAAGTGATACTTCCTCGGTAGCACCAGCTGCGAAATTGGAGAATGACAGAGTTTGACTGACAACTTCTTCTGTACCGAAAATAACATCGGTTTTTCGGATCGAGATGTTGTCAAATGCAAACCCATCTAGTCCTGTGTCCTGAGACGAACCATCTGGGCCAACGCTTCCCATCAAACCACTGCGGAAGCGGAAGCGAATGTCAACAACTTCACCAGCGTACCGAGTAAGGTCGATTGCATCGTCACCGGAGTAACTTGTCCAGGGTGTGACGGTTTCCGATGCGAAATTTCCGTTGTAAGTGTTGTATTCTGGATCGTATCCGAATCCATATAGACGCAGATATCTCTCATTATCCCACCCTCCGGTGAAGAATACCTGTTCCCATCCATTGCCATCACTCCAGACCTCAATTCCACAGGAGTCTTCATACAACCATCGTTCGACAACAGCGTACTGCTCGGCTAGATACAACTCAAAGAACGCTGCACTACAGAATAAATCTAGGTCCAGATATGCAGCGTCTGCACCTGTCAAGTCAACATTCTCAATGATGAATGCCTCATCCATGTTGTTGTAATATCCTGATTCATTGTCCTGGTTATTATGATCCATTCCAGCCCACATGTAAGTGGTTGGATTTGTGTCGGCTTCCCACCAGTCATCGGTGGCTGAACCGTTGGAATCTGTAGATGCATTATATTCCTCGTGCCATGAAGACGAACCTGCACCATATTCTCCAGTGTACGACTTGAGGACAATCGAACATGATGGGCAATTGGTGTTGTCTATGTTACCTTCAAAGTCATTAGAATATACGAGTGTGTCAATGCCGTCTAGTACTTCCTTTACTTCTAAGTCGACATCAATTGAGCCAGAAATGGGGTTTAGACCGGTGTTCTTGACGGTTAAGTTGACAAATCTGTTACCCTCACCAATTTTGGCGGCTCCAGTAGCTGGATCATAAGCCGCTGGAGCGATATTCACTTCAGTAATTCCAACGTCTTCGTTATCTAAACTGAGTACAGATAGGAAGTCACCAGCACCTGCCCATCCTTGAGTATCAAGCCACATTGCGCTGTTTGCGAATCTGTATGACCTATCTCTTTGTCCGATTGCAATCTCGTAAGCACTGTCGTCTCCGCCAGCTAGTTGTCCTGGAACTGCCATTGTTGGTCGACGACCGACGTCGAAAGAGAGAGACGACAAGTATCCATTACCGTTGGGGTTTCCAAGAATGATCTCGACTGTATTTACTTCTCTTAGGTTATCAACAAGCAGATATGTTTGGTTCTGTGCACTTGAGTCCTGCAATCGAGTAAGAGTAACCTCAGTTGGAACAAAGAAATCCATTTTTCCATCTCGATTAACATCAGCAATGGTAATGGATGCACCAAGATAATCACCGAGGAAAACGTAGTTTTGAGTATCCCAAGATGAACCAGTGCGACTTGCGTATGAGATGTTTCCTGTAATTCCATCAACCGCTGCAATCAGGTCAATCTCACCATCGTCATTTGTATCTGAGATATCGATTCCATACAATGGGTAATTGTGTTCTGCATCCAACTTGAAATTATGAACTCCACTTGCTGTTGCATCTAGTGGGTTAGGGTAGGTCCCTAGTGTACAGTCGTATTCTAGGACGGTCATGTTGTCGTAGTGACCATTTGAGAATCCAACACCTGTATTGTAAGGAGGTGATCTCAGTAGCCAAATATCTAGATCCTCACAATCGCCAACTCCACCGCCAGGAAGGCCACCGCCGCCAAGGACGTCTTCTCCCCAATGTCCTAGAATTAAGTTCGTGTATAATCCATTAGTCAATGGTACTGGAATAGTTTGTTGAGCTGTTATTTGGGTTGGGTCTGGTCCCTTGTATATGTTGATGTAATTATTTGTGAAAGTGGGGTCCACTACACTCATTACGATGTCAGCATCTCCGTCACCATCAATATCCTCTACATCCATATCCTGAAGATATGGGTTGCTAACTGTGATTGCTTCAGAGGGATTCCAATTGTTGATTCTCTCATTACAATCTCCCCAAAGTACAGTTAGATTTCCTGGAACCATAGGCCCTCCGACGAATCGAATATTTTGTTGATAATAGATAACATCGTTAACACCGTCACCATCTACATCTGCAACATAGACTCTAGTTCCGTCAGCTGTATCCCTGAATCCAGCGCGGAATGAATCATTGTTTGAGATGAAGACATCTTGGCGATCTCCAAATCCTCCATTACCATCATTGTACAGTGCTGTAATGAAGTGACCCATTGAACTGGCTGAGACAATGTCGTTATCGTCATCACAGTCAATATCTCCTATCGAAATGAAAGAGGGGTCTCTTTGTACTGCATACTGGGTAATGTGTGATGCTGATACGGATGGAACCAATGATAGCATTGGTGAACTTAACATCAGCATAACCAAGAAAATCGCTATTCGACCTTCGTTGGATTCGTTTCGGGCGTTCTTTGACAGGGACATCATGGCTACGCCGAATTTCATTTCATTATTATGCCTAATGGGATGATGTTTTTCCAACCCCTATGGGGTTGATGGCTGAAATTAGCGAATTTAACTTGCTTCAAGCCAACTTGGATTGGGTGCGTATTGAGTTTCCGCGCCACCATGTATCCGCTCCAATTTACCGAGCAACCAGAGTCTATCTAGGAACATCTGTAACTCTATTCCCGAGCGATTAATTCGGTCACTCAAAAGACTCTCTATTGAGCCAACTGAAAGCGAGGTATGGCCGTGTTCACGAACCACTAGTGTCATCACAAGTTGAATCCAAGATTCTGCCATTGGGTCTCCCGACATGTTATCCGAAAGGGGCTCTGGATCTTCATCCAATTCTTCCAAAAATAAACTAATTTCGGCCAAGTTTGGATCTGTTTTTTCAGGAACTCCTAGTTGAGAAACTCCGACATCAACGTCAAGGTCTCCGACGACTCTTACGACAGAAGGTAATCGACTCGGATCTGGAGGTGGCCCTGGTAATTCTCTTGCAGTTTTTGAAATTGCTGAACCATCGGAAAGGTCTGAGTTTGAGCCGAGAACGGATTGAGTATATCCTATATCTCCTTCGAGACCTATCCTTTCTCGATACAGGTTAACCCACGAAGGTGGACCTTGGATTACAACCTCAACTTCGTGCTCGTTTGAACGGAAGGAAAATCGGATATTTTCCTCGTTAGTCATGTCATCACCGGCTCAGTTTTTAGATTTGAAGTCACGTTTTTGCCAAATTACGCAATACAGTCTGAAGAATTCCACCATTTCTGTAATAATCGACCTCCACAGGGGTGTCTAAACGTACTACAGCATCGAATTCAATAATCTCTCCATTTTCCTTTGTCGCTTTCACTTTGATTGACGATAGTGGGACCAAATCGGCAGTGGCTGGAATGTCGAAAGACTCGGTTCCATCAAGTCCCAAAGAATCGGCGTTTTCGCCTTCAGGGAAGGTCAATGGCAGAACACCCATCCCAACCAAATTAGAGCGATGAATTCTCTCAAAAGAGGTCGCGATAACTGCTTTTACCCCCAAAAGAAGTGTTCCTTTTGCGGCCCAATCTCTGCTACTACCTGTTCCATATTGGGTACCTGCCAAGACCACCAAAGGTGTTCCGTCTGCTTGATACCTCATACTTGCATCGAAAATTGAGGTTACNTCATCCGTTGGGAAATGGGTTGTGAACCCACCTTCTGTCCCAGGAGCTATTTGATTCCTAATCCGCACATTTGCGAAAGTACCCCTCATCATAACCTCATGATTACCACGACGGCTACCAAATGAGTTGAAATCTCGGGGTTCGACTCCTCTGGAAATTAGGTATTGGCCAGCCGGTCCATGGTGTGGGAAAGCGCCGGCTGGACTAATGTGGTCAGTGGTTACAGAATCTCCTAATTTGAGCAGAACTTTTGCTCCATGAATNGGCTCAATTGGAGCNGGTTCTGGAAGTATCCCTTCAAAGAAGGAAGGAAGTCGAACATAAGTTGAATCTTCTGCCCATGGATAGAGGGCGGATTCTGAACTACTAATCGCATCCCATCGTGGTTCCTGCAACACGTCTGAATACCGCTTTCGGAACATTTCTGGNTTAATCGAAGTAGAGATGGTTTGCCTGACTTCTTCATCACTTGGCCAAANATCGGCTAGCATNACAGGNCCATNTGNCCCNATACCNATAGGATCAGTCTNAAAATTGATATCCAGNGTTCCTGCTATCGCATAAGCGACTACCAAAGGTGGGCTTGCAAGATAATTTGCTTTGACCTTCTGATGTATTCTACCCTCAAAATTACGATTTCCAGATAGTACACTTCCAACAATCAAATCCGCCTCATCTATTGCAGCCTCTACATCGGCGTCTAAAGGACCGGAATTGCCTATGCAAGTAGTGCATCCGTAACCGACTACACTGAATCCTAAAGAGTCCAAATCTTCGGTAAGACCCGCCGCATCAAAATATTCGGTTACCACCCTAGAACCTGGTGCCAAGCTTGGCTTGACGGTGGGTGCAATCGATAAGCCAGCCTCTC
Organism: Methanobacteriota archaeon; assembly: GCA_002685415.1. Lineage (GTDB taxonomy): Archaea > Thermoplasmatota > Poseidoniia > Poseidoniales > Thalassarchaeaceae > MGIIb-O1. The sequence goes on from NYXO01000044.1 coordinate 16,513, forward strand.
TGGCTTTTCGCGCCAACAAACCAGCCGCAATCATGACGCTGGGATTACTTGTGTTTGTACAGCTAGTTATTGCAGCAATCACGATGTCACCGTGTGTCAAATCAANTCCTCTAGAGCCGATTGTAGCAGAGGATTGATTCNTGCTTCCATCAATACCGTGACCGCTGTGTCCAAGAGGTGCATTTAGACTATTTTTCCAATGATCCTTCATTGCAGAAAGATCTACTCTGTCCTGCGGCCTCTTGGGACCTGCCAGTGCAGGCTCAACAGTCGATAAATCGAGCGAGAGATGGCTTGTAAAGGAGGGAGTAGGGGTTTGTGAAGTGTGGAACATTCCCTGNGCAGATAGATACCTTTTGACGTCTTCAATGTGAGATTCATCTCTNCCNGAAAGTCGCATGTAATCTAGAGTAGTTTCATCCACNGGGAAGAATCCGCATGTTGCTCCGTATTCTGGAGCCATGTTGGCAATTGTCGCTCTATCTGGAAGACTTAGATTTGCAAGTCCTGAACCATGGAATTCNACNAATTTACCNACCACACCATGCTCTCTCAACATCTCTACTATTCTNAGAGTCATNTCAGTGGCGGTTACTCCTGGNCGAAGGGAACCGGTTAGTTCGAATCCGCAGACTTCTGGAAGAAGCATGTAAATCGGCTGACCTAACATTACAGCCTCTGCCTCAATTCCACCGACACCCCATCCTAAAACACCTAGACCATTGATCATNGTTGTGTGACTATCGGTTCCAACTAGAGTGTCAGGTAACCAAACTCCGTTTTCTTCCCTAGCGACACTGGCAATCCATTCTAGATTCACCTGATGAACAATTCCTCGGCCAGGTGGTACTGCACGGAAATTATCCAAACTTTGCTGACCCCACTTGAGGAATTCATATCGCTCCATATTTCGTTGGTACTCAATTTCCAAATTTCTTTCCCTTGCATCTGGGAATAATCCTGATACATCTACCTGAACGGAGTGATCTATTACCAAGTCAACCGGCACTTGTGGGTTTACTTTTTCCGGGTCTCCNCCCAACTCCACCATTGCATCTCTGAGTGCAGCAATATCAACAACAGCAGGAACTCCTGTAAAGTCCTGTAGAATCACCCTACTGGGCGAGAATGGAATTTCTTCTGGAGTCATATCAGGTGACCATGATGCGATTCTTTCGACATCCTCACGGGTAACCAGAAAACCATCGCACTTTCGCAAAGCAGCCTCCAACAATAATCGAATAGTGAANGGCAAGTGAATCNAGGTCACAAAGCCCCAATTCTTGCAAATGTGAAAGAGAGTGAAAGTCGCCAACAGTACCGTCAGATTTGCTGAATGACCTTAGCGAATCAAAGCCTTCTGAATCCTTCATTACCATACCCCGCGACCTACAGGGTTAGGGAACCCTCCATCAATGTGACTATTCGAAGAATTCAAACAACGGATGGATTNCTGTTCTGGACTTAACTTCTGTATGCCTGAATGAGCCGTACATCATCAACTGGTTCGCTACCATCAGTTGTAACTTCGCTAATCGCATCTACGTGATTCATTCCCGAAATGACCATGCCGAAGACTGTATGGCAAGATTGCCCTTGAGCCGTGCAATCCTTTCCTGGGTTCCAGTCCAACCAATCAGGGGTAGAGTCGCTTGGAACAATGTAGAACTGACTTCCGTCTGTGTTTAGGCCAGCATGTGCGGCCGCGAGAGCGCCGGGGCCATGCTTGAGGCCGTTCTCATGCTCACCAGGAACTGTCCAATCGCTTCTTGGACAATTTTCAGAGGTGTAAATTTCTCCATTACTTCCAGAT
>NYXO01000045.1 GCA_002685415.1 Methanobacteriota archaeon
ATACTCCATCGGTATCTGTATCATCTGGATTATCAATCGGACAAGGATCTATATCGCCGCAAACTCCGTCTCCATCGATGTCATTATCTGCATCCAGAGGACACAAATCTAAACAATCTGGGATACTATCTGCATCAGTATCTAGAGTATCATCGTCTCCATAGCATTGGTCATCTGCGTCGCCTACTCCATCGCCATCTGTGTCCTTCCACTCAGCAGTATTCAACGGGAAGGCATCAAATCCATCATTCCAACCATCTGAATCGGTGTCACTGTCCAAGGGGTCAGTACCGGCTGCAATTTCATCGAGGTCCGATAAGCCGTCTCCATCGTCATCCAAATCGGCATTGTTTCCTACACCATCGTTGTCTGAATCTAGATCTTCACTTGGGTCGTCAGGGAATGCGTCATCGTCATTTATTGTGCCGTCCCCATCCCTATCTGGATCCATACCATCACAGAGCCCGTCGCCATCAGAATCAGTTGGTTCAATCGAAGAATCATCCTTGTCACCATCACAGGTTTCCTCAGCAACATCCGACCAACCATCTCCGTCATCATCGGTATCTGCATTATTTCCTATTCCATCTCCATCTGTATCGAACCATTCTGACGGGTCGAGAGGGAATACGTCAACAGTATCGGACCACTTGTCACCATCATCATCGGTATCTACAGCATCACAAAGTGAGTCCCCATCGAAGTCTTGTGGGAAACTGAGTGCATCTAGAGGGCCGGTGCCACATTCAACTTCCTTTGTATCAATCCAGCCATCATTATCGTCATCTGTGTCGGCGTTATTGCCAATACTATCCGAATCGGTATCCAACCACTCCGTAGGGTCTTTCGGGAAACTATCACGGTCATCTTCCCAACCATCATTATCATCATCAGAGTCCAATTCATCACATTCTCCATCGGCATCTGTATCCAGTGGTTGGGAGAATACACTCATTGGGTCAGAACCGCAATCTTGCTCAATAATATCAGAAAATCCATCATTGTCATCGTCTAAGTCTGCATTGTCTCCAATCTCATCATTATCGTTATCATTCCATTCAGAAGGATCTTCGGGGAAATCATCGATTGGATCGTTGTAACCGTCATTATCATCATCGGGGTCTAAACCATTGCATAATCCGTCGGAATCTACGTCTGAGGGATATGAGCTAGAATCGAACTGATTGGTACCACAAGATGACTCTTCTACATCATCCCAGCCGTCATTATCATCATCTGGATCAGCGTTATCGCCTACTCCGTCGGAATCGAAATCACTACACTCGGAAGCATCAACAGGGAATGCATCCTCTTCATCAGGACAACCGTCTCCATCAGCATCAGGGAATCCTCCAGCTTGGTTATTCCACATTGTCATTGGAACTAAATCAGTAGCATTTTCAGCATCGTAGTAGAATCCTGCAATACCACCCCACTCAGTGAATAATAGCAAATCAACAAGCTCTCCTCCATCAGAGACGTTTCTAAGTTCAACTTGTAAAACTGAAAGTGTCGTTGGAGATGAACCAGCCGATTCCGCCTCATTGTAACCTTCGAACTCTATCGATAATTCTTGCATTCCTTCATAGGATGTATCCTCCATCCAATATTCCGATCCCGAATCCTCGGTTCGGCTTCCGTTGTCATTGAGATCAACCCAAGACCAATCTTCCCAATTTTCCGAACTAATGGTGAATATTGTACCAACTGTCATTGAAGAGGGCATACTACTCTCTGAAACCTCTATTGTGATATTTTCCCAATATCTTCCAGCTTCATCATCCAGTCCTAAAGTTCCGTAATCTATGTAATAATCCTCGAAGTAAACAGAATCGCTTTCATACCAATCATCTCCTTTTGCAGAATATGTTGTTTCGTCATAGGTCCAATCGCTCTCGATTGAGATGCCATAGACATCATTGTATGCTGTAAAATGCATTCCTTGACGAGTCTCTCTGACATTACACTGTCCGGTAAAGGTACCTATTGTGCAGGATTCATCCGCTTGAGTCCAATAACCCATATCGCTTCTCACAGAGTGAATGACCACTCTGTCCCAAAATGAATCACTCTCAATATACTCTTTGAAGTAAATAGAATATTGTTGCCCATCAAGTTTGACATAATCTCCGTCCATTGGAGTGAAATCCAAGTCAACACTAATCGAACGAGGTGTGCTACTAGTAGAATCATCAGGAGATGATGCTGCGATTATTGGAGAGGCTAATGCGCTCAAAGCGATGGCAGATAGGATGACCGCTGAGGTTCTATTCACATCAGAGGAGAGTGTATGGTGAGATAAGGAGGTTCGCTCGTTGCGTTTTTTACTCAAAATCCGCATTTCGCATTGTCACAACGATTGCAGTGGCACCTAAGGCGAGCAGCATTAGCAAGCCAATCAGCACCAGAGTGGTGGAATTTTCTGCAATCCAATTTGTCCCCACTCCTCCAGAAGCCTTCTCATCAACTAATTCGATTGTATATGTCTGAGACTCTGCTGGTGTAATTGATTGGAATATATCTGACCCTCGAACAAGGTAATTTATCTCGCCCTCAGATAAACTAGAGCGGACATCGATTTGTATGGAATATATGCCGTCTCCTGCAACTCTGTCACCATCTAAGCCATCGTCGTTCAACAATAGCCATGTCTCAGATTTCCCAATTGGTGCAAGACGACCAATTTTCGCTTGGGCAGAAGATACTCCATCTGGATCGGAAATTGATACTTCCATAGTGTATGTTTTCTCACCAGATTTAGGAATCTCGATTATCGATACCCATTCACCCTCATCGAAGAAAGATACGTTGCTTATCTCTGGTGCTTCGTTCAAGACTTGAACTACCGAACCGCCATCTATGAGGGCACTAGCACCTTGGTTATCTTCAACCTGAATAGGAATCGTCCGCAATCCAGGCGCTAGAGAATCAGGTAGGACAAATTGGCCAGTCCATCGACCAGTATTGGAGTCTAAGGTTAGTGGAGAAAGTTCTCCACCGGCACTGAGTAGATCGATTACTACCGATTTCACGCCATGCCCATCCTCTACCTTGAGACTTGCAGAGATTACTTCACCTCGATATGCAAAGTCAGGAGTATAGGCGCGCGAAGTTATTCGAGGGGCAGCATTTGAAATTTCAACATAAGCAGTAGTTTGGACATCGGTCCAGAGATCATCCATCTTTACTGGAACGGATAAATTTCCAAACTCTAGACCATCGTGATTTATCCTTGCCGTCCAAATTGAGTCTTGAATTACCTCGTCGCCGTTTAAGCCAGAGTCTGAAAGAGTGATTATTCCTAGACCAAATTCACTCAAATCTACCATCACACCGACCACGTCAGTATCGACATCTTCAATCACTGCTTCAAGGTGAGCAAAACCACCTTCGGTGAATAGAATCCCTTCTCTAAATCTTAGATTAAGCAAGGCAGGAGGGGTATTTTCTGCGGCGGTGATTACCGAGGGATAGAGTACCCTCTCAAGCGTCTGATGTTCGAACACTGTAACGACTTCTGATGCGCTACCATTTTCTTCTCCTATTGGCAGACCAATATCGATTACCCGATACACTTCGTGAAGCATACCAGCGAGCAATCCCTCATTGATTACCGTCCCATAAGCAGTGAAATTGTCTAGGGATTCTGTATCCTGCCACTCAGCCAATTCGACCTCATGTCCATCGGCCATACCCATCCTAATGCCGATGATTTCTATCCTCGGACCAATACCATCGCTTGAGGTAGGGAAATTATCTCCAATCACATATTTGTCAGGTACAATACCGGTTTCTCTGAAACCCGTGACATTCATGTCGCCATCGTACCGAGGTCTCTCGGGCTCCAAGATTATCGGAGAATTTTCCGGATATTCATTGCTTGTAGTGCCATTATCCTCCACATAGAGATAGCGAACTGTTCGGTTAGCCCAATCTGTTTGAGGGACGGTGTATTCGTAGGTCAAATTGTGTTCAGCTTCAATTTCTTGTCCGATTGGACCGATAGGGGTTCCTGAAATATTGAACCATAATTCATTTTCAATCACATCAACTTCGAATTCTTCTCCAGTAGCATTCGCTTGAATCAGAGATTTGTCTATTTGGCGAACATATCCAAACGAACCACTCGCATCACCAGAGTATTGGCCGTCGATAATTATGCGATCCTGTACGACCTCTCCACCAACTACCTCGTAGTGAATATCTGGAACAGTTCCATTTACTTGAACCTGGAATTGACTATCTTCGATAAGGAAACCAAATTCTCCAGAACCTTTGATTTTCAGTGATTGTTCTTCGCGAACTCCGTCGAGCCATTTTTCTCTAGTTCGGAATTCGTCCAATTCGATTGAGAATGCTTCATCTTGGGTTTGAAGACGAATACTTAGGTTAGCCTCAATTTGAGTGTCTGATAAACGACGAACGCCATCTTCATCCCAGGTTTCGATATAGAATACAGATAGTTCTCCATATCCTCCTTGAGTACTATTATTCGAACCTCCGTTGTAAGATATAGAGCCAGTTGCTTCCAAGGTTAGTCGCTCTGTCAATATTCCATCTTCCCAATCTCTGAGTATGTATGCTTGGTATACATTGGCCTCTACATCGATTAGAGAGTCCTCTGAATCACTTACGAATTCTAGACTGCCCGAGCCACGCATCTCGAAAATTTGACGGGTTATTTCTGTACCATCATATGTCTCATTCATCCATACGTTATGCAAATCAAGAGTCAGATACATCTGGTCGGTTCCAGTGTCTAAATCAAGTACTAGGGAGCCGTTTCCTAGTTCGCTGGAACTCAGACTTTCACCGGTTCGCTTCTGCCAACCTCTTCCCTCGAAGTATAGGCTTGAACCTCCTTCTGCGTCATTCTGCAACTCCCAAGTGGTTTCACGGGTGATTTCATGGTCAGCCGAAGGTTGGTTCCACATTGTCATATCCAAGGAACGCGAACAAGTTGCTTCAGTCGAACTGACTTCGATAAATACCTGATCAAGAAATGCCGGCTCATCCGATAGCACAATATCGATTTCGCCACCCGCTACGACGTAGCTAGAGTCAGCCTCAGTAGCAATGATTTGGCCCTCTCTGATGTGTTGAACATCGATTGTTACCCCGCTTGGTGAAGTGCCATTCTGGAAAGCCGGCTCGTAGGTGGTTCTGTATCGATGAATTACCATTTCTTGCCATGTTCCGTTTTCATCGAGAGCCCAATCATAATCCCAATCTACGAGGATTTCGCATGATTGAGCGGGCTCAACTTCGTCAGCTCCAGCAATGCCAGCCATTGGTGCGAGAAGCAATAGCGTCAGCAACAAGGCGCTCTGGAATCGGTTGTCCACGACTATACCCTTCAGTGATATTGTTTGTACATTTGCCCGTCACGATTGGGCTATTTGAATCAGAATAGGGGTTCTTCCCAATCGTCTTCTTCGTCCTCATCGGTCATTCTTTCTCGCCATAGAGAGGTTGGAACGTCATCGTAAATTCCTGCGTAGGGGTCTTCGTCTTCCTTGTTTTCAGCCTCGGACATTGCTCTCCTGGCAAACTCCCTAGCATCGGGTTTGAATTTCCAATAGTGAATTCTCCATTCCCTACCGTCCCAAAGTGTGGTTTCCTCAGATTCTGTAGTAAGCAAGTCATAGTCTTGTAATTGATAGAAGAGGTTACGATCTGTAGGTTCTAGCGCATTGTCGATAATACGATTTGAAAAACCGAAGAAACCTAAGGCGTGTTCAGCAATCGATTCGGCGACGATTACTTCCATTTCCGAATCGACTTTGCGGCGGATAGCCTGAGTTAACTCTGCTAGCGTCATACCCATCGCATCCCCCTCCTGTGGTAGAATATGGAAGCCCGTTCTTTATCAACAATCGCACATCGAGTCCACGATTCGTGTGGATTAGACCCGAAGTGGTTAATCGAATAATGACTCGGCACAACCCATGGACGGTGAGGCTAACCCAACCTTCCTCGGGCTCTCAGAGTCAAAAGAAGGGCCATGGGATGTGGTGATTCTTCCTATTCCATTTGAGATGACTACTAGTTGGGGCGAGGGCACAGAACATGGACCCGCGGCCGCTATCGAGGCGAGTTCGCAGGTCGAATTGTACGACCCATTACTGGAAGATGAGTTGCCTTGTGGACTAGCATTTCACACCGCCCAACCTTGGAGTTCTGAGGCAGGGACTCTAAGGGAACAACTAGATTCTATTCGGGGTTATCTTATGCCGTGGTTTAACTCAGAACAATTTCCTATTGTGTTAGGTGGAGAGCATGGGCTCTTACCACCGGTTGTGGAAGCTCTACAAAATCACCCCTCTATCGCTGGTGACCTGTCCAAACTCACGATAGTTCAGGTCGATGCTCATGCCGACCTTCGAGATTCACTCAATGGTGAGCGATTCAGTCATGGTACTGCTGCAAGGCGCGCTTTGGATTGTGGAATCGGCGGTCTTTTGCAGATTGGAATTCGCGCATATTCACTCGATGAAGCGAAGTTTGCGGAAACCGATGACCGAATTGAGACGTTCTATGCCCAAGACCTCTTCAGTCCGTCTGCTGGAATGACTATTTGGAACTCTCTAATTGAAAGAATTAGCCAATTGAGTGGACCTATATGGTTGACTTTTGATATCGATGGATTAGATGGTTCATTGGTTCCCGATACAGGCACCCCAGTTCCTGGGGGTCTGACTCATTGGGGTGCGGTGGAAATTATCGAAGGGTTGTTTGCCAGCAGCGCTGAGATAATTGGAGCTGATGTGAATGAAATTGCTCCCGGCGATGATCGTATAACGCAATTTAATGCAGCATTAATCACAACGAAGATTATTGCCGCACATATCGCCAATTAAAATTGATTAAAATTTTGTAAATTAATCATGGGAATGATTCTATGCAATGACCCCTACAGCGGCGCATGCGCCGCTGGCTTACGGTATTGATTGTAGTATCAATGCTCGCTGTATCAACCTCACCTGCGGCTACAGCACAAATTGGTCAGCCAGACATTATCCAAGAGCATTGGTATCATTCCTATGCAACTCTAACCTTAGATCTAAACGAATGGGCGGATGACTATCCCGAAATCGTCGAGATGTTCAGCATAGGCCAGACTGAACTGGGGAGAGAAATTTGGATGTTGCAAATTTCGGATTGGAGCCAAGAAACCAAGCTAGATGGAAGCGAAAAAGACGTTGTTTACATCGATGGAGGACATCATGGCAACGAACATCTTGGAACTGAACTTGCTTTCCTAGTTGCCGAGTATTACATCGAGGGTTGGGCAGACGGACAACAAGACGTTCTCGATGTATTAGCCAATACTGAATTACACATTTTGATTATGTTAAACGCGGATGGTAATGACCACGACACAAGATGGAATATCAACCAAGTTGACCTAAACAGAAATTACGACCACTACTGGAATACTTGCCCTACCACCCAACCTGGAAGTAGTGCTTTCAGTGAATCCGAAACTTTGGCAAATTCGATTTACATGAACGAAGTTGTGCCCGATGCCGACCTATACATCACCATGCATACCGGTGTCTGGATAATGCTCTATCCATGGGGTAAATGGCCAGAACAGCCATCGGATTGGGAAATGTACCATCACATTAGAGATGAAGTAAATTCAAACATTTCAGATATCCCTATTCGTAACGCTAACCAAGGACTATACCCTAATTGTGGAACCAGTCGTGATTATGGATATGGAGTGATGGGTTATCCAACATTCACCTTCGAGACCGATGACGAGCAATTCCTCCTTGGAACCATAGAACCGCTATCCCAAAGGCTTGGTGAGGAACTCGATGTAATGATCTATCTAATCGAGAACGTCTGGTATTGGCGAGCTCGACTGGTTGTGGAAAGCATCGAGATAAGAGGTAATGAAATCGATGCTCATGTAGTAAATCTTGGAAGAGCGAGTACGTCGAATATCACCTTACAATATTCTGATTCAAGTGGCCGATTGCTATGGAATTCATCCCTATTTGGAGTAAACGCTACGAATCAAACCAAGATTACATTAGACGCTCAAAATCTAACCATAATCGAGGATGGAAACTGGAGTATATACTACCAGAAGAGAGTNATCGATGCTAGTCAATGGGTAGAAGAAAATATTGACGACTCTGTAGTAGAAATCTCGAATAATAAAGAAGGATTACTACCCGCTCCCTCTATGTTTATCCATCTATTTTCAATACTATTGGCGGCTTTTGCGGGAAGAAGAAAAAATAATGATTTTTGAGTAAAAATTAACTTTTTACTTCAAAAAAACCTATTGAAATTAAGAATTTCTTTTGAAATTATTTGTATATTGGAACTTTTTCCCCCTATCCATGAAGGTGAGTTGTGCTAATTTTGACCGAACTGGGGACATAATGATTATTCCTGTATTCAAGGACTTTGATAAGGCTCCAAACAATACCACAGTTGGCCTCGGCCGAGGGCCAAGTATTGCAGTTAAGGCTGCAGCTGCTAGTGATTCAATTTCAGGAAAGGTAGGTGAATCACTTAGTGTTTGGACCAAGGGCTGTACGGTTATTTTCATTGGTGTCGGAGAGAAAGGAAAACTCACTCATAAAGTCGCTCGAGATACTGGCGCTAAGTGTCTTGCCAGTCTATCTAAAGACCTAGGAAATAATATCGTAATTCGATTTACCTCGGGATGGTCTACTGAAAATATGACCGCTTTTGCTGAGGGTATGATGCTACGAGATTATCAGTTTGATAAGTATCAGAAAAAGGACGAAGAAAACAACCACGATGGTTGGACATTAGAATGTCAAGCACACGACCGCCATCTCGAAGTGTTGAGTGAATCAATCGAGAAAGCAAGTCTTGTTACAACTGGTGTTCATCTGAGTCGTGACCTAGCAAATGAACCAGCAAACCGATTATACCCTGAAGAGTTCGGTCGCAGAGCCCTTGAATGGGCTGAAGGTAAGGATAATGTCGAGGTTGAAGTATGGGATTATGCACGACTGCAGAAAGAAGGAATGCATGCTGTAATTGCTGTTGGAAAAGGTAGTATTCGCAAACCCTGTATGGTATTCTTCCGATTAAATCCAAACGTACAATCTGACGAACAAGTACCTTGTATAGTCGGAAAAGGAATCACCTTTGATACTGGTGGAATCTCAATTAAACCTAGTCAAGGCATGTGGGACATGAAGTACGATATGCACGGATCGGCAACCGTTTTCGGACTTTTTCAAGCACTTTGGGCTACAGGATATGAAGGCCGAGTAGATGGAATCACATGTATGGCGGAAAATATGCCAAGCGCAGAAGCCTACAGGCCAGGAGATGTTATCGATTCTTATTCAGGAAAGACCATTGAAATTTTCAGTACGGATGCAGAAGGCCGAAATGTGCTTTCTGATGGACTTTGGAAGGCTGCCGAACTAAATCCCTCATACATTATCGATCTTGCCACCTTAACTGGGGCTTGTGTTGTTGCTTTGGGGCAGGAAGCTTCTGGACTTTGGTCAAATGATGATAAGTTGAGGGAAAGTATTCGCCAAGCCGGTAATTCAGTAGACGAATTGGCTTGGCCCATGCCACTTCTGCCCGCCTTTGAGAAGGAAATGACCAGTTCGAAATTTGCAGATGTCAGAAATGGCGGTAAGGGACGCTATGGTGGTGCCAATACCGCAGCCGCTTTCCTCAAGCAATTCATTCAGGACCGAGAGGATGAAAATGGGGATAAGTCAGAAATTCCATGGGCTCATCTAGACATAGCGGGAACCGCTTGGAATGTGGACACAAACGCATGCGTCGCTCACGGGGGAACGGGGGTTCACGTACGAACCTTACATCACTTGATTACTCAGGGATGATTTACTCGTCACCATCGTCGCCATCGACCACTTCGAAGTCTGCTTCGACGACACCGTCGCCGTCGGCACCTGCTTCGTTAGCAGCCTGTTGCTCAGCCATTTCTGCTGCAGCAGCCTCGTATAGTTTGGTCGAGACACCGTGCATAACTTCTTCCAATTCTCCCATCTTTGCTTGGATTGCGGCCTCGTCAAGTTCTTCGAAATCAATAGGCTCACCTTCATTCATAATGAGNCCTTCAAGTTCGTCCAACTTCTCATTCACCGGAGCCTTATCATCATCAGACAACTTGTCTCCTGAATCTTCCATCATCTTTCGAGTCTGGTAAACGATACTATCTGCCTGGTTGCGTAGGTCCACTCTGGCCTTACGGCGCTTGTCTTCTTCAGCAAATTCTTCGGCCTCTGCAATCTTTGATTGAATCTCGTCTTCAGATAGAGAAGTTTGACTTTCAATCTTAATCGATTGTTCAGTCCCTGTTCCAAGATCCTTAGCCGATACGTTCACGATTCCATTTGCATCAATATCGAAGGTTACCTCAATCTGTGGGATTCCACGAGGTGCCGGTGGAATTCCCATGAGGTGGAATCTTCCCAGCGTGGTGTTGTCTTTGGAGAACTCCCGCTCTCCTTGCAATACATGCACTTCTACAGCAGGTTGGTTATCAGATGCTGTAGAAAATACTTCTGAGCGGCGACTCGGGATTGTAGTATTGCGCTCAATCATCATTGTAGTCACACCACCCAGAGTCTCAATTCCAAGAGTAAGTGGAGTGACATCGAGAAGTAATACATCGGTTACTCCTTCGTCTCCGACAATAATTCCTGCCTGAAGTGCAGCTCCTACAGCAACCGCCTCATCGGGGTTGATGCCCTTGAATGGAGCCTTACCTACTTCCTTCTCAATCGCGGTTTGTACTGCAGGAACGCGTGTTGATCCACCGACTAGAATGACCTTGTCGACCTCTCCCTTTGAGACGCCTGCATCCTTCATCGCTTGACGAGTGGGAGCCATTGTTCGCTCAATTAAATCGGCAATTAATTCCTCGAATTTCGCCCTTGAAAGAGATAGGTCAAGATGCTCCGGTTGTCCATCACTCATTGTGATGAATGGCAAATTGATCTGTGTTGTTCCAGTTCCTGATAACTCAATTTTTGCCTTTTCAGCAGCCTCTCGTAGACGACTCATGGCCTGCATATCGCCAGACAAATCTATTCCAGTAGTCTTCTTGAATTCTGATAGAATCCACTCGATGACTACCTCATCGAAATCGTCACCACCCAATCGATTATCTCCGCTAGTTGCCTTAACTTCGATCTGAGGTTGGTCGTCAACTAGGTAAATTTCTAGAATTGAAACATCGAAGGTACCGCCACCAAGGTCGTATACCAAAATAGTCTGGTCATCTTCCTTGTCGACACCGTAAGCCAATGCCGCAGCAGTAGGTTCGTTGATTATTCGTAGTACCTCCAAACCTGCAATTCTACCCGCGTCACGAGTNGCTTTTCTTTGAGCATCGGTAAAGTATGCTGGACATGTAATGACNGCTTGTGTTACCTCTTGTCCAAGGTATGCCTCAGCATCTGCTTTTAGCTTCTGTAGTACGAATGCTGANATCTCTTGAGGAGTGTACTCCTCATCACCAATTGTTTGCTTCCAATCGGTACCCATTTCTCTCTTTACGGACATGATTGTGCGTTCTGAGTTGGTAACCGCTTGTCTCTTTGCGGTGATTCCAACAAGGCGGTCTCCGTCCTTTGTGAAAGCCACTACCGAAGGAGTAGTTCGGCTTCCTTCTGAGTTCGGTATTACTGTGGCCTTGCCACCCTCTAAGGTAGCAACACAACTATTTGTCGTTCCAAGGTCTATTCCAATTACTGCGGTGCTCATTTATTTCACTCCATTTTCATTTCATTCGCTTTCGTCAGCTGTTGTAGCTTCCGAGTTGATGTCGAATTTGACATCAAGAATTCCGTTGTTTAGATCCCATTCGACAATATTCTCCGCCGAATGTGGAAGTGTGTAGCGCTTCAAAGGGCGCATTTGTGTGGTTTTCATCAATTGCAGAATTTCACCACCACTGGTTAAGTTAAGCTCGACCTCTTCTTGATGGAGATCTGTGAATCTGGATATGTCTACTGTAATACACATCCTGTCTTCATGGATGAATACGTCTTCTAATGGAAGATCATTATCTGGCTCTTCCGTTACTTCTTCCTCAACCTCAATCTCTGGTACCTCGGCAGGGTTATTGCCTTCAAATTGTACCTTTATGCCCATGTTTCGGAACATCTCACCCATTCCACCTGGGCCGTTGAGCATGGATTCCATCTGCTTGCGGAACTCTTCCGGATCTACATCTGTCCCCATCTTTATTTCAGTGGAGGCCATTCGATCAGGATCGAGNCCCATCTCCTCAAATTGGTCGCGGACTTGGCGCATCATATTCTGAAGTAATTCGACGTCAATCGGCATACCCATGTCCGCGAACATTTTGGCCATTTGTTCGAGCATTTTCTCCTCGAATTCGTCTCTTTCAGATGTGCTCATTATACCACTACTCAACCTGAGGTTGTATAGTCCGACTATTCTGCCTTATTTGAATCAAACGGTGAATAGTACACTCGCCTGTGTGCTAGCAAGTGCATGGGTAACGTGGGGGTACATCGCGATTTACACAAAACATCGCATTGAAAGCGGGGCTTTGATTCGCTATGTGCATGGTTGAGTCAGAGCAGGATGTTGCTTTGGAGGATACCGACCGCATAGAAGGGCGCTCGGCTCTGGTAAACAACACCAACGCGGCTCTCGCCCTTGCAGGTGCTGTGAGGTCAACTTTAGGGCCAAGAGGCTCAGACAAGATGCTGGTCGATGAGAATGGTGAGATTGTCGTCACCAACGATGGAGTAACCGTTCTTGAGACTGCAAAGGTTGAGCACCCGACCGCTAATCTTCTCATCGCTACCAGTTCTGCTCAAGATAGAATTGCTAGAGATGGAACTACAACTTCAGTCCTCCTTACNGCGGAGTTATTGCGTAACGCACTGGAATTATCCAGAATTGGAGTTCATCCAACCATAATCGTGAATGGATATCGTATTGCGGTAGAAGAATCACTTTCTCAACTTGAAGAAATATGCAGAGATGCCTCAGATGATGATTTGATTGCTACCACATCGACTACAATGGCTGGAAAGATCGATACNGTTTTNGCCAAGAAAATGACAAGTTTAGCGCTNGAAGCCGCCCATGCATTGGAAAATGAAGAAGGCGGCGATGACCTTGAGAGGATTCGAGTTAAGCGATTGGAGATGACTGGGGGGGGATCTGCAGAATCTGAAATCATTCACGGCTTAATGCTGAAGAAACAACGACTTGATTTCACTACAGAAACTCATTCTGATGGTGGAAAAATCGCCATAATTGATGGAGATTTTGAAAATCGGAAATTAGAGTTGGATGCACAAATTGAGATTCGAAGCACTGGGGTGCTTTCCGGATTCCAAGAGAGGAAGAGAGCCAAGATAGCCGAACAGGTTGCTATTCTTTCTTCACTGGATATCGACCTACTTTGTGTCAGAGACGGAATAGCCGATGAGGCGGTTTCGCTGTTGAAAGATGCTGGAATTACCGCCTATCGAAGATTCGAGAGAGAAGATTTGGAAAGATTATCGATTCTAACAGGAGCAAAGATGGTTCGAGATGCAAATCGAATTTCTACCAAAGATATTGGAACCTACACCAAGCATGCTTCGGAAAAGATAGACGATGCTTGGTATGTTAGAATTGATGGAGAAGGTCGTGCTATGACTGCTCTTCTTCGCGGAACTACATCCACCATGCGGGAGGAGGTTAGCAGAGCCTTCGATGATGCACTTGGTGTAGCGTTCAGATTAGTTCGCGAGCCGAAGGTACTTCCTGGTGGAGGAGGGACTCAAACTCACTTGGCTCGCCACTTGCGTTCCTATGCTACCACTCAGAAAGGTAGGGAGCAATTGGCAATTGAGGGCTTTGCAGACGCCCTTGAAGTAATCCCTCGTGTACTTGCAGAAAATGCAGGACTTGATCCAATCGACGAGATATTGGCGCTTTCAGCAGCACAAGTAGAACATGGTTCATGGTTCGGACTAGATGCGATGAGTGGAGAAAAGGCAGACATGGCTGAATTAGGAATCCATGACCCTCTTTTCGTAGCTCGTCAGGCCTTGACTGGTGCAACGGAAGCGGCTATCACAGTACTGAGGATAGATGATGTTCTATGGGCGAATGTCGAACCTAGTACTCCTGATTGGTCGAATCAGATTGATGAAGATTGAATACCCGAAATCATCGCATCGCAAAGCGCGCCCAAATCATACTCGGCCTTCCATCCCCAATCTTGCTTGGCTGCAGAATCGTCAACCGAATCAGGCCATGAATCAGCATACTCTTGCCTAACATCCGGCTTGAAATCACAAGTGAATCCAGGGACTCTTGCCGCAACCGCATCTGCGATTTCAGCGGCTGTAAAGGAGCAACCCGAGAGATTGTATCCTCCTCGTGAATCGCCGATTGATTCTACTGGAGCATCCATCAGAGCGATGGTAGCACGTATTGCATCCTCCATGTACATCATTGGAAGGCGAGTATCTGCCCGAACGAAGCAATCGTAGTGACCATTTTCAAGTGCCGCGTGAAAGATATCTACTGCATAATCGGTTGTACCTCCGCCAGCAGGGGCTTTGTAGGAAATCAAACCGGGATATCTGATCCCTCGAACATCAACACCGTATTGCTTCCAATAATTCATTGCCAAACGTTCCCCAGTTACCTTGGTTTTACCATACATGGTTGTAGGATTGAGTGGACAAACTTGAGGTGCATGTTTTGGAGCATCTGGACCAAAAACTGCAATTGATGATGGAGCATATACTCTCAATCCATGTTTTCTAGCAGCTTCCAAAACAGTAACTGTCCCTCCCACATTGATTCTTTCACACAATTCGGGATTCTTTTCTCCTGTTGCGCTGAGAATTGCAGCCAAGTGATATACGGTTCCAATCGACTCCTCGGTCACTACCTCATCAAAGGCATCAGCGTCAATTACACTCAGATGCCTGTAAGGGCCTCCAACGACACATGGATGGTCAGGAATATCTCGCACATCACTAGCTACAACAGCATCGGCACCATATCGAGTGCGTAATGCTTCAACCAATTCAGTACCAATTTGGCCAAGTGCGCCGGTAACTAAAATCCTGGAGTTGGCAGCACCGGCCATGACTCTTCCGGAGTCAGACGATACTTAGACTTGCGAGACCGGCGCTTTAGCGAGTAATTTTGTAATCCACAGAGCCAATGTTGATATGCGAGACATGTCGGCTTCAAACCCCGTTGATTGCATGAAGTATGTCGTAGTCACG
>NYXO01000061.1 GCA_002685415.1 Methanobacteriota archaeon
TCCAAAAAATAAATAAGGCTCATAATTATTTCTCATAATTATACCTGCTAATGAACCGCCAACTAAAATGCCTAAATTGAAACCCATAGCATAGTAAGGAGTAATAATTTTTTTAAAATGTTTTTCAATTAATTGACTATGTATTCCTCCTATTGGTCCAGATGCTCCCCATCCAATTCCAAGTGGTATAAATGTTAATAAAAAATAAAAATATGATGACGAAATAATAGCTAAAAAGGTAGAAAAGGTAACCAATGGAAAGGCTAGAGACATAATTAATTTTGTTCCATACATTGGCACAAGTATACGACCTGCTATCTGATTAGAGACAATAAAGAAGATACCAAAAAGAAGTATAGCAAAACTAAAATCAGACTCATCAATGGACAACCTATTAAAAATCCAAGGCGTTACACCAAAATAACAGCCACCAACTATCATGGGATAAGTTGAAGTGATTACTGAAGCAAGCGTTGCCCTTCTAAATATTTTAATTTCTTCTGACACAAAAATTTTTACCAACGATGATGAACATCATCAAAAAAATATTTTGTGTAAACACTATTTATTTCATTCATTAAAGAAGAAATATTATCTAATTCTGAAGAAGAAGTATTCAGACCTACATGATCTTTATTTTTAGCACCAGGAATGACAATACTAACAGCATCATGCATTAGAATCCATTTAAGTGATAACTGTGATAACGTAATACCTTCTGGTAATATATTTTTTAATTCATCAACAGCTTCTAATGCCTTATTAAAATTTACGCCTGAAAATGTTTCACCTACATCAAACGCATCTCCATTAATATTGTAATTACGATGATCATCAGGAGCAAATGATGAATCTTTATTAAACTTTCCAGTTAATAATCCACTTGCAAGGGGTACTCTCACAATAATTGCAACTTTTTTTTCTTTTGCAATTTTAAATAATTTTTCAGCAGGTTTTTGTCTGAAAATATTGAATATAACCTGAATAGATTTTGTATTTGGTCGTTTGATGCATTCAAGAGCCTCGTCAACTGTTTGAACACTAAAACCATAATTTTGAATTTTACCTTTACTCACTAAATAATCTAACATTTCAAATGTGTTGTCAGATGAATACACTTCTGTTGGAGGACAATGCATTTGTAAAAGATCAATCGTTTCCACATTAAGGTTTAATAAAGATTGATCTACGTAAGACTCCATTAAAGCTTTATCATAGTATCCCTCAGCAACATGGGGATTTATTTGTCTTCCTGCTTTTGTTGCTACATAAATTCTATCAGATACTGATTTAAGGAAATCGCCTACAAATTTTTCACTTCTACCCATTCCGTAGACATCAGCTGTATCGAAGAAGTTTACACCATTTTCATACGATGATTTTAAAATTTCTTGAGCACTGTCTTCAGTTACATTCCCCCAATCAGCTCCTATTTGCCAACAACCTAAACCAACTTCGGAAACATTCCAATCCAGTGAGCCAAATTTTCTATATTTCATAATTTATTCTACAATGACTTCATCAGTCACCATAGTTCCATCTTCAACAATTAATCCCATAGCTCCATTTTCAAGCACATCAGAATTATCAGTGAACTCTAAAACAACTTTGTTATCAAGATAACCAGACAATTTATTATCCTCGACTTTAAGAGATAATTTGTAATCTTTATAATATTCAAGATCAAAATCTATTTCTTTTAACACTTTTGGCTCATTAATTACTTTTATTAATTGAAGTTTATTTGATGCACTAATCACTAAACCATAATATCTATTTAATCCTTGCACTCTCGCAGCAAGACCGCCTGTTTTTACTCGCTGAATTGCAATATCGGAAGTAACTTTATAGTTTTTCCATAAATCAGTTCCTGTAATTAACATTCCTCTACCACTATCTTTACAGACTCTAAAAGTTCTCTCTCCACTATCCCATTTATCTAGAGCATCGACCCAACTAGCTTTCCACATTTTAGCATTTGAAAATTTAACACCCCTTTTATGTTTTCCAATATGGTTAGGTTTAGAAAATTTACAATTTGGCTCACCAGTGAAAGTTAAATAATTTAAAATTAAACTTCCAGAATTTGCTTCATCTGATTCTATAGAAAAACCAACTTGTGTAATAGGATTGCCTTCTGTTGAAGGAATTTTCCATTTAAGTTTTTGTGATTTATCAGGAAAAAGCACAACGCTTTCAGAATTTATTCTTTCATAATTATCCTCTTCTCCAAAAACATTGATAAAACATGTAACCGTAATTGGTTTTTGAGAATTCGACTTAAAAATGATTTCACTTTCTATATTTTGTCCTGAATATAAAAGTGGACAGGAAATAAAGTTATAACTTTGAAAAAATCTTTCTCTTGCAGAGCCTGTCAACTCATACAATTCCTGAGGAAAAAAAGTATCAACAACAGCCTCAGAACAAACACCAGGCGCGACTCTGTCAAATTTAATTTCTAATGCTCTTTTTCCTATACTACTCTCATACTCAGTATTTTGGACAATAGTTGAAATATTTTTGTTATTTTTAAAACTTGATCTCCAACCTTGAACAGAACCAGGCATTTCAAAATGAAATCTTGAACCATTTTTAGGCTCAACAGTTTCTTCTTTATTCATTTTTTTAGCAGTATTAATAACCTTATAAGCTTCTGTTAAGGCATCAGTTTGCGTTTCACCTCCATTAGCAGTCGGACAATACATTCTATCTTGTATAGGTGTTAAATAATCTGGACCATTCCTTAAGCCTTCAAGACCATTTTTAATGCCCATAATGCAACCAACGTTACCAGAATTACAATCAGTGTCATGACCAGCGGTATTTACTATCATAAGAGTTTTTTGAAGATCATCATCACCAAATAATAGTGACAGTATAATTATTGCATGATTAGGTATCATATGACATCCACCAAGATATTTGTCATATCCATATGTTTCAGCTTGAAACTCTCTTGCCTGCATCCAATCATTATTACCAGCTCTCATATTTTGAAGTTCACCAATCAGTTTATAAATAAGAGAACTATTTGGGATATATTTTTTTGACTCATCAATAATTTTGTTAATATCAGTCTCAACAAATGCTAGTGACTCCATAGCTGCAACCATCTGAGCACCATAGATTGCTTCCCCGTCATGACTGACACTTCCTGCTCTTCTTGCAAGATCTGCTGCTTTTTCTGGATCACCAGGAGTGACTAAAGCCCAACCGTCAATAAATATTTGAGCACCTATTTGTTCCGCAACTACTTTACCATTTGTTTCTATTGATCCACTCATAGGAGCTTCTATTCCAGCTTTTAAATTTTGATATGCAGTATCTTCAGCCGAATGACCTCTTCCTCCCCACCATAAAACTGTTTTGTTCTCAATTAAATTATTAAGCCAAGACTGACCAATTTGTTTTGGACTTATATTAGGNTCATAATTATTTTCTCTTAGAGCNCGNAGAAATGTAAATGTTCCAGTTATATCATCNTCTGTTACAACTAATGGGACATTTAATTGCTCATTAACATAGTAATTAATTTCACCTAGCTCTTCCATGATCCTTTCATGTGACCACTGCTCAAAAGGACGGCCTAAATACACACCAATTAATTTACCNAGNACTCCAGCGTATACTTTTTCTTCATAAGTCTTATCTAGTTTCATAACNCATCCTTTTTTAAATTAAAATTTATTCTATTGAAATTGATTCACTCTGAATAGCTCCATTTTCAGTTATGAAACCAATCATCCCTTGTTCAAATGAATTTTCATTATCTTCAACCTCAATCATTAANTTATCATCGACAAAACCTTGTAAATGATTGCCTTTAACTTTGAATTTTAAATTGTAATCTTTAAAAAATTCTAAATCAAAATCTATTTCTTTTAGAGTTTTTAATTCATACTCCATTTTATTTATTTTTAACTTTTTGTCAGAAGTGAGCTCAAGAGAATAATATCTTTTTAANCCTTGAGATCTTAGTATCAGACCAGCAGCAGATGCNAGTGGAATGGATATCTTTGATGAGATTGTATAATCTTTCCATNTCTCACTTCCAGTCATAATGTGNCCCCTTCCAATACCTCTTACAATTTTAAANGCTTCTTGCCATCTAAATTGCCATTTATCTACATCATTCACCCAAGCCCTTTTCCATAATTGACCGTAAGGCTGTTCTTTATAAAAAATACCTCTAGTATATTCATCTATGTGATCTGGTCTTTTGAATGTCATTTTAGGTGTTCCAGAAATATCTAAATAATTCATTAGAATTTTGCCATTATTATTATTATCTGAGTTAATACTAATACCAATCTGNCCAATTGGATTTGATAAAGTATCAGGTACNATCCATTCTATAATTTTACTTTCTTTATTCTTAATATTAAAATCATCAGATGATACTTTAATGAGCTTATCATCAGCACCCCAATATTTGATAAATAAATTAATTTTTAAATCTTTNTCAGTATCTGAGATCAATTCTGTCTTAATTTTTTGNCCNCTATATACNGTTGGGCAAGCTACATAATCATAATGAAAGTATCTTTGGAATTGATAACCTTCTAACNTTGTAAACCATTCAGGAAAAAAACTTTCTACATAAATTTCACTTGATANACCAAAAGATAAGTCAGTAAAATTTATCTCTAGAGCTCTCTGTCCAATATTGGATTTATAATCAACATTTGAAATTTTAGTGTTTAAATTATTATCATTTGATTTATCTACCATCCAACCTTGTGTCGATGTTTCCATTTCAAAATTATATCTTGCGTTATTTTTTATAGACTTACTTTCTAGTCCATTCATTCTTCTCGTAATATTAATAATATTCTGACTTTCTATTAAGGCATCGGTCATTGTTTCAGAGCCATATGCGGTAGGTAAATATATTATATCGTTAACAGGGGTAATATANTCTGGACCATCTTTAATACCTTCCAGTCCATTTTTGATTCCTAAAATACATCCAACATTACCCGAGTTACAATCAGTNTCCCAACCAGCAGTATTTACAATCATTAAAGATTTTTGAAAATTATCATCACCAAAAAGTAGNGCGAGAATAATTAAAGCATGATTGGGAACNATATGACAATTACCTGGAAATTTNGCATAACCATATTTATCTTCAATTTTAGTTCTTGCTTGCTCCCAGTCTAAATTACCTGAACTCCAATCTTGAATATCAGAAATAAGTTTGTAAATTGTCGAGTCAGAAGGAACAAATTTTTTACTGTTTTCAATTATTTTTTTAATATCATTTTCAATAAAAGAATATGCTTCAATTGCAGCTACCACTTGAGCACCGTAAACAGATTCACCATCATGACTTACACTGCCAGCTTTTTTTGCTAATTCAACTGCTTGCTCGGGATCTCCTGGCGANACCATTCCCCATCCATCAATAAATATTTGAGCGCCTATTTGCTCAGCAATTACTTTTCCATTCATTTTAATAGAACCNCTTTCAGGAGCATGAATACCTTGTTTCAAATTCATGTAAGCACTTTCTTCAGTTAAGATNCCTTTTCCAGCCCATGCAAGAACAGTTTGGTTTTCTAAACAATAATTTAACCAGGTTTGACCAATTTGTTTTGCNGTAATATTTTTATCAAAATTAAAATGCTTCAAAGCATTAATNAATCTAAATGTTCCTGTTAAATCATCATCTGTNACATGAATGGGAAAATCTAATTTATCATTTACATAGTAATTAATAGGACCAAGTTCTTTCATTATTCGGTCGTAATACCAACCTTCAAAAGGACGGCCTAAGTAAACGCCAATGATTTTTCCTAATACACCTGCGTATACTTTATCTTCAAAAGTTTTATTTAGGTCCATTNAATTACTCCCGTTTTAAATATTAACCTTTAGTTGCTCCACTCGTTAAACCAGCAATAAACCTTCTTTGGAAAAACATAAATAAAATAGCAATTGGTGCAGCCATTAAAATAGACGCTGCGCTTACCAACCCATAATCATTTGCAAATCTACTTTGGAAAGCAAATAATATTGATGAAATAGGTTTGTAATCATCCGTTATAATAAATGTGATTGCAAATAAAAATTCGTTCCAAACATTTAATGATACAATTAAAGCTGTAGTTAAAAATACAGGCCAAGATAATGGTAACGCTACTCGCGTAAATAATTGCATTGTTGAAGCTCCATCTAGTTTCGCAGCTTCAAAAAGTTCAGTTGGTAATTGAAGCATATAGGATCGAATTAAAAAAGTTGCAAAGGGTGCATTTAAGGCACTATAAATAATAATTAACCCAATCCTTGTGTCCAGAAGATACAAGCTTTTCCACATAAGAAATAATGGTAAAATATATAATTGTGCGGGTATACTAATTCCAACTAATAGATATAAACCAACAACAACTGTTTGAATGCCTCTAGGATTTAAAGCGGCTAAACTAAATGCAGCAAGTCCGGAAACTGTTAAATTTAAAATTAACGTTCCCACAACAAGAGTCATTGAGTTAAAAAATATTTGAGTATAGTTTCCATTTACCCAAGCATCATAATAATTCATCAATCTTATTTCAGTTGGGAAACCTAAAGGATTAGTACCAAATTCCTCAACAGGTTTTATAGAGTTAAAAATTAAAACTAGTAATGGCAATATAATAGTTAAGGCCATAAAAAATAAAAT
>NYXO01000062.1 GCA_002685415.1 Methanobacteriota archaeon
TTAGAAAAAATTATTAATGAAGCTAAAGAAGAGGTTGATAAAGCATTTGATTTTGCTGATACTCAACCTTGGCCTCAACCAGAGGATGCACTTGAAGAAGTATATGTAAACTATCCAGTGGAAATTAATAGATGACAATAAAAACAGTTAAAGATGCAATTAATGATGCNTTAGTTCAATCATTTGAAGAAGATAAAAATGTTATTTTGATGGGTGAAGATATTGCAGGAGGTAAAGGTCGAGAACAATATCAAGGTACACAAGATGCATGGGGAGGACCTTTTGGTGTTACTCAGGGACTTTATACTAAATTTGGTGGCGAAAGAGTTCGAGATACTACTATTGCAGAAGCAGGTTTTTTCGGTGCCGCNATTGGAGCTGCAATGACAGGCTTAAGACCTATTGTGGAATTAATGTATGTTGACTTTGCNGGTGTATGTTTTGATCAAATGATGAATCAAGCTGCTAAAGTGAGATACATGTTTGGNGGCAAGCAAAAAGTACCGATGGTTGTAAGAACTGTAGTCGGTGCAGGATTTCGNGCAGGTAGTGAACATTCACAAACTCTTTATAGTCTTTATACTCATATNCCAGGNCTAAAGGTTGTTGCGCCATATGATGCATATGATGCCAAAGGTCTTTTACTATCCTCAATTAAAGATGATGATCCAGTAATTTTTATGGAACATAAAAGATTGTATATGACAAGTTGTGAAGTACCTGATGATTTAAANCCCATTCCACTTGGTAAAGGTAGAATAAGAAGAGAAGGAAGTGATGTTACTATAATTGCTATTCAAAGAATGAACTTATTNGCTGAAGAAGCAGCTAATGAATTAGAAAAAATTAATATTAGCTGTGAAATAGTTGATCCAAGAACTTATTCTCCACTTGATGANGAATTAATTTTTCAATCNGTCAAAAAAACTGGTAAAGTTATAGTTGTTGATGAATCAAANCCTAAATGTTCTTTGGCTTCAGAAATATCTTCTTTAATTTCAGAAAAATGTTTTTCAGATTTAAAAGCTGCAGTAATTAAAATAACTGCTCCTCATACCCCTGTACCATTTAGTCCACCAATGGAAGATTTTTATATTCCTTCAACAAAAAAAATAATTGATGCTGTTAAAAAATTAAAAGATGTATAAATTTAAAAAATTAAAGTAAATATTTTATTTCATGCAAGTNCCTAAAAAAATTTTAGATAAATTCCCAAAATTATCAAAAGAAATTTTGCTTAACAATTTATCCTTACCAAGTGGAAAAAATAAAATGATACTTGATACAGATACAGCTAATGAAATAGATGATCAATTTGCATTAGCATGGACATTATTATCAAAAGATAAAATTGACCTATTAGGAGTTACTGCTGAGCCTTATTCTTTCCNACATCATAAAGACGAATTAATAGAAGCATTCGATATAATATCTAACAATAAAACTATTGATAATACTAAAGAAAATTTAGTTTCTGATTATAGATCTTGGGTTAATGGACTCATAGATNCAAATATTCATCCAAATGATATTTATTTTGATACACCAGAAGAAGGAGTTGAAAAAAGCTATCAAGAAATAATTACTATATTTAAAAAACTGAATATTAAACATGAAGGAATGGTGTTTAGAGGTTCNCCTAAATATTTAGAAAATTATAACGAACCAATAGTAACTGAATCTAGTAAATTCATAGTAGATATGTGTAAAAAATATTCAAATGAAAAGATTTATGTTTGTGCAATAGGNTGTCTTACAAATATCGCTTCGGCNCTTTTAACAAACCCAGAAATTATTAAAAATTTAGTAGTTGTTTGGACATCTGGTTTTCCTACATACAGTTTTAATAATAATAAAAACTCATTGAATTTAGTTCAAGATGTTTTNGCATCTCAATTACTTTTTGAATGTGGTGTTGCNCATGTTTATTTACCNGGTTTCAATGTGGGGGCNCAGTTAACTCTTTCATTNCCCGATATGAAAGAATTTGTAAAAGGAAGAGGGGAAATNGGTGATTACTTATATTTTCTATACACAAATAACCCTTTGCATAAACAAAGAGGTGTTTTAGATCAAAGTTGGAGAACATGGGTCATATGGGATGTTATTAATATTGCTTGGCTAATAAATCCAAANTGGGTACCAACAAAAATTATCAATTCCTCATCNCTTGATAATGAATTGTACTGGATTAAAAATGATAGCAATNATCTTATTAGAGAAGCCTTTGGTGTTAATAGAGATGAAATTTTTAATGATTTTTTTAAAAAATTAAATAATCTTAAATGAAATTAGGAGTTCATTCAGCAACATTTGTTAAAAATTGGTCAGAGGATATTACTCCTTATATTAAACTTTGTAGAGATGCTGGNTACTCTTCAGTTGAAGTATCATTACTAGGTCAAAACGAAAAGTCAGCCATAGAAATAGGTAAATTAAGTAAAGATCTAGATATTAATATTACATGTACAACAGGTTTNTCTAAGGATGAAGATATAACAAGTAATAATCAAAATATTAGAAAAAGAGGTAAGGATAAACTCATAGAGGCTATTAATTTGACTTCTCTTATGGGGTCTAAAATTTTATCTGGGGTTATACACACTGCATGGGGAATAAGTGATAATTATGGAAAAGATAAATCTCTTAAATATAAAAATTCATCAAATACTCTAATCGGATTAACAGACATTTTAGAAGATAAAGATATTAAATTAGGAATAGAGCCTCTAAATAGATATGAAACTGACTTTATTAACACTGTTGATGAAGGTTTAGAATTATGCTCGATGATCAACCATTCTCACNTTGGTTTATTGTTAGATGTTTATCATATGAATATAGAAGANAAAGATATGTGCGCGTCAATTCTNAAAGCAAATCATAATNTTTTTCATTTTCATGTAGCAGAAAATGATAGAGGTATACCTGGTTCAGGGGAATTAAATTTTAATAGAATTTTTGAAACTTTAAATACAATAAATTATNCTGGTAATGTTACTTTAGAAATGTTTATTCAATCAAACCAAGAGACAAGTAAAGATTTATTTACATGGAGAAATATTGAAAATAATCCTTTTGATGCAATTCAAAAGTCTTATGAGTATTTAAAGAAATTTATTAAATGATAGAATTTCATAAAAAATGGATAACTAACTCTTGCTTAATAATTAAAGAAAATTATCAAAAAATTAATATGCTTGATCAAGAGATTGGTGATGGAGATCACGGTACAACAATATTAAGAGGATTAGAGGAAGCTGTATCTCATTTTAGTACAAANAATGAATTTAATAATTCAATATCATTTATGAATGAAATTTCGAAATTGATGAGAGTATCTATGGGAGGAGCTTCTGGTATTTTGATGACAATCTTCTTTAAAGAATTAGGNAATTTAAATTTAAATGATCTTTATAATTCAATCTTAACTACTTTTTCAAATACTATAACTAAAATACAAACAAGAGGAAAAGTAAANTTTGGTGATAAAAGCTTTTTAGATATTTATATACCTATTCATCAAGAATTAATTGAAAATAATCTTATTGATCTTGATAAAATAATTAAAAAAATTGATGAGTCNCTTGAATACACAAAATCTTTGGAAGCTCGTGTTGGTAGAGCAAAGTTTTTAGATTCAAAAGGTGTTGGTGTAATAGATCCAGGCGCATATTCAACGTCTATAATTTTAAAAGAATTNTTTAAGGAAATTAATAATGAAAAAAATAATTAATAATAATATAAATATTGTAGATGATATGTTGAGTGGTTATGTTAAATCACANTCAGACAGAGTTAAATTTTCTGAAATAAATAAAAGAATTATTTGTCGAAAAAATAAAAAACAATTNANTAAAGTTCCCATCTTGATNGGAAANGGATCTGGNCATGAGCCTATTGCCGTNGGTTGGGTTGGTGANGGTATGCTTGATGCTAATATTGTTGGAGATATTTTTTCTGCTCCNTCAGGAGATTTAATATTTGAAGGAATTAAAATTTTTAAGGATCATTCTTCTATTTTATTATTAATTTCTAATCATTCTGGTGATGTAATGAATGGAGAAATGGCAATAGAAATGGCTGAAGATGAAAACATAAATGCTAAATGTTTAATTATGTATGATGACATAGCTTCTGCACCAAAAGGNAATGAAGNTCAAAGAAGAGGAGGGGCAGGTACAACATTTGTTTATAAAATACTTGGAGCNTTATCTGAAAAAGGTGCTGATATTGAACAATTACTAAGTCTAGGAAAACAAATTGTTGATAATACAAGAACATTATCAGTTGCAATAAGCCCTGGCACATCTCCAATTACTGGAGAAAAAATTTTCACAATTGAAGAAGATGAAATTTTTATTGGAATGGGTGTTCATGGAGAGTCTGGATATGGTAGGCAAAAAATTCAACCATCTAAAAAAATTATTTCATTTATGTTAGATAAAATATTTGATGATTTTAATTACAAATCGGGCGATATAGTTATACCATTTGTTAATGGATCAGGGTCTACAACTTTAATGGAATTATTAATAATATTTAATGATTTAGAAGAATATTTATCAAAATATAATATTCAAATATTTAAACCTTTAATTAATGAATACATCACAACTCAAGATAGTGGAGGATTTTCTATATCTTTACTAAATTCTAGTGAAGAAATGAGAAAATTATGGCTGGAGCCTTCATCAGTTCCTTATTTTCACTTGTGATGNATCAAAAAGAATTAATTAATGATGTCTTAATTAATAAAAAGTTTTTTGCATTAGCAATAGACCAGGGAACGAGTCTAAAAGAAATTATAAATCAAAAAAAAAATAATTTTAAAGATGAGGATTATTTTTTTTTTAAAAAAAACATAATAGAAATATTAGGATCAAATCTTTCAGCTGTTTTATTTGATTTTGATACATATGAAAAACATGAAAAGTTTAAAAATTTAAATATACCAAAAATTATTGCATATGAAGATGATGCTTATAACATAGATAATGTTGAAAGAATTACTAAACTACCAACTAATAAATCAATAGATAAAACAATAGATGATTTTAAGGCAATTAAATTTTTTATGTATTATAATCCAGACTCTCCTCAAGAAATAAACAATAAAAAAAATATTTTAATAAAAAAAATAGGAAAAATGTGTTTAAATTTAAATAAACCATTTTTATTTGAGCCTTTATTGTACAATGATCCTTTAACCAAAAAGTCTAATGAAGAATATAATAAGAAAAAGCATGAATATATAACATATTTTTACTCTGAATTTTCTAAACCAGATTATAATGTTAGCATTATTAAAATCGAATTTCCTTTTAATGAAAGTATTCTAGATGATTATAATAATGTTAATACAATTAGTTATTGTGAAGAAATATTATTGAATACATTTGGTAAAACAATGAAGCCATTTGTATTTTTGAGTGCTGGAATGAAATTTAGTAATTTTTATAAATCAATGTCTATTTCAATGAAATTAAACATTAATTGCCTTGGTTTTTTATGTGGAAGATCTTTATGGCAAGACTCAATTGATATATTTTGCAATCAATCAAATACTGAATTTATTAAATGGTTAGAAAATCAAGGTTTGGAGAGAGTTGAAAAACTTAAATCGACTTTAGATTTATAAATAAGGAGATAGTTATGAAAAAAATTGGATTTATTGGAATAGGTACAATGGGTTTACCAATGGCATCTAATATTATTAACAAAGGTTATAGTTTATCCTTTTATGATCCTTTTGTTAATTCTGAGTCAGTTAATACTTTAGAAAAACTAGGAGGTATCCAAAAATCAAGTTTATCAGAATTATCTCAAAATGTTGAAATAATCATTACTATGTTGCCAAATGGAGACAATGTGAAAGAAGTATGTTTTGGTAAAAATGGTTTGATTTATCAAGATAATAAAAATTTTGTATTAATTGATATGAGTACAATTAATCCTAATGATTCTATTTTTATTAATGAGGAGCTAAACAAAAATAACATAAAAATGTTTGATGCACCTGTTGCAAGATTAGTACAGAATGCAATTGATGGCACTCTTTTAATAATGGTAGGTGGCAATAAAGATGAATTTAAGAATATAAAAAATTTATTAGAAACTATGGGAAGCGATATAGTTTATTGTGGTGAAAATGGCTCAGGTAGTAAAATGAAAATTATAAATAACTACATGTCCATTGCCTTAAATATATTGACAGCAGAAACTTTAAATTTAGCTGATAAATCAGGTATAGACAAAAAAATGGCTATTGAATTAATGCTCACAACTGCAGCCGGGAAGGGACACATGAATTTGACATATCCTGCTAAAGTTTTTAAAGATGATGTATCTCCAGGTTTTAAAAATAATTTAGCATTAAAAGATTTACGCCTTGCTATTCAATTTGCATCTGAACAAAATTTAGATCTAAATATGGGTAAGGCAGCAGAGAAAATTTATGATGATGCTTCAAAAAAAGAATTTGGAGATCTAGATTGGACATCAATGTTTAATTTTATTAAAAATAAATGATCAAAATAACAAATATCAAAATTTATTTATTAAAATATAACAACAAAAATCCTGTACTTTCATCTTTTGGTAATATCAAATTTAGATCCTCTTTAGTTATAGAAATTCATGATGAAAATAATAATTATGGAATAGGGGAAATATGGTGTAATTTTCCAAATCACGGCGGTCGATATAGATTTGAAATCTTAAAAGACTATTTCATTGATTTTTTAATTAATTTTCAATTTGAAGATCCCTCAAGTGTTAAAAAATTTTTAATAGAAAAATTTAATTCAATTAAAAATCAAACAGGTGACTTTGGTGCTTTTGAAAACATTTTTTCTGGCATAGATTGTGCTNCATGGGATCTTTTTTCTAAAATTAAAAAAAAACCCTTAAACAAATTAATTAATGATCAATCCAAAAATAAAATTAAAGTTTATGCAAGTGGGATAAACAGAGATGAACACTTAGAAAGAATTCAAGAAGCTCGACTTTTGGGCATAGATAGATTTAAAATTAAAATTGGTTTTAATATTTTAGAAGACATTAAAGCGATAACTTCTATTGAAGAAACTATAGCATCTAATGAAAAATATATGNTAGATGTAAACCAGGCTTGGAGCTTAGATAATGTTCATGAAAATATTAGTAAATTAAAAAANTTCAATTATTTGTGGTTAGAAGAACCTATNTCTGCAAACCATTCNATATCTGAAATAGTTCAACTAAACAAATTACACAAAAATTTAGCATTTGGTGAAAATCTAATTTATTTAAAAAAATTTTATGAATTAGATAATGATACACAAATACAGTTTTTACAACCAGATTTAGCACGTTATGGAGGTATCACTGACATCTTAGATTTAGGTAAAAATATTAAAAAAAATAAAATATGGTTACATTATTTGGGAGGAGCTATTGGTTTAATTTCTTCAGCTCATATTATGTCAGCTTTAAACCCTGATGGATATTTAGAATATGATATTAATGAAAATGATCTNAGAACAAAAATAGTAAATCCATCATTTCAAATTATTAACGGTTATCTAGAATTAAATGAAAATTATGGAATTGGTTTTCAGATATCTGATAATTTAAATCAATTTATTGATCAATTTTATGAATACAGAAATTAAAGTTTATTANGAAGATACCGATGCTTCTGAAAGAGTTTATTATGCAAATTATCTAAAATTTCTNGAAAGAGGAAGAACAGATTACTTATATAATTTAGGCTTCACTCACAAAAATATACTAGAAAAATATAAATTCTATTTTGTAGTAAAGAATTGCAAGATAGACTATAAAAAGCCAGCATATTTTGAGGATATTTTAAAAATTACGACAAAAATTATAAATATTTCTAAAGTAAAAATATTGTTTCATCAGCAAATTAAAAAGAANGAAGAATTATTGGTTGATTCGGAAATATTAATTACACCAGTTTTTTTTAATGGTAAAATTGCAAAAATTCCCAATGAAATGCTAGAAAAATTTTCGACTTAATTTTCAAAATAATATATTTTTTTTTNAGTAAACAAATGATANTTATTTNTTNATGGGAATTGTAACTGATGTAATTTTACCTCTATCTTTAGCATTCATTATGTTTTCTCTTGGTTTGGGATTATCACTTTCAGATTTTACTAGAGTTTTTTTNAAACCGCGAGATTTTTTAATAGGTTTATTTTTTCAGGTAATTATTTTACCTATAGTTGCACTTATTATTGTATTCTTTTGGCCATTAACACCTGAGCTTGCAATTGGAGTGATGATCCTAGCAGCTGCTCCTGGAGGAGTTACAAGTAATGTTCTAACATCTTATGCAANAGGAAACATCGCTTTATCTATTTCATTAACTGCAATAAATAGCATTCTTTGTGTTATTACTGTTCCAGTAATTTTAATAATTTCATTATCGCTTCTGGGTTATGGTGGCTTAAATGAAGGTCAATCATTATTAAACGTCGCTTTTCAAATGTTTTTAATTGTAACTATTCCCGTAATTTTGGGTGTTTTATTAAGTAGNTTCTTATCCNGTTTTGAGAAAATTGCTAAAAACATCTCTATTGTTTTATTTGCATTAGTACTTCTCGGTGCGATTGTTTCTCAAAGAGAAAATGTTGTTAGTTATTTTGCTCAAGCCGGTTTGGTTATGTTATTTCTCAATGTGATAATGATGATAATTGTTTATTTTCTATCGAGATCTTTTAATGCATCTAAAGAAACTTTCAGATGTTGGTTAATGGAAGTGGGGCTACAAAATGGAACTTTAGCAATTGTAGTAGCTAANACTTTCTTTGCAAGTACNGTTTATTTAATACCNGCAGCNATNTATAGTNTNATAATGTACGCNACTGCTCTTCCTTTAATNTATTTTTTAAGAAGAAATTAAGACTGGAAAAGTTTCACTATCTAAAATTTCATTATTTTTTAAATTAATATTTGGAAATGGTGGAGACATTTCACCTTTCCTTTTTATATATCTAGCGTCATCACCTGTAAATCTTACAGAAAAGGCTCTTCTTCTATTATTTGAATTATTTCCATATGCAGCATGAATTGTTGCGTAATTAAATGCAATGGCATCACCTAGCTCACATTCATAGGATATAATTTCATAGTCTTTCCTATTATTTTCAATATCTGGAATTTTTTCAAATTCTT
>NYXO01000001.1 GCA_002685415.1 Methanobacteriota archaeon
CTCAGGGGACTCGTAGAAGACGAGTTTGATAGACAGCGGGTGTAAGCACCGAGGTTCGCCGAGGTGTTCAGCCCAGCTGCACTAACCCCCCGAGCATTCATCTTTCTACTCGCCCACACTAACACTTTTTGTGGGCCTCTGTCCAATAGGCAATTTCGATTCTATCACCAATCCAATTCGAAGGAGAGTTGTGCACGGCCAAAGCGGAGGGGTAATACCCGGTCCCATATCGAACCCGGAAGTCAAGTCCTCCTGCGTCGTTTACTGTACTGTGGTGCGAGAGCCCACGGGAACTTGCGTCGCTGTGCCACTCTCTTTCACCTCCCCGCATCAACATTCATTCACTATGGGCGAAGCCATACATACAGGACAACACAGGTGAGCCTATGGGAATCTCGACCGGAGACATACTTGGACACGCTCAAGTTGGAGTGTATCTGAGTGTCATTGGTGATGTCTTGTTCCATCCAGCATCGTTGGACAGACCCGCTGTAGAAGATTTACAATCTGCATTTGATTTGGAGTTACATCCATGTTTAATTGGAGGTTCAGCTTTGTTAGGTTCTCTCATACGTGGCAACAAAAATGGACTTGCAGTAGCAGATATTGCAACAGAGGCAGATCTTGATGAACTAACCAGCTTCGGAGATATTGTAGTTCTAGAGAGTGGCGTAAATGCTGCAGGAAATCTCGTCACTTGCAATGACCACGGTGCAATAGTTAGTCCAGTCATTCCTGGACCTGGTGCCGAAATGATTGGTGAGGTCCTGAAGGTTGATACCCTTAGAAGCAAAGTAGCCAATCAGGAAACCGTTGGTTCGATGACTGTTGCAAATAATCAAGGTATTCTTGCTCATCCGGACATATCTGCTGAGGAGGCAGAAAAAATTTCAGAAATCATGCAAGTACCAGTTATGGTTGGAACAGTCTGCTTTGGTTCTCCTTACGTTGGGGCTGGATGTGTAGCCAGTAATTCAGATGCCCTAGTAGGCTCAGGTTCCACAGGACCTGAATTGAACAGAATTGAGGACGCTCTAGGTCTTATTTGATTCTAAATTGCTGTAGGAGCGACATGGTCGTCTTCTTTGTCGTCTTTGGACCGAACTCGATTCCACACATTAGTCATCAATTCATCATGATGTTCTTTACAATAGTGAAAGCGGCGATATGCCTCCCTGAATGAGTAGGCCTTTTTCCCAGTAGCTACAAGGAATCCATCAGGTGAAAGTCGACTGATTTTTTCCCCCTCGGCTTTACAATCGGGATAATCGCAGGTCGGCATGGGTCTTCCTCAGGTGCTACTCCGTTTTCTTTTCTTCGGGTTGAATTACAATCAATGGGGAATTTGCCTCGATGCTATCCCCTGGTTTGCAATTAACTGCAGTCACGCTTCCTGAGAGAGGTGCTTGGATTTCATTTTGCATTTTCATAGCTTCTAGTATCATTACCACATCCCCTTCAGAGACTATATTGCCTTCTTCAACAGCTATTGAGACAATCTTACCAGGTATGGTAGAGGAAATAGTTCCAGATTTTTTCCCTCTAACCTTTTTTTTCCGTTTATTGCCTGTCGGATCTCCAACCGAACCACCTTCGATTTCTATTCTGAAACTCTTACCTTCTATGGTAACATTCCATACTCCTTCTTGCTTTTCAAGTTCGACTTCGTATTCCTCTCCGTCGACTTTGACTTTGCGATTTTTCATATTATCACCTGGTGGTACTTCTACGGGTTCGGGCTCGAATCAGATTCCTTCGCCCAATTAGAGACCGCCTGTGGTCTTTTGACCAGGATTTTCCACCATCCCTACCTTCAGAAGATTGTAATGCCTGTCCTTCTGCTTCCTCTAGCAATACTGCCAGTATAGCAGCAGCCCTTAATCGATCTTTTTTCGTAGCCATATTATGCCTCACAAGGGTATATTTCCATGCTTACGAGCAGGCCTAATTTCCTCTTTTTCCAACAAGGCCCCTAGTGCCTTAGTCAACTTGGCCCTAGTCTCTTTAGGCTGAATCACGTCATCTAGGTAGCCCAGTGAGGCCGCTCGATATGGATTTGCGAATGTGTCTTCATAATCATCGATTAATCGCTTTCGTTCACCCTCAGGGTCTCCTGCAGAGCCTATTCTACGGCGGTGGATAATTTGTACAGCACCTTCAGCACCCATTACCGCTAGTTGAGCAGAAGGCCATGCAATATTGTAATCGCCTCGAATGTGTTTACTACTCATAACATCGTATGCCCCGCCATATGCTTTCCTAGTAATCACTGTCAATTTTGGTACAGTTGCTTCGGCATAGGCATAGAGTAACTTTGCTCCATGTCGAATAATCCCCCCCCATTCCTGATTTGCCCCAGGTAAGAATCCAGGGACGTCAACGAAAGTAAGTAATGGGACATTGAAAGCATCACAAAACCTCACGAATCTAGCAGCTTTCACGGAGGCGTCGATATCCAAACAACCCGCCAACACTTTCGGTTGATTTGCAACAACTCCGATTGTATGCCCTCCAAGTCTTCCAAATCCTACCACTATATTTCTTGCGAAATCAGCCTGCACCTCTAAGAAGGCACCATCATCTAGAGTTGCTTCGATTGCATCTAGTATGTCATATGGTGTGGTTGGATCATTTGGAATCAGCCCATCCAGACTCTCACATGCTCTATCTAGAGGATCTGTTGTAACCTTCACTGGTGGTTTTTCGAGATTATTTTGAGGTAACATTGCCACTAAGTCTCTTACTAGTTCTAAGGCATCATCATCGTTATCTGCGGTAAAATGAGTGACTCCCGATCTAGTTGCATGGGTAGATGCACCTCCCAAATCTTCGAAGCTAACTTCTTCATTTGTCACGGTCTTGATAACTTCTGGACCTGTTATGAACATGTGAGCCGTCTGGTCAACCATTACCACGAAATCTGTGATTGCAGGTGAGTATACCGCTCCGCCTGCACAAGGACCCATAATTACAGAAATTTGTGGAATGACTCCGCTTGCTCTGACATTTCTGAAAAATATCTCTGCATACGAGCCTAGACTAGCAACTCCTTCTTGTATTCTAGCCCCTCCACTATCGTTCAGTCCAATTACTGGAGCTCCAGTCTTTAGCGCCATGTCGAGGATTTTGCATATTTTTAGGCCATGCATTTCACCTAGAGAACCCCCATAAACTGTAAAATCTTGAGCGAAACAATACACGGTTCTTCCATCAATAGTACCGTGTCCACATACTACACCGTCTCCTGGAATGACGTTTCTATCCATGTCGAAATCTCTACATCTGTGTTCAACTAATCCATCTACTTCTACGAATGAATCTTCATCCAATAATTGTTCAATTCTTTCACGAGCAGTCATCTTTCCACGGGCGTGTTGTGCAGCAATTCGCTTCTGCCCCCCGCCTGCTTCCGCCTGTGCCTTTCGGCGACGCAAGTCATCNATACGTTCCTTCACGCCTGACATGANTAATNGTANNACGAAACAAAGNCGCCCATGAGCATTCCTAATGAATAAATACACAGCAAAATGTTCCAATCGGTTCATTGAAGNGTGNACCAGTTGTCGGAAGNANGACTAAAGCATGCGGATAGTGGTTGCCAAGCCCGGNCTTGATGGGCANGACAGAGGCGCTAAAGTAATCGCAAGAGCNCTNCGGGACGGNGGTCATGAGGTNATNTATACTGGNCTTCGTAGAACTCCAGATGAGATCGTTCGTATTGTGGTTGATGAGGATGCTGGAGCTGTTGGTCTCTCATCACTATCTGGTGCTCATTCAGTCCTAATTCCGAAGGTTTGTGAAGGTTTGAGGAAATCTCAAATGGATAATGTAATCGTATTTGCAGGCGGAATAATTCCTGAGCATGACCGAAAAAGCCTGTATGAGGAGGGGGTTAGAGCAATATTTGGCCCAGGTACAACATCCTCAGAGATACTTGAATTCCTAACTACCATGGAAGAACGCTCTGAATCCGGAGACCCAGTTGGGGTTGGAGAAGAGGCAGGGTGGCATTGGTGAACCAATTAGATACCCTACTGGAAGAAGCTCGGTCTGGGAATCGTCGTTCCCTNTCGAAACTCCTTACGTTAGTCGAAGAGGGTCATAATTCTCCACTAGAACGTGGTATTGGTTCTTCTCTAGGCATAACAGGACCCCCTGGTGTTGGAAAATCAACTCTNATAGGAAAAATGATTGATGTTTGGGTTGAGCGAGGTGAGTCTGTAGCAGTCCTTGCCGTTGATCCTTCATCTCCTAGAAGTGGAGGTGCACTTCTTGGAGATAGGATGAGGATGACAAATGCAGATTCTTCAGACCTAGTATTCGTACGTTCACTGGCTACCAGAAATCATCCTGGTGGACTGATGGATTGTTTAACCCCCATGGTAGATATCCTATCCGAATGCGGTTGGAAAAATATCCTAATCGAAACTGTAGGGGCAGGACAATCTGAGATTAGAGTAGTAGCATTCGCAAATCGTATACTGTTAGTAGATGGACCTGACAGAGGGGATATTATCCAAGCTGAGAAGGCGGGAATTATGGAACTTGCAGATTTGATAGTAATTAACAAATCAGATTTGCCAGAAGCGGAAAGAGCTGCAAACGCGGTGAGATCGGCCTTGTCTGTTGTAGAAGACGAATCAACTCCTGATGTTCTTATGGTATCTGCTCTTTCAGGAACGGGTGTTAAGGAATTGATCGATGAACTCGTAAAAACTACAACTTCTCATGAAAGAGAAAGACTTAGAGTTCGTGAACGTTTAATTTCGGCTTGGGATTCAGCCCTGCTCACATCACCCAAATTGAATGATATTTTGCAAGCCCTTGAAAAAGGAAGTGTAACTTTGGCTGAAGCAGTGGATAGTATTCGTAAGGATGGTTGATTGATGAGTGAGATACCAGTTGATATCGATCACGCCAAGCATTCTGTTGGAGGAAAAGGAGGTCACTGGTTTCGTCGAGGTACGCATATTGCAATGTGTATTATTCCATTCGCATACTACCTTTGGGGAGATGAAATTGCTGGATTGGTAAATCTCACTCCTCGTGAATTTGTTATCTCAGTGTTGCTTTTCTTTGTAGTAGTTGAAGCAATTCGAGTGAAAATGAAAATCGTAATCGTTGGACAGAGAGAATATGAAGCAAACCAAATTAGTGCCTTAGGTTGGGGNGCGTTTGCTGTATGCCTCGCACTTATTTTAGCACCTCAGGAGGGAGAAGGTCTAGAGGCTGGAAAATATACCATCCCGTTAATTTGCGGTTTGACCTTTGTCGATCCGATTATGGGTGAGGTCAAGAGGGCTAAGAAAGGGATGAAGACGGCAATTATTGTCGGCCTTTTGGTCTCATATGCAGTTTGGATGGTATCAGTTACNTTGTTTTCTACCCCATTGATTGCTGCTTTGTTTCTAGCGCCTCTTACTGTTGCAGGTGAAGTGCCTAGAGTTAGTTGGATAGATGATAATGCTACAATGATTTTATTCCCGCTTATCCCTTTATTATTGATTCACTGGCTATTGTGAAGTAGGCNTCTCTTATGCCGAAAATCTAGTTTTTGGAGAGTCACATTTACAACCCGAATTATTCTGCGATGGNTGATAGATATGGCCGAGTCAGAGAAGTCAGAAGGGATAGTAGAGTCACCCCTGTCACAAAATTTCTACCTATTTGTATGGGCTCTAGCCTCAGTAGCGTCATTTGCGATATTCATCGCTTTCCCTGTTTGAAATTGGGTTGCTAACTTTTTTGTATTCCACCACATCATTTGAAGATGTAACTTCCTGTGTGGTGTGATTATGTGTGGTATTGTTGGCTTACTTGGAAACGGTAGCCTGGACGATGCTATCTCAATGGCCAGTGCNATAGGCCATAGAGGCCCTGATGGTTCAGGNGACTTCCATTCCTATGTAGACAATACTGGTGGTTCAGTCGCTTTTTCACATGCCAGACTGTCAATTATTGACCTAGGTGGTTCTCATCAACCGATTCACAGCGATCATGGTTGTGTGATGGTGGCTAATGGTGAAATTTACAATCATAAAGAAATTAAATCTGAATTACAGGATTACCCATTTCGAACAGCTGGCGATTCGGAGACAATTTTAGCTTTACACAGGGCATATGCTTGGGGTTGCAAATCAGGGGATAATCCTGCTCAGAAACATGTAGAATGGGTTTCTCAATTAGACGGAATGTGGGGTTTTTCCCTTTGGGATCCCTCAGTTAATGAATTGATTCTTTGTAGAGATCCATTTGGAATTAAGCCATTAGTCAGAACTCAATTATCTGATGGCACCTTACTTTTTGGTTCGGAAGTAAAGGCATTCAGGGGGCATTCTGATTTTTCACCAAAACCAGATGTTACAGCCCTTGCAGTTAGATTAGCCTACGAATATCCATTAGACCAAACTACACTATTTCTAGGCGTCACATCAGTAGGGATTGGAACTATCGAGACTTGGTCGATAGTAGAAGGTAAAGCAACCTTGACAGGTGTCGCGAGATATTGGAAGCCTCAAGTTAATCCTTCAGATAATTGGAACCCATCTAACAATGCCTCTCAACTATTGTATAGCCTCACCGACTCAATCCAAGACCGTCTGATGGCTGATGTGCCTGTTGGGATTGTACTTTCAGGAGGCTTAGATTCCAGTTTAATGGCCGCCTTGGCTCATGATGCAGCAGATTCTGTAGGAAAACCAACACCCGAATGCTGGACTGTTGCAGATAGTGAGGATAATGTCGATTTACAAGCATCGGTTATGGTTACAGAAAATCAAGACTTAGGACATCACGTCCATATTATGGATGAAAATACGATGTGGAAGGAACTACCTAACTTTGTTTGGAATGGAGAAGATCTTGACATAACCGTCATGTTTTGGCAATCGGTTTTTCAACAAATGAAGGGGAATGTTACAGTCGCACTTTGTGGACAAGGGGCTGATGAATTACATGCTGGTTACTCTAGATATCGCAACTTATCACGTCACTCAAAAATGATTAGTTCTAGACTTAAATTATCAGGGCAAATATCAATTTCAGACAAAGACAGAGGTCTTGGAAAGCCATGGTCGTCAGAAAGCATATCACCAGAAGATAATTTCCCCAATCTCAGAAAAACATTAGATTTCGAACAAAATAGAGGCCAAATGTCGAATTTTCAACTTAGGCTAGGAGATAGGCATTCTATGGCTCAGGCCATAGAAGCCAGGGTGCCTTTCCTTGGAATGAGTCATGCAAAACTTGCGAATCAATTACCGTTATCTTGGCGCTTATCTAAGAGTGATGAAAAGATGGCGCTTAGGGCTGCCGCCGATCTAACGAGTTTACCGAAAGAAATCATTAGACGACCAAAACTACCCGCTGGTACGGCAACAAGCCCAACTTTAGTTTCTGAAATAATCAACTCTTTGTCTAATCGAGCACAGGAATGGGCCACAGAATATGGCATTCTGAATAAACAATTGATGTCACAACCTGACATGGCAATTGGATTGAGAATCTTCCATGCTATGCATCTCACCGAATCAGGATCTAGACCAAGGAAAGGTGATCTGTTGGATGTTCTAGACGACGTAGGGCCTTGGCCTCAATAAACTAATTTTCCATTTCCGTCAAATTTTCGGCCTTCGTGAATCAATAATCGAGTTTTAGTTTTCGTTCCGCCCAGACCACTGTAATTTCCAATAATTCCATCCCCACGAACAACTCTATGACAAGGTATGAGAATAGGCCATGGGTTCATCGCCATTACAGAACCAACTGCTCTACTTGCGCAGGGATGCCCTGCAGATTCCGCTAGTTCAGCGTAAGTTATCGTTTCACCAATTGTCGTATTATCTCTCAAATGCATGAGTATATTTCTCTGAAATTTAGTCAATGTTTTATCGTCTATACATGGCAATTCTACGGTGACTCCTTCAAAATAACTAGTAATCCATTTCCTAGTAGTTTCAATAGTTGCATCTTCAGGATTCTTCCTAACCACTTCCCCCCAGCCAATCTTCACCAAACCATCTCGATTTGATTCGAAGTTAATTGGACCTAAGGGTGAAGGAAACCAGTCTTGAGCCACGCTAATTGCTATTGTTTTGAGTCCTTTAGATTATCGTCTGACTCATTCCACCATTGTTCTGACTTTACATCCCCTTCAGGGGTTCCATCAGGATTATTCTCTAGGCCTTCTTGAATCGCTTCCATCCCTACTATCTCATAATTTGAGGGAAAAAGGGCTACAATAACACCTGCAACAATTGCTCCTAATCCCCAATAACCCTGTTGTTGAACTACAATTAATTCTAGCCCTATGGCACAAAGCAGCAAGCCTCCTAAATTTGAGATCCAAACTAAATTCTTGAACGTGGACAGAGAAACACCAGTTGAATTCTCGGTTCTCTTCGGACCAAATTCTGCACCAAATCTCACGGGGTCTTCCTTAGCCATTTAATCACCTATCTATCATTATGATTGCATCAGTAGGGCAAGCGAGAACACATAATTTGCACCCTGTACATGGGTCTCTCAGGACCCTTGCCTTACGATTAACATCAACGTCCATTATTGGACTTGCTAATGGAGTGTCATATAGTTCAATGGCATCATCATCACAAACGATTGTGCATTGATCGCATCCAATGCATAATTCTTCCTTTACCCAGGCAACTGCATCCTCGCCACCCTTTAGCTTAGCCCGTTCCTCAGCACGCATTGCATTCATCATAATGCGTATGCGCTTTTGTTCCCGAGCCCTACGGGCCGCTAGGTCTAGTCCGCCTGTCATTCTAGTCCATGCTACCTGCCTTGACTTATCAAAACATGTTAAGCGAAAAAGGTCAGCCAAAGTGGATGTATAGAAATGAGAAGAGCGACACAAAATCCTACCAATGTTCCCTTCGCCATATTGGGTCTTCTATATCCAAGAGCGATTAAAATCAAGAAGAATCCAATGATTAAATCACAAACCATACCTATCCAGGCGGCCTTCCATGACAGACTTATTGCTACTGTTAGTGTGGCTAATGGTCCTATCATGAATCCAAAGACCCAATCACTGTCAACCGTAGTCAACCCTCTCACGCCTACTTCTTTGCTTCGATTTGTCTAGCAAGGAAGGACACCACATCGAGAATTTCGAAGTCATGTCGAGGATCGCCCTCGAACTTTAGACATTCAAAGTGGCTGACGCATTTTGGACAACTGGTAAGCATGATTTCAGCACCAGTTGCTTTCACTTCGTCGAATCTTTGTAGTCTTAGAGCGCGACTGTTTTCGTTACAGGACATCATACTGGATACACCACAGCATAGAGCATCCTCGCCAGTGTGCTCCATCTCCACTAGTTCTACTCCATCAACTGCCTTTACCAGGTTTCTAGGTTCCTCATAGATATTCATCTGTCTACCGAGGCGACAAGGGTCGTGATATGTGACTGTAACATCTTCGGAAGTTGCTAAATCCATTTCGAATCCATTTTCGATTAGGTATTCTGTGGTGTGCATGACCTTCATTTCATCTAGTTCGTAATCCATAGCAAAGGTGCGGAAACACTCTGCACAAGAAGTAACCAATGTGTCTATTCCACTTTCTCCAAGCTTCTTCTGGTTGTATGCCTTAAGCTTCTCGAAAACCTCGGTCATACCTTGCCACTTTTGGTCGTGACCACAGCACTTGAGGAAATCTCTACCTAGGTAGGTCACGTCCTTACCCATCTCTTCGAAGATAGTGAAAGCAGCAGAAGTAGTCTCACCAAGGTTCATTTCTCCCTCATTTACATGACTAAATAT
This sequence comes from Methanobacteriota archaeon, assembly GCA_002685415.1. Taxonomy (GTDB): domain Archaea; phylum Thermoplasmatota; class Poseidoniia; order Poseidoniales; family Thalassarchaeaceae; genus MGIIb-O1. Next base: position 9,786 of record NYXO01000001.1, read on the forward strand.
CATTTCTTGATCGATATAGTCTACACATCCAGGATAGTATCCAACGCTTGAATCTATAGGATATTCTTCAACTGGTATAAATTCGACATCAGCATCTTCCTCTGCTTCTGCAGCCAATACTGCTTGAAGGACTGTGTGAGGTATTTCAGCTGCAGGAGGCCCGCCAACGATTAGGTTACGTCGAATATCTACGTATGAGTCATAGTCTACTAATTGAGGACAAGCGTTTGTACAGGCTGTACACGTAAGGCAGGAATACAGCGGAACACCGTCGTCCTCATTGTTCCAAGTGTTGTAGATGATGTTCAGTTTATCACCACCGTTGAACAATCTAACAGGGCATGCGTCGTCGCATAAATCACAGCCGTAACACTTGTTCATTTCCCATTCGTATCCTCTAGCCATGCTTCGCATGAGGAAGAATACTATGGCACCAACACCTAAACATGGAACGAATATAGAATATGTAAGTTTAGCATCCAAACTCTTTGGATTCTTCTCAAATGTTGGATTTTCCAAAGTCATTGCAGACAACTCTGAGCCTGCTGGGAGGTCTGCTCTGTTTACTGCAGCACCATTATCATCGAGTAGAAGTGGCTGGAAAGCAGTAGCGGAGTAGTCCGTGATCATGCTGACTGATTCGTTAACACCGCTTGATGTTACTTGGTAATCCAGTAGATAAGTACCCGGGGCTAGTTTTAGTGTCGTACTGTCACAAGAGCCGTCTGTAGACCATAGGATGTTTCCGGCATCGTTTGAGAGTGTCAATTCTTGGGTATGAGTACCTGCACCCCTTGTAGTGGTCCGGAAGTTACAACCCACATCGACAAAAACAGATGACAATCCTAAATCCTCAATCTCGATTACATCACTCCATGATTTACTGATACTACTTCCATCACTTGTTCCAATATATTCATCCGATTCGCCGCCTGAGTTCTTCCCATCAAACGAGTGATCGTTGAATCCTTCGAAATCAATAATCAGGCGTTGAGTTGGTTGATATATGCCCCAATTAGACCAATGTACTGCGGGGATAACGCACCATTTTTCGGGGTCATAACTTTCATCCAAAGTATCCCAAACTCCCAGGTCTGATGATTCAGAGAAAGTCAGACATTCATCTTCCCAATCCCCCCAATCATCTCCCTTTCCATAATACACTAGAGTGTCCGATGGTTGTCCACGCATGGTTTCCAATTCTTCGATATCATCCATTGCTCCTAGACCGCCATAGTCCCAAAATCCACCTTCGTAAATCGGCCAGGTTACAGCGGAAATTAGCACTGCAAGGATTAGAGAACCAACTGCAACTTGCTTGCCCATAGAGGGCGTCAATCTAGCTCCAATTGAATTGACTAGGAACCATCTGATACAGAAGAATAGTACTGCGAAGATGAATATTCCAGTCAGAATCCATGGGACTGCGTTGAATACTTCTGCAGTCCAAGGAGCCTGTCTACCACAATCGAAAATATGTTTCGAGTTCGCCCAACAATAATCCGTTCTATCTTTGGCATAAAGTTCGAGGAAGATATTGATGGAATATACTGAGATAAACCAAACGTGCGCCAGATAGACTGCTCCTGCAGTAGCAAACCATGGGTCTTCAACACCTCTCTTTTCACGGCCAGGTAGGAAAGGGGGTAGTGCTAGAATACCTACTGGGATTCCAGTTAGTGCAGCACCCCACCATGCTGCGTTCCATGAGATTACTGGTGAACCTAGGAACTCTCCAATAGGCCCTGCTGGAATGACGAATTGAGGTAGGTATTCTCCCCACCGCAAATAACCGTAGGAAAATAGAACGTACCAATCTGGGAAAACGAACCCAGCTTGTGCAAATGGGTCGGCAGCGCTGTGTAGTGGGGGTGGAATTAGCCAACAATAGAAACACAATACCATCAACATAGAAGCGAAAATGATTGAGTCTCGCAATACTTCAGTAGGCCAAAACGCATGGCCCATATGTACTCGACGTCGCTCTTGTTCGGATTCCAAAAGACTACTTTTTTCTTGGACATAAGTATCTGCTATGCGCCCAAATCTATCGATCATTCCCATGTCAAAACCCTCCAATCAATGTGGCTCCGCAATTCCTTGCACCCAGACTATGAATAAGTGAGCTAGAATCAGCGTAGTTACAACTACTGGCAAAATGAACACATGCAGGAAGTACATTCGTGTTACAGTTTGACCCGAAAGAGATGTACCAGCAAACATTGCGGTAGCAATCCATCCTCCAATCAAAGGAGTTGAGTTAGCCATGTTGATTCCAATTGTTGCTGCTCCGAAGGCTAAGCTATCCCAAGGTAGTAGATATCCTGAGTATCCGAAGAAGATAGTGAAGAACATCAAAGCCACACCGATTAGCCAGTTCAACTCTCGAGGGTTTCTGTATGCTCCAGTGAAGTACACCCTGCACATGTGCAGGAAGACTGCTGCAACCATGAAGTGTGTAGTCCAATGGTGGATGGATCGAATGATGTAACCAAATGGCAATTGAGTCATAATGAACTCCATTGAGGAATAAGCAGGAGTAGGGTCTCCTTCTCCTCCTGGCACATAGTATAGTCCTAGAATTGAACCGGTAATTACGAGAATTACGAAGGCAAGGAAGGAGATTCCACCCAAACAGTATAGTGGGTACCAGTACCAAATAATTCGTAGTTTGTATTTTTCAGCATGTGTGAGAGGCATTTGTCTGTGGACGCTGTAGTAGGCATCTCTACTCATCCCCCAATAATCTTGAATTCTGAATCTGGTGTCAAGCCATGAAAAAGCCCAGAGGAATGTTTTCTCAGCGAGACCCATACTTCCAGCACTGGTTTCAACAGCCCTCAGAATATCCTTTCTTGGCATATCGTCCCGCTCCTTTCTGAGTGTGAACGCGACGAGCACGACAATGAGTGCGATGAATAACCATAAAAACCAAAATTGTAACATTTTTTCACCTCAGTCGCAATATGTATACCAATCGATGAAGTCTGGTAAGGCTTCGATAATATCTCCGGACTTGACCCAAGGAATTAGCGGCAATCCATATGGTGCAGGACCTCCGGTTCTACGAATTCCAATGAAGTCAAACTCCTTTCCAGTAGACCTGTTTCTGCTACGGTTCTTTTCTATGGCTGTTGGGTCGAATCTACTAGAGTGGCAAATACAGAATAATTTGTTTCCACCTGCATCAACTGCACCTGGTGTCCACTGATCATTTGTGTAGTCATTTTGAACCAGTTGCCAGCCTGGAATACAACATAGATGGGTACATCGTGAGAAAATCAGGATTAGATTATCATGAATAGACAATGAGGCATAGTCTGGGTCCTCTTCTAGTTCGTAACCACTTCCGATATATTTTCCACTCTCATTATACCCGTCCATAAATTGGAACCTAGGTACATTTGTGGTGGCAGGTTTGGAGACATTTTCTTGGTGTGGAACATACGCTACATTGACTGGCATTCCAGACCATACACCTTGGGCTCCGGACATACCAGTTGCACTGTTTGCTGCTGCTTCTACAAATGCTGAGTAATTCATAGGTTCAAGGTGTCTATCACCGTACCAGGCGGAATCTTCTGCACCGGTAGGGACCCAAAATCTGACCGCTGAATCTCCACCGGATGAATCGGCAGTCCCCATTAGCAATGAGGCGAACCCGATACTACCAAGGCTGGCCATGGTGATGACTCCGGCTGCAGTGTTGAATGAATGACGCATAAACTCCCTTCGGTCGATGGTCGGGTTCGATTCTTCCCACCATTGTTCCTCATCGCTAGGAAGTGGTCTCAGTCGAAATCTTCGCGCCATAAATCATACCTCGTATTGCTTCCATGCTTCCGTGTCGTTTGAAGTAATGTATTTGTTTCTTCTGTGCTTGACAATAATTACGTCAGGCATTACAAATCTCAGGTAAACTATTCCCATCAGAATCACAGTTAGAAGAGTCATTGCGAGATGGAAGGATAAGCGCTGTTGATCCCAATGATTGTACAATCCGTAGGAGAGGGTTCCAGCCCAATATAAGGTCCATAGTATCCCCCACATTGCAAAGATGATGACCAGCCACGAATCACTCGATGGAGAAATACTTGCGCGAATTATTGTCCCCGGTTCTGGTTCATTGAATACGCCATGATCAACTGCATTCTGGTATGCATCTTCACTCAATTCGACATCAGATAGTGCATCTCTGGCATCTTCGACACTAACCTTGCCAGCCTTTACCTCGCGCAGAAGTTTCATGACGACATCGTCTCTCATAGTTGATCGCCTCGTTTTAGATGCTTAATTCGCAACTTAAGCAGGTTACTTCTTCCAACATAATGTCTCGAGAATCCATATCTTAAGAATAATCCACAGAATAGAATGACTAGAATAACGGCTGCAAACCCAAGCAGACCAAGCCAGTGTGCTCTAAGTTTAGCCCCCATGTGATGAAGATCTACATGAGTTTCGGTTGGAGCTGGTGGTTCAATCTCTCCATTTCCACTGAACACGGTTCTGGTCTCACCTGTGTCATCCCCTTCTTCGATAGACACAGATAGGCGGTTCCACCTATCAAGCTCGCTAGGAATGCCATCCCCATTTACGGAGTTTCCCGCCAACCATATCGTGACTGCTCCGGTTCCTGTTTGTGGCGCGGTCCAAGTAATCATCCAAGACCTATCGGATGATTCAGCCCCTGAACCTGTGTGGGTTAGGCTGGTTTCATCCTCATCCCAGTTCTGAACCTGATTTTCGAATCCTTCAGCTGCTGCTAACTGGCCTGCGTTTACCCTCATTGCAAAGCCTCCGGTGTTCGAAGTTGAGTCTATTTCTGGCCCTCCAATCAATTGAATGGTAAGGGGATAGGTTGTGCCTGCTGAGTAATGATAGGGGAGTCCGTCTAATATCACAGTCACTGAGTTGTCTGGTAATTCATTGTGGCATGTGCACCCGGCGAGTGCGACATCCCCATCCCCGTTTTCATCGCCACCTATGCCGTTTGAATATCCTTGAGTTGAACCGGCTAATAATATGGCAAAACAGCCCAGAACTACGAGTCGGTGAAAGGTCGGTAGATGCGCTCTCATCATTCGACCTCTGTCTGTGGTTCATTCCAGCGGTCTGAGGGCTATCAAGGTTTCAGTTTGACCCCTTCGGGGTCGGCCCCGTAATCCAGATATATCTACACCAAACTTAGACCGACAAAACTCAAACCCAGAGACTCCTTCGTTCTAATCATGGCCGGGCCTGTGTGGAAGAATATTTACCGCCTAACTGATGAACAAATTTCATCTCTCGATGAGGCTGAAGAGAAAATGGAGAGGATGGATATATCTGGTGCTGAGAAGATTCTTTTGGCAATGTTGGAGATTCAACCAAACTGCGTACCTGTCCTGAACAATTTAGGTCACATGAATGGGAGATATCTCTCAGAGTTCGAGAAGGCTGTTGAATATTACGACCTAGTTCTCCAGATAGAGCCTGACAATGCTTGGGCGAGAGATGAAAGAAGGAGATATCGCCGCTATCTCACATATGATTGACCCGCAGTTTGAAGGCACGTCTGTTCTCCAACGACAAGTATGCATGAGGGTGCGATACTCATAGCAGGAGTCGGTGGTCTTGGATGTTCATGGGCTGTGGCGGCGCACGAACAGTGCTCTGACCAGTCCGATCTTCTATTAATTGATGCTGATGAAACCTCGTTCCGAGGTTCTGGACAAGCGCATTGCCTACACTTAGATGCAATTGGCGACGGTAGTGGCGCCGCTGCGTTACCTAGCCTCGCGGCTCACCGATTAACTGAGGGTCTTGGGGCTATAGAACCCTTGTTGGAAAAGGCCGAGTTAATGTTTGTAATGACTGGNTTGGGGGGCGGTACAGGTTCAGGAGCAGCCAGCGAATTGGCAAGAATGGCTCGCTCACGGAATTGTATCGTTATGTCAATAGCAGGACTTCCATTCGCTGAACAACCTCTCAGAAGTGCAATAGCAAATGCAGCCTTACCTGCTTTACAGAACCAGTCACATGTCTGCATACGCGTCAGTATGGAAAGACTGGCATGGTATGCGAGGGAAAGAGATGAGGACTGGCAATCCGGGTCAGGATGGATTCAAGATTTAGTCGAAGGCCTTGTTACAACTCTCGCCAAAGTTGGTAAACTCAATCTAGACTTGATGGATCTTCGAACTGTCGTAGAACATCAGGGTGGAGCTACTCTAATTGTAGGTACAGGCAGTGTGGTAGATCCTTCTCAGGTTGTGGAATTGGCCAGACGTTCTCCACTTACTGAAGTAGATGTCTCAGGTGCCAAGGGTTGTCTTATCCAAGTTGAGGGGGGTCCCGATATGACCTTATCTCATCTTAACCAGTTAAGTGAATCGTTGGTCAGTTCTTTGCACCCCGATTGTCAGGTAATTCTGGGGGCACGAGCAAGTGATGAAATGGTAGGTAGGCTACGGTTAGTTGCGGTAGTTAGTGGCATTTTGTAGCCCTAAACCACAGTTTGATTGAGCGAGAACTCGTTAAGGGTAGCCCTATTCGCGGCTGCATGGCTCGGCAGAGCAAAGCCTTACGGGGTAAATTTCGTTGGCTAGGTTTAAGGATAGATCGAGGCGATTTATCGAGAGGTTCCACTAGCAAAATTATTGCTGAAAATTTACCTGATATCGATTTCAAACTATTCGATTCTATTTCCTCGGAATCGGATACGCTAGCTATCATTCGGTTGAAACTTGAATACAACGATTATGCCAGAGAAAAATTAGCCTCAAACACGATAATTGACACATTGACAACTTCTGGCAAAATTCGATTGGTCAGACAACGTTTGGGCCTTACAAGACCTCCTAGAAAGTAAAGGAAAAATTATCTATATCCGTGATATCGTACTGATTAGTCCTTGAATATGCCTTCAAGCTCCCTGTTCCTGAGAGGCCAACAACATTCACGTTTTCTTGACCTAATTTGGTAGTAACACCTCGGGATATGGATTCACTTAATTTTTCCCAAGATTTCTGCTTCCAAAATTCAGGCTCGGGACATTCTATTGGCGGCGTTGAATCTAAAATTGATGCAATGGATGCATCAATAATTTTGAACATCTCTAAAGTATCGATTTCATCAAAATAATCTGTCCAACCTGAATAAGTGATATCTTGAAACCTCCCTCTCCGTTTATTCAATCCGACTCCGATTCTGATTACTCCTTCGTAGTTGCTAGATTCAATTAAGATGCCTCCACATTTTTTCCCTTGGAAAAATAAGTCATTAGGCCACTTTAATTCCACTCCCAAGGCTTCACTAATTGATGCACCAATCGACACCTGTAATAGCCCAGGAGGCCATCGATTTAATTCACTAAACTCAATGCTCCATGATGCTGTCATGTCGCCCTGATTAGAATGCCAAACTGACTCTCTCCTTCCCCTNCCATTTGTCTGTTCAAAAGATAGAGTTCGTTGCCAACCAATTTTAGGTAATTTCCTTGCATCATCCATTGTTGAATGTGTTTTCTCCTCGACAACTGGCTTAGTATCATATCCGGGCCTCCAAAATGCAATAACTTCCAAGGTGTCATCCCCAACTCTATCAATGGCCAAGGTTCTATGCGACCACCCATTTCTTAGCCATGTAANTGGTGAGTTTTTTGGATTTGAATCGGTGTTCATAAGAAGTACGAATATCGTTCTATTGTGGCGTTCGTCATTCGCGATATGGAGTAATTTTTCGGACCATCCTTTTTCTTCTTCATCAGACAAACCGGCTTCTTCCATTGGCCCAAGAGTGTTTTCAAAATCTGGTGCCAAATAGGGTAGATTCCATGTAACTATGTCTGCTACAGGAAGGTTCCAATTTCCTTCCCCAACACCTCCTTCTTCTACCGTGACTCGATCGTTCACTCCTGCAGCTTCTGAGTTTCCTCTGGATGCAGCAACAGCCAATGGATTAACATCAAAGGCAGTTACCTTCCAGTCTTCCAGCGCTTTTACTATCGTAATAGCTCCAGAACCACATCCAATCTCAACCAATTCCCCGGGTTCCATTTGAATCCGATTTAACCCCTCAAGTAAGAGTTCTGTATCTCTTCTGGGAGGGTAGACGGTCGGGGGGATTGTCAATTTGAGGGATACCCCCTCTTTGGTTCTAAAGTCACACACCTTGGATTGAGTAGAAGAGGTGTACTCAACCTCTCTAGATATCTCACTTCTGCCCATTTAATCACCAAATTTCGCAAACCTTTATCTCGATTAGTCATTACTCCATTCCGCCCTCTCCGGTCCGAAGAGGGCAAGTGGTCCAGCCCTGCCTATGCAATGCATAGACCGTCACTTTCTTAAACACCCCTTAGGTCGTCGGGCAGCCCAGCATTAGCCATGGGCCTGTAGCTTAGTCAGGTAGAGCGCCGGGCTTTTAACCCGGTGGCCGGGGGTTCGAATCCCTCCAGGCCCGCCTGACCAAGCCTCAGGCCCACGGTTTTCTGGGTTTTGGGGCGGCGCAAATGGCAGTTAAGAGTTCTACAAAAAAGCGTCTAATCGAGTTGGGCATCGACGCAGAACATGCACACAAACTCGCAGACGACGCTAACATGGATGCAATCAAGAGAATGACCGTCGAGGAAGTATCTGAGAAAACTGGAGTAGCGATGAGTGACGCAACACTCGAGAATATCATGTCCATAATCAGAGAACACAACACCTCTCGTCGCCGTAGCCGTTCTGGCCGAATTACTATCTCGAGGAAAGCGCTAGAATTAGATGATATTCCACAAGGAGATGACAGATTCAATGTCTTGAATCACCTATTAGTCCCTCACCACGAATTAGTGCCACAAGAGGACGAGTCTGCAGTATTGTCGTACTGGGGCTTAGAAGTGCCCGATAACGAAGGAGGGATTAGGATTGCCAAGGAATTGTTGCCCAAGATTCTAATTACAGATCCTGCAGTTCAAGCCATCAAAGAGAAGGTAGAAACCGAGGTAGACGATTTACCAGCAGGATGGCTTGCAAATAGAGTAGTCCGAGTTGTTCGATACAGTCGAGTTGCTGGTTCTAGTACCGCATACAGACTAATCGTGGAGAGTGCTTGAGGAGTTGACAAAATGAAGGAAATCGTAGAGAGTTATTTTCACCAAAGAAGCCTAGTTAACCACCAATTAGCATCCTACAATGACTGTATCCCAGCGTCAGACGGCAAATTGAGTCGAATGGAAAAAATCGTACGTAACATACGAATTGGAACCGACGAACCCGTAGAAGATGATGATGGTGGAATCATCAAACTTGACGTTTTAGACAAAGAGATAGTAATCAGGATGAAAAACATCCATTTGGGGCGCCCGACAATTCGTGAAGCCAATGGNGCTGAACACCCCGCTACTCCGTTAGAATGCAGACTCAGGAAACTAACATACTTCTCTCCTGTACACCTCGATTTCCAAATTATTCGTGACGACAAACCAACTCCGGATATAGAAGAGAGAGTTCACATAGGTAACCTACCAATTATGGTTCGTTCCGCTCAGTGTAACCTTCACGCTAACCATATCTCTCACCTATGTGCTGATGACGATAGAAAGTTATCGCCTCATACCTCAACAGAAGATGCTGAAAGATTAACTGAATTGCTACGCAGAGCAGGAGAAGACCCCCTGGATCCTGGTGGCTACTTCATCATTAACGGTACAGAAAGAGTGCTAATCTCAATGGAGGATCTAGCGCCGAACCGAGTTACAGTTGAGAAAAACAAGAAATATGCTCATGAAACTGAAGTCGCGAAAATTTTCTCCCAAAAAGACGGGGTCAGAAAGCCACTGAACATAGAGAAGCGCCGTGATGGTATGCTAATGGTGAAGATCCCAAGTGCGGGCACAACGCCTATCCCTGTTGTTCTACTAATGCGTTCCCTAGGAATGGAGAATGATAAGGAAATTTTCACTGCAATTGCAGGTCCTGCCGAAGCAATGAAGTATACTGTTGCGAATCTCAATGATGTCAAAGACAATGAAGAATACAACGTTGAAACCTCTGAAGAAGCTCTGCAATGGCTAGAGAAGAAGTTTGCCGCTGGTCAGCAAAAGGAGTACCGTGAGGCAAGAATTCAAAATTTGTTGGACAAAGAACTGCTTCCACACCTTGGTTCAGGACCCGAACACCGTGAAAAGAAAGCGATTTTCCTAGGTCGAATAGTTCGTCAAGTACTTGAGATGGCAATTACAGATCAAGACCCTAACGACAAGGACCACTATGCCAACAAGAGAGTAAGACTAGCCGGAGACTTAGTTGAAGATTTATTCCGAGTCAGTCTACAGCAACTTGCACGCGACCTCAAGTATCAACTAGAGCGTCATCACAACAGAAAGCGCGAGCTACGCATCAACGCTTGCCTACGACCTGATGTTCTCACTCAGAAAATTATGCACGCTTTAGCGACCGGAAATTGGGTTGGAGGTCGCAGCGGTGTCAGTCAACTACTGGATCGCACTACCTATCTTGCTGCTCTGTCCCACATGCGAAGGGTTACCAGCCCCTTAGTTCGTAGCCAACCACATTTTGAAGCCCGAGATCTACACCCTACTCAATGGGGTAGGCTCTGCCCTAACGAAACTCCGGAAGGACAGAATTGCGGACTTGTAAAGAACGCCTCTCAAATGATTGACGTCTCCGAAGAAGTTCACGAAAACGAGGTAAAACAACTCCTGAGTGAAGCAGGTGTCGATTCCTCACCTGCAGGGTGGGCTGAAGGATTCCGAGTTCACGTCAACGGTGATATTTTCGGATTACACAAAAACGCCTCTAAATTGGTTAATCAATTCAAGCGTCGAAGGCGTCAGGGNCGAATTNGNCNNGAAGTTAGCATACGCTACGACGGGGCAAACAGAGATGTTTTCATCAATACTGACAGNGGTCGAATACTAAGNCCNCTCTTGGTTTTGGAAGATGGNGATTTGGTTCTATCAAAAGACCATNTAGAAATGATAANATCCGGAGAATGGACTTTTGNNGATTTAGTCTCAAACGGGGTAGTNGAATGGGTGGATGCAGAAGAAGAAGAAGATCTTCTAATNGCACCANGACCTTTTGANTTACCAATGGTCTCTCCNAAGCACGGGCGCCCAATAAACCCGGCTTCAGTAGAATGGGTNAACCTAGGTAAATCCCAAATNAAGAAAGCTAAGCTNNGNGTCGAAGTGAAGATGCCAAATGGTGANACAGAGATAGAGAATTTNAGTGTGCCACTAAATTACTATCAGGAGGACCTCGAGGCTATTCTACGAAAGCAAAAGAGGCAAAATACNGTTCTCGCTTACACNCACGTAGAGATAGATCCTCAACTAATCNTAGGAGTTTGTGCNTCNCTAGTTCCATACCCTGAGCACAATTCTACTCCAAGAGTTACAGGTGGTACAGCAATGGTCAAGCAAAGCCTTGGTCTTCCTAGCGCAAACTACCGTCTAAGGCCTGATACTCGCATGCACGTAATGCACTATCCACAGCAATCAATTGTTGGAACGCGATCAATGAAGACTACGAATTTCGCTCAAAGGCCAGGNGGACAGAATTTCGTAGTTGCTATATTGAGCCATCATGGATACAACATGCAAGACGCAGTTGTGATGAACAGGGCATCAGTAGAGCGATCTCTTGGTCGCTCTTCCTTCATACGCACATACAATGCAGAGAACAAACAATTCCCTGGCGGACAGAAGGAACAGATTGAAGTTCCAGGTACAGGACTTGATGAGGTTAAGGGTCTCAAGTCTTGGGAGAGTTACATCCATCTCGAAAGAGATGGTCTCCCGACTCCGGAGACTCACCTGTCAAGCGTTGGAGCAGACAGCGGTGTCCTAGTAGGAAAGACAAGTCCACCAAGATTCCTCGAAGAATCACATGGCCATTTCCTTCAGGCCCAAGAACGCCGAGAATCATCAATGATGGTTCGAAATGGTGAATCTGGCTGGGTTGACAATGTATTCGTTACAGAATCACTTGATTCAGGACTTCTGTGCCGCATAACTTTGCGAACAGAAAAGGTGCCTGAATTAGGAGATAAATTCGCAAGTCGACACGGTCAGAAAGGTGTAATCGGCAGACTCGTAGATGAGAAGGATATGCCGTTTACAGTTGACGGTATCGTGCCGGACCTAATTATCAATCCTCACGCTATTCCATCTAGAATGACAGTAGCACACGTTCTAGAGATGATTGGTGGAAAGGTTGGTTCGATGGAAGGTCGACAAATCGACGGCACTGCGTTTAGCGGAGAAAAGGAAGAATCACTTCGTTCTGGACTACTCAGAAATGGTTTTGCACACACAGGTAGAGAACCAATGATTAGTGGTGAAACCGGAGAAGCCTTCGAAGCTGAAATCTTCACTGGAGTGATTTTCTATCAGCGCCTACACCACTTAGTCAGCAGTAAACTCCACGCTCGAAGCCGTGGTCGAGTACAAATCTTGACTCGACAGCCAACTGAAGGAAGAGCCCGACAAGGTGGTCTGAGGTTNGGAGAAATGGAAAGAGATTGTCTGATTGCCCACGGTGCCTCGATGGTAATCAAAGATAGACTACTCGATGAATCAGATGGCTGGCCTTTGATGGTTTGTAATAACACTGGTTGTGGACACATCGCATACTATGATTGGAAGAGGAGGACACCGGTTTGCCCAGTTTGTGGCGATCGAGCAGACGTTCACTCCGTTCAAACATCCTATGCTTTCAAACTACTTCTGGACGAAATGAAGAGTCTCGGAGTAGCTATGCGCCTTGAACTGGAGGACCGAAGATGAGTGCCCGTGGAGTAGCTAAAATCCCAAAGAGGATAGATTCGATTAAATTCAGCCTAATGGATCCAAATGAGATCCGAAAGATGTCGGCCGTCGAGGTGAAAACAGCAGATACATACAAGGATGATGGACATGCATTCAAACAAGGATTAATGGATCCAAAAATGGGAGTTATTGACCCTGGAATTCGCTGTGAGACTTGCGGAAACAAGCACGATGAGTGCCCTAGTCACTTCGGTCACATCGCACTTGAACTACCTGTCATGCACATCGGCTTCACAGCTCTCATTAAGACGGCTCTGAAGTGCACTTGCAATGAATGTAGCCAAATTCTTCTGCACAGTGCAGCAGATACTCACCCCCTAGATCCAGAAAAGTCCGAGCAAGATTACTACCGTGACCGTGTTCATGACGTAATGAGAAAGCATGGTGTTGGGTCGACTGAATTCAAGAAAATCATCAAGGAAATAGAGAAGGAATGTTCCAGTGCTAAGCGTGCTATTTGCATGCATTGTGGTTCGGAACAAGGTAAAATCCTCCTTGACAAGCCTTCTACTTTCAAAGAGAAGAAAGCGGACAAGGGAGAGCACAAGCTGAATGCCAGAGATATTCGAGAGTGGCTTGAAAAAATTCCCGATCAACATCTGATATTCCTTGGAATGGACAGCGATTCCAGTAGACCCGAGTGGTCAATTATGAAGGTTCTTCCAGTGCCGCCAATTACAGTACGTCCTTCAATTACATTAGATAGTGGAGACCGCTCGGAAGACGACCTTACTCACAAATTAGTAGATGTTCTAAGAATTAACCAACGACTGCGTGAAAATCGAGACGCAGGTGCTCCTCAGCTGATTGTTGAAGATTTGTGGGAATTATTGCAATACCACGTCACTACATATTTCGATAACCAGACAAGCGGAATCCCACCAGCAAGGCACCGCTCTGGAAGGCCTCTGAAGACTCTTTCACAACGACTCAAGGGTAAGGAAGGACGGTTCAGAAGCAATCTTTCCGGAAAGCGAGTTAACTTCTGTGCTAGAACTGTAATCAGCCCAGATCCAAATCTTGGAATCAACGAAGTTGGTGTACCAGTTCAAACAGCCAAGGAATTGACGGTACCGATTAGGGCAACTAGCAGGAACCGAGAACAATTGCGAAGGATGATTATGCGCGGACCTGATGTTCACCCTGGAGTTAACTACATCATCAGGGGAGATAGCTTCAGAGTCAGAATTACTGACAGAACAAAGTTCATTTGGGCTGGATTCCGATGTCTAAATCCTGATTGTCACTCAGGTAGTGATGATGAACCATACGCAGGATATAGACCTGATTTGAATACAGTACTTCCTGCACCGAACTTCCTTCCCGGCCTTGAACTAATGAAGCAGATGAAAAGGAACGAATTGGGGGATCTCGAGGATGTTTGGTCAGTAGATCTTGACACAACTATTTCCAACCTCCGCGGTGAAGATGAAAATGGTCGTCCACTAGCTGAAGATGACCCGAGAGCGATTATCCACAACCGTTGGGTATGGGAACAGAACAATCCCGATGAGTACCTTCCTGAGCATCTGGAAGTGAACTGTCCACACTGTGGTAGCCCGTCAGTCGAGGATGAATATGGTGAGGTTTACAGAACCGAAGTTGAGGATAGACTTTCAACTTACGACAGAGACGGTAATCCGCGGCCTGGAGTAATAGTTGAAAGACATCTTATCGATGGGGATGTAGCAATTTTCAACCGTCAGCCGTCACTTCACAGAATGTCAATGCTAGTGCACGAAATTCGGGTAATGCAAGGTAAGACCTTCCGATTTAATCTTGCAGATTGTACCCCGTACAATGCCGATTTCGACGGAGATGAAATGAATTTACATGTGATTCAATCTGAAGAGGCTAGAGCCGAAGCGAAGATTTTGATGAGAGTTCAGGAACACATCATCACACCAAGATACGGTGGTTCTGTTATTGGAGGAATCCACGATCACATTTCGGGTGCATATCTACTAACTCATGGTGAAAGAATCCTGCCAAAGGAATTGGCTATGGAAGTAATGGGTTCTGTCGGCTGGGACGGAGAAATGCCAGAAGAAGTAACTACCAAGGATGGAATGGTAGGTTACAGAGGCGCTGATTTACTCAGTTTAATCGTACCTGCCGGATTCAAATTAAACTACACTAGTAGAAGCGGTGACGAAGTTAATGTCACCTCAAACGGTATCGTCAGTGGTACTATCGACAAGCGAGGTATAGGTGCTGAAGATGGAAGATTACTGGATGCTGTAGTTCAGACTCACGGAACTAACCGTGGTGCTGAATTCCTAAATCGGATGACAAAGATGACAATCGCAATTTGTACATCTCTTGGATTCACCACTGGAATCGACGATGAAGATCTTCCGATAGCCGCTATACAAGAAATTTCAGAAATCAACGCCCGTGCTAGTGATGAAGTAGATTCAGAATTAGCAAAGTTTGGAAAAGACGGACGCCGCTACGAAACTCGTCCTGGAAGAACTCCATTGGAGACACTAGAAGAAAATATTCTCCAAATTCTTGATTCTGCTAAGGCTGAATCAGGTAACGTTGCTAAGTCATATCTTGGAGAAGATAACTCCGCCGTAATCATGGCAACCTCAGGTGCACGTGGTTCAATGGATAACCTAGCGATGATGGCAGGTTCAATTGGACAACCAAAGGTTCGTGGAAAGCGTCTAGAACGAGGATACCAAGATAGAGTGCTTTCTCATTTCCCACGTGGTGTGAAGGGAGCCGAAGAAAAGGGATTCGTATCATCCTCGTTTAAGCAAGGTCTTCAGCCAACTGAATTCTTTATGTTGTCTGTATCTGGAAGGGAATCTTTAGTCGATACTGCGGTTCGTACTTCTAAGTCGGGGTATATGCAACGCAGACTCATTAACGCAATGGACGACCTCAAGGTCTCCGAAGATGGGAACGGTTCAGTCAGAAATACTGCTGACAGAATTATCCAATTCGAGTATGGAGAAGATGGAATAGATCCAGCTAGAAGCCGAAAGGGGCTGCCTTTCGACATCACTAAGGTACTCGACGATGCTCTAGGGGGTGACGAGTGATGGTAGTCAAGAGTGCAACCAAGAAGAAATTGATGGATCTTGGAATTGCTGAGGAATACGCCCACCGTCTCGCAGATGATCGCAAGTGGGATGACGTAAAGGTGCTTACAGCAGGAGAAATTGCTCAAATTTGTGCTACAGATTCTGGAATGGCACAGAATATCTCAGAAGTTATTCAAGGCTCCACGAAAGCGGCTCAAAAAGAAAAGGCTGCTGAGAAAACTCTGATTCGTCGCCGAGTTGCAACACGTCGTAGAAAGAAGAGTGTTCTCCCGTTGCAGGAATATGATTCCGAAGATAAGATGCGTCAAATCCATCGTGATTTAGATATTGAAAACCCAATGTTCGTGAGCCTATCAGATGCAGCTGCAAAGGAAAATATCCGAATCACGCCAAAGACAATCAATGACCTAGTCAATGGTTTATTGTCGAGAGGAAAGAAGAAATTAACTGCGGCTGAAGCACGAAAGGTGGTCACTTGTGCAGCAGCCGACATGAAAATGTCAAGAGTTGATCCACACGAGGCTGTAGGGATTACCACAGCTCAATCTATTGGAGAACCAGGGACTCAGATGACAATGCGTACTTTCCACTATGCTGGTGTAGCTACGGTTAACGTGACCCAAGGTCTTCCAAGGGTAATTGAAATTGTTGATGCTAGAAAGGTTCCAAAAACACCGACTATGCTTGTTTATCTCGATGAGAACGATGCAAAAGGCAAGCCTCTTCGAACCAATGAAAAGAAGGTTCAGGCAATAGCTGCCGCTATTGAGACTACGACAACTAGAGACATTGCTTCCATAGATGTGGATGTAGCACAAAGACACCTAAATTTGGACCTAAACACGTCTAATCTACGTCTGAAGAAAATGACTGGTGCAGAGGTTAGGGATAAATTGCAAAGAGCTCTACGTCTCTACATTCAGGCCGACAATGAAGACAAGCCAAAGGTTCTGAAAATAATCCCAGGGGTTACCAAAGAAGATGATTTAGCACAATTGGCTAATGACCCTCCAACATACACTGCATTACTCCAACTTGAAGACAAAGTCAAGAAACTTAGGTTGAAGGGATTACCGGATATCGTTCGTGCAAATGTTCAGGGCCCAAATAAGGATACTGGCGAATATTACATCGCGACTATTGGTTCCAATTTAGCAAAGGTCAGTGAATTCGCAGGTGTAGACAGAGGTCGTACCTATACGAATAACATCAATGAAATTTACCAATATTTAGGGGTTGAAGCAGCAAGACAGGCAATTGTCAATGAGATGAAAGATACTCTTGAGGGTGCGGGTCTTGAAGTAGATACAAGGCACCTAATCACCGTGGCTGACGTAATGACAAGCGAAGGTGAGGTACGAGCAATTGGACGACACGGAGTTAGCGGTACGAAGCACAGTATCCTTGCAAGGTCGGCATTCGAAGTCTCCGTAAACCACTTACTTCGTGCGGGTGTGATTGGTGAAAGAGATCACCTAAGAGGTGTAACCGAGAATATTATTGTGGGTCAACCAGTAGCACTTGGGACAGGTAGTGTAGATTTGTTCTACATACCTGAAGAGGCGGACGCTTGATGGAGGAATTCGAATGGATCTAGCTAGACAATTAAAACAAGGAATTAGCACAGGAAATGTACTATTTGGCCAACGCCAAACAACAAGCGCTTGTAACAAAGGGGATGCTAGGTTGGTATTGGTGGCAGCAAACTGTCCTGAAGATTACATATCTACATTGACAACTAGCCACCCTGATATTCCTGTTCATCGAGTTTCTATGGTCAACCGTCAATTGGGTGCGGCATGTGCTAAACCATTTCCAGTTAGTGCCTTGTGTGTCATCGATCCAGGGCAGTCAGATCTCCTTACCCTTAGTACAAACCTTTGATGGCTTGATATAATCACCTTGATTTTTGGGTTTAATCCACACTAAGTGGGGATTCCCTTCAAGGTCTAAACGGTTACCAGAAGATATGGATGACATCGTCGGGGATTTACTCAATCTTCGTGGAGTCAGATTATCTGAGCCTCTTAGTTCAATTGATATTGTAGGTTTCAGATGTCTTGGGGTTGCTGAAAAAATACCCGAGTTAGAAGAGGAAGCGAGTTCTTCTGTACACATTTGGCATGTGCCCAAGGCTATCCTTCCGGTTGGCATTGCAGAGGCTGAGCGATGGCTTGTGGATGCACCAAGTGGGGCTCATTGGATTTTGAGTGAAAGGGAGTTCGAAGAACGGGCTAAAGAAATTCTATCGTCTAAAATGAAAATAGAATTATGGAGTCCTGAAGTTCTAAGTCGTTGGATTGGTGAAGCGGTATTGAGGGGGGATTTAGTAGCTCAAATCCCAAGACAAATCCCCTCAGCTAAAGAAATACAAGATAGGGGTCCAAGTTATCGAAAGGAAAAGATGGTTATTTTATCGCCTATAATTAACCTTGATGAGTGGTGTATCCAAAGAGGAATAGAATATGTTGATGCTAAACCAGTCCTCTTACAATCTCGTATATGGGAGATAAATGGTGCATTAGTTAGCCCGGATGGGGTGAGAGAAGAGGGAAGCTGGAGGGTCTTAGAAGATCCCTGGGCCAATCGTTTAGAAACCCATGAATCGGAACAAAATTTACCCAATATACCCAATCTAAGGCTCATTAATGCGAAAGATAACCAATGGTTGAGTGATGACGATTTGAGAGTCATGTTAGTCGGTATATTAGAGTTAAGGCGGCAAAAACAAGATGAAGCAATAGAGGGAAGTTCTGTTAGAAGCACTATGCTAGAAAAATGGTCGTTTGATTCAGAAGGTGCGGTNCTCCAAGAAATTCCATCCGCAATTCCTGGCTGGCTACTTGACCATGAAGGCGGGCTCGAGTTGCTTCATTCTAGAAATGGACGAACTTATGACCTCAGTTCCTTTGAAGCGCCATAATTTCATCAGTGGATAATGTGTCTCCAGACATCAATCTCGTCATTAGATCTGCAACTTCTACTTGCTCATCATCCTCACTAGTTCCGNCTTCTCTCGTATCCAATGCCTTTAGCAAATCTTGCATTGAATGAATACATCTTAGCGATACGATGTATCTACCGTGAAGGGAGTCTGCTTCTCTTTTCGCTCGAGTGACTCCTGACTGGGCAGAATTCGCCTTCTCGCGTAACCTATCTACTTCTTCTGATAGTTCAGCCATTAGGTCATGTGCTTCTTGAGCCCCAATGACTGCTCGCTTTACTTTTTTATGCGCGTCTTCTTGTTTCTTTTCTGCATCTCGCAATTGAATTTTCAATTCTCTAATTCCACCATCAGATTTTTGTTCCTTGGCTTCACGAAGTTCTTGGTGTAATTTTTTCATTTTTGCTATGAACTCTTTTTCTTTCTTCCCAAGGAAACGCCCTTCATTATATTGTTTTTCTAAACGGTCGATTTCGGTTCGGATTCTTCCTGGTGAACGAGTTTTGTTGTGATTTTCTCGACTTTCATCTTGAGAATCATTTTCTGCAATCCTTTCTCTAAAATCAGTCCTGATAACTCTTAGAGTTTCAGTTTTTTCTGACCTAATTTCCTTTAATTCTCTAACGGTTTGATTTGCCTCGTCACGTAGAGCTTTTTGATTTTGAACTTCAGTGATTAATTCCTTTACTTGTCGATTTAATTCATTTCTTTCATCAAGTAATTTTCGAACTTTTGAATTCCATTGATCTCGTTCTTCTCGATTATAGGAAATTTGTTCTTGAATATCCTCACAAAGGGGTTGCAGGATGCCGCGAATTTCCTCGCTTTCCATGTTCATGTTATCCTGCCCCTTGAAATTGACGTNGTAAGTTTACCATTTAAGTTCATGTGAAGTGTTTTCCCTCATTCTCTACGACTGGCGGAGTTTCCTTTCCTCGGTCCGCCTCTTGTGACTCCTAGTCTTCGCATTCCTTTCTTACCAGTTTTGCCTTTTCTAGGAGAGTTTGATTTAGATGGCTCTGGTTTATTTGTCTCCTGTGTGATTCCCGTCAAACTACCAGAATCAAGTAATGCGGATAATTCATTGGCGTTTAGAGAACCCCCGGTGCTAGCTCGCTCCTTTACATCGATTAAACGAATCTTTCTTCCGCTTCCTGATGTGATTTTTAGATAGGACCTAAGCCTTCCAGCTTCCCTGCGTAAACTCTTTCTTTGGGATTTGATCGAATCTAGTCTTTTGTCTATAGAACTAATTCCCTTGCTCATTTTCCTTATTTCTTTGCGAGTTATGTTATCAGGATTTACTTGATCTTGTTCNGTTACGGAATTTGTAACTTGCTTTCCAGCCAGCCTAGTTGCGTCTAATTTAGACGTGACTTTTCGTAAATCATCAATTTGTTCTGCATANAGGGCATGAGCGGCTTCAGCTTCACGCTTGCGGACCACAGCTGCTTGTAATTCGAAAAACCTGCGAAAAGAATCCAATTCCCGATTTATTGTGGGGACAGATGTGAGGTCATTGTCTATAGTTGTCAATTTAGAATAAGTATCTGCCATCCATTCTTCCAATACGGCAGCGGGTGGCGGAATAGAGACATTCACTCTATCTCGCAATTCTCTGTGCTTATCCGCCTTTTTCTTGATTTNATGAAAATCACGCAGTAGAGTTCGCCTCTCAGAATTGACTTCTTCCATTCCATCAAATGCTCCTCTCAAAGATTTCACAATTTCAACCTGAGAGCGACGATCTTGACGTAGTGAGTTGAATTCTTCATCTAAAGAGCGTAAGTCCCTGTCTAATTGTTTGACTTTGTCCTCGATCTCACCATGAGGGAGATCTTCGAGATCATCGAATAACCCCTCTTTCATTCCTCTTCACCCCTAGAATGGGAACTTTTCTGTTCATTACCACGATTTCGTTTAGCGTGGTTTTGCTTGTTTTTATTGCGCTTTTTAGCAAAACTAGAGTCTCCGCCATTTTGAACTTGGATCATATCCTTGAGTAAATCAGGGAATCCCAAGCCTAATTCGCTATAGCCATCCTTTAATCTACGTTGCCAGTGTTCGATAGCCTGGTCAGATTGAGAAAGTAATTCCTTGGCTCTATCGAGTTGTCTTCTGACATCTCTGATTTCTGCTTCCATTGCTATTTTTTTCTCGTGCAAAGGTTGCGCCTTTTCTACTGCCTTAATCATGTCTCGATGGGCCTTATTAGCGATAGTAAATTGGTGGGACATTTCTCTCCTTGAATCGATATAACCTGCCATTTCAGGGTTAGAATCTCTTCTTTCCTTAAGCCATTTTTCGTTTTGTAGAATAAGTCTCTTTCTACGTTCTATCATTTTTTTCTCAGCTTTATGATCTAATGCAGAAGTTTGGATATTTTCTTCTATTTCATCCAGTTCCTCAAACAGTTTTTCCTTTTTCCAATCTGGATCTAGGTTAACCATCCCTCCTGATTTAACCAATAATTCTCTATGTTCTTTGACCTTTGAAATGAGACTTCTGGCTACTATCTGAGCCTTATCTCGTTCTCCTTTTAATTGTGAAACAACTTGATTCGCTTGTTTATGGTTTGTTACAGAACGGTTGACCTTTGGAGTCAGGTTTTGTTCTTCAGCTTCAAGAGTGCGAATGACTGTAGGCAATTGCTCCTTTAGTAGAATCCTCCTATCCAGCAAAGCCTGCGCAAGTTCGTCAGGCGTAACTGCTAGCAGACCATTAGCATCCATATTCAGGCGGCGGAAATTAGCGCCCATCATAAAGGTCACTACGTGACCTAGAATCGGGGTTTCCTTGATACGCTGAACTACCGCGAGGTAGAGCCAATGATGACAGGCGTTGGTCGTCACAACTTGCTTGTGATAACAGCCTCAATGGTTTTAGTAACCTTGATTTCAATAAATGTCTCTGCCGAGGAGAGATTTACGATAGAAAACTCGGCTGATTGGGAAATCACAGTTATCGACAATTCAACTTCACTCCAATCCGATAATTCCTCGGCTTTTGCAGGTGACCTGATTCAATTATCTATTGAGATATCCAATGGCGATACTACTGCAGGACATGATGAGTGGCGTTTTTTTACTGAAGTGGACGGACAAACCACTCCTGAACTAACAGGTTTCCTAGAGGGGACAGAGTCTACTGTGATAGTAAACATCTCCTTTGGTCCGCTACCTGAAGGGGTTTTGAGGTTGATATTTTCTATTGATTCCACTCAGCAAAATGAAAGTCTTACCTTATTGGTAGAACCTAATCCACTCAATCTCACAGCAGCTAGTTCCTCAGAAATAGCATTAATCGGTGAACCTGTGCACGTAGGAGATTCACTAACTGCTTCAATATTAGTCCATAATCAGGGTCAGAATCCTGAATCCGTCAGTTTACTGATTTCATCCGATGGCTTAGAACAAATTCAAGGTGAATCCATATCTATTAATCCAGGTTCAAGTAGAGAGGTGTCCGCAACTTTTTCACCTTCCTCACCTGGTTCAATGAATCTAGATTGGAAAGTGTATTCCAGTAATGGAGGTGTTGCAAGAGAACTTAATGGAAGCACTGTAATTGAGGTTTTGGAACCCCAATCAATCCAGTTAGTTGTAGATACTTTGGATTGGAATTTAGAAAACGGGCTTAATTCTGAAATATCTCTTTACCTTAGTGAGGGAAGGTCTAGAGAAGTTGAAATCGAAGTTTCAATACTCGATCAAACCATAGAGTCTACTTTACAATCTTTTCAAATTACAATGGATCCGGGTCGTCGGCAACTAAACCTCGATTTTGGCAATCCTACTGCGGACTCGCTAATTTTTCGAGCTCGACCGATATCATGGATTGCTGATGAGGAAATCGAGATTAAGACTAATTTAATTTCACCTAACCTAGAATTGGTTGTGTCTTCGGAAGGAGTAGTAGCAGCCCCTGTGATAGGTGAAAGCGTTAATATCCCATTTACTCTAATCAATAATGGAAATACACAAACCTTACCAGGTGAAGTCAGAGTGGTTAGAAATTCAGATTGGATGATACTTGACACAATTCCAACATATTCAATTAATCCAGGAGGGTCATTTAGTGGCGAATTTACAATTGAGGAGTGGCCTGATTCAAAAGTTGTTGATGTACACATCATTTGGCTGACTAGTGGGGTTACTGAGAGTCTTCTTTTAGAGATTGAAACGTACTCAGACAATAATGCAGAGGCCGAACTTCCATTCGATATAATGGCTGCAATTTATGGTACAGTTACTGGATTAGTTCTTGTGATGTTTATTTTGGTTATGTATCGAACAGTATCCGAAAGCGTCGAAGATACTGGAAAATCCAGGTTTAATAGAATAAGAGAGGCAAGAGGGGAGAAGAAAAAATCTGCAGCAGTACAGAAGCGGGAGATTCCCTGTCCAGAATGTGACCAACGTTTGCATATTCCCAATAGCCATTCAGGTGCTGTAAAATGTCCAGCCTGTACCTCTAGGTTCATTGTAGATCCAATTCCATCTGATGGAGTTGGCTCAATTCCAGAAGAAGATATTTCTGAAAATCAATCAGAATCTCATATGCTACAATTACCTAAGCAGATTTCAGCTCGCTCAATGGATGATTTGTTATCATGTCCGAGTTGTCATCAAACTCTAAAAATTCCAATAAACAAACGTCCAGTAAAGGCTAGATGCCCGGCTTGTCGGTCAGAATTCTTAGCAGAGTTTGGAGATGCATAATTGGGGTTTGTTTATGGATGAGTTAAGCGACTTCGAGGAAATGTATCTGAAAAGGATGTTTGAGATACACTCTGAACAACCCTCTGCGATAGTTAAAACATCGATGTTGGCTGAATCTATGGGGGTTAGCGACGCCTCAACAACTGAAATGATTCAGAGATTAGCGGGTCGGGATTTGGTCACTTATATCCCCTACAAAGGCTCGAGATTAACCACAGAAGGTTTTGCAATCGCTGGTAAGATAAAACGTCGACAATTACTTCTTGAATTACTCTTAACCGATGTCATCGGATTTGAAGGCGACGTTAATTCGATAGCATGTGAAATGGAACACGCAGTTAATGATGAATTAGAGGCTTCAATAGACCGATTATTGGGTTATCCTGAGCATAATAATTTTGGAGAGAAAGTGCCACAAATTTCAAGACATTTTGAATCAAATTTAACTTCCCCCTTATTGCCAATCTCGAATATGCCAGAAGGCACTAGTGGTTTAGTTGAATTGATCGCTTTATCAGGCCATGACATTAAAACACTAGAAAATCAACAAATTTCTATTGGTGTAAGAATTACCAAAACACCAACCTCAACAAACGTTTCTGGATGTCCATTTTTGTTTTCTGAAGATTTGGAAAAGAGAATCCTAGTAAGGCTGGAGGATTAGAACTTGAAGGACAATGAACCTCCTAATTTGGAAGATGCTCTAAGTTCACTAGCATCAGATGTTATTGAAGATGAGCGGTTTTCTTCCCAGCAAGAAATTGAAATTAATCGAATTAATGAAGCAGTAAATTCTGAAGCCCTAGCTAATACTAATGTTGATAGTTTGAGGAGTCAAGAAAGAACTCTTCTTCGAATAGATAGACTCCTAATTAGCGGTGGGATTCGATTTGTGTTATTCTTACCATTGATCGTGGTGGTAAACTTTGGTTTAGCCCATTCTTATAGAAATACAACTCCGGAATGGTGGCTTGAGCACATGCAAGAAGTTGCTCCTGTCGAGATGCATTTAGGAATACATTTCCTCTCATTATTCATCTTGGTTGCAAATATAGCGCTACTTCTGTTATTATTCAGATTATTGACTGTAACTAGGAAGATCTTCCAACATGAAGCAGAATCTTTGACGACCGCTGGCTTGACTTTCAAGAGTTCTCACGGATACGCAGAAATGCGAGCTACGATTAACGGTTCTAGAAGGCAACTTGGAGCTACAATCAGTTTCCTAATTTTTGCTATCCTTTTTCTTGGGGCAGCACTATGGCTAGCCCCTAATGGCGACCTGTCGCCTAGTTTAGTTGCTCTCTCAACTGGGTCTTTACTTGCTGGACATGGGACATTTTTAGTCTCAAATAAATCACGATTCAATGCGAACGAACCTTGGGGTATGTTGAGTGCATTCTCGCCACCAATACACCCCGCTTTACTTCGTTATCCATTTTCAGACGTGATTAAAGCCCATATCGACCCATTATTGGCGGTTAGAATTTCTGAATACTTGCGGACAGTAGAATCAGAGATTAAACCAGGTCAATCTATTACAGAATTACAAGAGACCTTGTTACATCTACTCCATCTAAGGAGAAGGTCGCTTATTGATGAGAATCAATTTAGATATGCCCTGTCTTCAATGATAGATTCTGAATCTATGGATGGTTTTTTCGAGCATCCAGAATTAGGCCAAGAAACATGGGATAGACTACTATCCAGGGCTATGCTTGATTGTGCACCTTTCTTCCGCCTCCACGATCGCTTACACATGAGACAACAGAATGGTAAAACTGGTGACGTTTGGTTTGATGTTGATATGGAAAACTTGGTTGTTGGCCCTGCAAATCTTTTTGCATTCATTCTCAATCAAACTGATGAGGTACAAGATTTGGTTCTTAGAGTTCAGACTCCAGATTTTCGACCAAATGACTGTGAATATCGTCTAAAGATTGAACCACATAATTCGATTTCTTTTGATGGCATTATATCCTCTAAAATCACAGATACATTGCCAAATATCCTAAATTCTACAAGAATTATATGGCAGAGTTTGTTACCATCTAGTACCGGAGAATCTACGGTTACAATTCGACTTGAAGATTTAGATGGCAACCTAATTTCGGGGAGAGTATTGACAGTACAGATTCGTAACGATCTTTTCACTAGACTCAGGATGTCAACGGGTGCTTTGTTTATATTAGGTGCGATTATAGCAATCCTCTCACCACTTTTGCCCTTCATTGGGTCAGTCCTTGGCCTCTAACCATACATCGGGTTGATTCAAGAGGGAAACACCTGTGGCCCGGCTGTGTCTGATGAAACCTCGAACCCAGACGATGACCTACGGAGTCGTCTGCACGCCATGGAAACCAAGGTTAGGCGCATGCGAGATAATCGCAATAGTCACAATGAGAATGCTCGAAGGGCAGCGGATTCTCGTAATGCTGTCCAAGAACAAGCGAAAGGCCTACGCGATTCTATTGACGAAATGAAGGCTAAACAAAAAGAAATCAGGGATCAAGCAAGAGTTCACAAGGCGAGGAGAGATGAAATTCAAGGGCATATCANAGAAATGATTGCTAAGAAAAGAGGNCGTAGGGACGACGAAAGAGGGACTAAATCAGTAGTTATTGAATTGTCCGAAACCGAGGGACAAATCGAAAAGATTGAGAGACGCTTGGAGACTGATGGTAGATTGAAACTGGAAGATGAAAACAAACTCCTAAAGGAATTAAAGAAGTTAATCGGAAAGAGAAATGAGTTACTTCCTGCAGTNAAAGAATATCAATCAATTACNATAGATCTTGGAGATATGAATGAATCGATTAGCCGTCTTAAGGCTGAAGCAGATTTAGAGCATCAAGCGATGGTTGACTGTCATAAGAAAGGAGACGAAATATGGGAGGAAATCAAGCCATTATTCGAGGAAAGAGATTTCCTAAGGGCCGAAGGTGATAGGCTACACAACATTTTCGTCGAGGCAAAAGCAGCAGCGGATGAAGTCCATAATGAAATGAAAGTATTGCTTGATCAAGTAAATGAAATTCGCGACTCAATAAAAGCCGCCAGGGAAGAGCGAGAAAAGACAATACGTGATCATAATCAGTCAGTCAGAGACGCCATTAGATCGCCTTCTGAAAGTGAAGAATTAGCAGGTTCATTGGAAGAAATGTTGATGGAAAGTGGTACCTTGACCCTTGGCGGGACAGGGGCAGAAGATGAGCCAGATAACCGGGCTATCAAATCAAGAAAATCAAAGAAGCGTAGATTAGGGACAACTAGGGGAAAGTTGTGAACTTACCAACCTCTTTCCTCTAGACGCACATCCAAAGTTTCGATTTCCAATCCAGGCATTGGCTCACCAATCATTGCACTGGCTTCAGCTACGACGGATGGATCCTCATAGTGATGGGTCGCTAGCACTATTGCTTCAGCGGTCTGTATTGGGTCGGAGCTCTTGAAAATTCCAGAGCCAACAAAAATTCCATCCATTCCATGCTTCATCATAAGGGCTGCATCAGCAGGGGTAGATATCCCTCCGGCCGAGAATGTCACAACAGGCAATCTGCCAAGTTTTGCAACCTCTTCCAGTACCGAAGAAACTTCTCCCCTAACCTCTTCCATTGTTCCAAATGGAGTGGAATCTGGATCTAGGTTGAAGGATGAGACTTTGTTAACTCTCTGAAATCCTTGCATAATTATGTCGACCATTTCACTGCGACCTTCTTCTCCAATAGATTGAGCGTGAGCGATTTCATTTGCTACCAATCTAGAGTGTTGCACGGCACTTACTACATTTCCAGTTCCTGCTTCACCTTTGGTTCGCATCATTGCAGCGCCTTCTGCGACCCTTCTTACTGCCTCTCCTAAGTTAGTGCAGCCACAAACGAACGGCACGGTATAGTTGTTTTTTGCTATGTGGTAGAAGGGGTCGGCGGGAGTTAAAACCTCAGATTCATCTATCATATCTGCGCCTAATGCTTCAAGCACCCTTGCTTCTTCATCATGACCAATTCTTGCCTTGGCCATTACAGGTATTGAGGTAGTTTCGATAATTTCCTTTATCATATCGGGGTGACTCATGCGAGCAACTCCTCCACTGGCTCTTATGTCAGCAGGTACTCTCTCCAAGGCCATTACAGACACAGCCCCAGCGTCTTCTGCAATGTGAGCCTCTTCTGCGTTGACAACATCCATGATGACTCCGCCTTCTTGCATCTTGGCGAAGCCACGCTTGAGCAATTCTGTGCCATGCCGCATTTGACCTAAGTCAACCCTCTGTGTCATAGACTAGCCTGTCGGCTTCTCTTCATCAATCTATGTTTGAGTTCACGAGAACGAGAAACTTCAGTCAGCGAGTACTGGTGAATCTCCGGTCGCTATTTCTAATTCGAGACTTTCTGTCTCGTTACGCTCGATCCATTCCATTTCTTCGTCTGGTACATCAGTGTCTGCAAATATAGCTTCGACTGGGCACTCTGCCACGCATGCAGCACAATCAATGCACTCATCGGGATCGATTACCAAGTAGGTGTCCGCTTCTCTGAAAGCTTCAACCGGGCAAACTGCTACACAATCTTGATATTTGTGTCCAACACAGGCGCTTGTTACTACATGGGTCATTCTATCACTTGTTATCGCGTCAGAGAGGATGCATAAGAATCCTTGTCCTATTTCATGGTATCTTGGCAGGAAAAATTAGCGGAAGTATCAAACGTATTTCCTTATCAATTCTAGCAAAACCTCGCGGGGTTCTTGCCCCGGGTATGACTCTATTTTGTAGCGTCCTTTTACTGCAGATTTTCTTTCTATACCCTCGGCCAATCGAATATTCCCTGCGACAAATGAGGACAGTGACAGACGTATATGGAAAACTTTGTCTTCATCAATTTGCGAATCAAGGCCATTCTCCATTATCTGATTCAATACACTTTCTCCTAATGAACGGAGGCTTTGTTTTGCCTCTTTTTTGCTATTTACTTTAATTTCTAGTAATGTCTGTGGGGCACCATGGTGAGATTTCGATTTCTCTTTGTTGATCTGTGTCTTTCCTGAGGATAATTGACTCATTGCTGCTTCGATAACCTCAACATCATCAACAGCGCTACAGTGNACCCTCCAAGACACGCTATGCAAGCTCATTGATTTAGGCAGAAGCAATTACCCCTTGAAGGCCACCCTGCTCCTTTGTCCAAGGATATCTCTTGAGGGCTTTCATTCAAATACTGGAGGCAAGTCGCACGGCTCGCAAACGGGGTAGCCCCCGATACGAGGTGTTTCTCATGGCAAAGGGCGCAAAAGCAAGGGCAGCGGCACGCAAGCAGAGAGACAAGTGGAAGGCAAAGCGCTGGTTCACAATTCGAGCACCTCGTAATCCATGGTCCTTCAGAGTCATTGGTGAGACCCTCGCAGAGGACTCAGAACAACTCATTGGACGAACATACGACATCATGCAAAATGAGTTAGATGGCGACTTCTCAAAGATGCACGTGCAGGTAGTTTTCCGAATAACAGAATCTGTCGGCGGAGATGCGCTGACAGAATTTATCGGACACCATGTCCTGAAAGACCACATCCGCCGGCAAATTCGTCGGCACCGTGGAAAAGTTGACGACACTGTAGACGTCGTTACAGAAGATGGATACTATGTAAGATTCAAACCACTATTAATTTCAAGATCACGAGTTAAGTCTAGCCAAAAGTCTGCAATGAGGGCCAGTGCTAGGGAAACAATCCTAACCATGGGGGCTAGTTCAACTTGGATTCATTTGCAGAAGGCCCTGCTTGATGGGACTATGGAGGCAGCAATCAAAGAATCAGTATCGAAGGTTACGCCAGTTAGGACCGTCATGATTAGACGCAGTCAGTTATTACAAAGCGGAGTTGTTGTAGAAGATGGCCCGACCTTGGATGAAATTCATGCTGAAGAAAAAGCGGCTGCAGCGGCTGCCCAAGTAGAGGAAGTTGATGTACTCGCGGCAGCAGAAGCATCTGCGGAGCTTTCTGAAGTTGGAGATAATGATGCCTCAGAAGAAACCTCAGAGGAAGGAGATGGGGAAGTGGATGAAGAAATTCAAAGTGAGGTAACAGACACCTCTGATGACTCCGAAGTCGATTATGAATCAATGACAGTGTCTGAACTAAAGGAACTTCTGAAGGAAGCAGGAAAACCAGTATCTGGAAAGAAAGCAGATTTAATCTCGCGTCTTCAAGAGTGAGGTACAAATGGGCAACTAAGCCCCTCCCAAATCGAGGTGACCATTTGGTGCGAGTAGCTGTAATTTGTGGAACGGGTATGTCTGAACTTTCCCAAGAGATGACAAGCAGTTCAACAAAAATCACGAAAATTCGTGTGGATTCGAAATGGGGACAAGTTCCAACAATATTAGTTGAATCTGACCTAGGAGAGATTCTCCTAATTGACAGACACCACCGAGAAGGTGATGCTAGAACCCCTCCCCATGAAATTGAACACAGGGCAAATATTCACGCTGCTAAGTCCTTTTCTCCCGATTTAATTCTTAGTGTAAATTCGGTTGGAACTATGATTGAGAATTTACCGCCAGGGATGATTGGTGTAGCAAGCGATGTATTAGATTTGGCAACCCGGCCATGGACATTTTATGACGAGGATGCTATCCACGCAGATAGGACGTCTATTTTTAACGCCAAAGCAAGTGAAATTTGTGTAAGTGCATTATCTAAATCGCAAGATAATACCCCCAGTAACCTTGTCGTTGCCCAGTGCGTTGGACCCCAGTTCGAATCTCCTTCAGAAATCAATGCCCTAGTTCGTCTCGGTGCTGACGTGGTTGGTATGACATTAGGGCCTGAATCTCGGCTGATTGCAGAAACAGAAATACCCCACGTGGCTATATCCTGCTCATCTAATTGGGCAGCGGGGCGTACTCCTGGTGACCCTTCAGCGGAAATAGATCATCATGCTGTTGACGCTATGGCTGCGTCTCTGCGGGCTAGAGTAAGAGATTGCATAGAAGAACTAATGGCTAATTATTGATAATTCGAAGTATGTCGCCAAACAACCAATCTGCAGCATCATATCTTACGACGTGCTGTATAAAACAGAACTTTGGCTCAATTTTAATTCTAAAACATCAGACAGATTGATGGTTATCCAATTACTGGACGATTTATGACCCGACTGTTGAGTGTAGATGATTGGAAAGAAGTTGACTGGGATTCTAATCCCGATGGCTCTTGGAAAACAATGATGGCTAGGGTTGCCGCATTCCATAGAAAACACGATTTCGCTAACCCCGAAAACAATGGACACGATATGGGGTACCGCGTGGCTCTAACCGTTGAGGAATTAGGAGAGTTTGCAGCTGCAATCACCAAAGGTAAGCCGAAGCAAGAAGCATCTGAAGAATTAGCAGACTTGTTGATTTTGATACTAGGGCATTCCCTAGCAATGCATATTGATTTGGAATCAGAATTCCATTCCAAAATGGATAAAATAATGCAAAGAAAGGCCCGACGAGGCAACCTAGGAATTAGGGTCACGGAATATGATGGAAACTAAATCGACACTAGAAATTGGGGAAATTAAACCACATGTGTCACTTTCGCACGTTCGTATTCGGAAATCCAAAGACTAATCCAAATCCCACCCAATTGCAATACAAGCCTGACTAGATTTCCTGTCTGAGATAATGACGCCCCGTCTCCTAATTCGACAGAATTAACCCACATGTAAAGATTAGCAGGATATAGACAAATCAACAAACAGGCACTGGAATACCCTCCTATCCACCTTATTGATGGAATAATTAGCATAATGCCAACTAGAATTTCGACTACGCCGCTAGCCATTACCCAAAATTCCGCTGAACCAAGGATTGGAGGTACAATTGGTTCGAACCATTGAGTATCTGTGAAATGCAATACACCCACATAAATGAAAAATGAACCACCTAGAATCGCGAACAAGCCGCGTAAATTCATATCATCGCCTTGTCCACACCGAATATGTAGTGTTGTAATCGTTTTTCGAGTCTGACTGTAATTTTTCGATTACTTCCTCTGTCCATTCAGAGTTATCCCATTCAGGAAATTTCACATCACCACTATTTTTTGTTCGTACTTTTGTCAGGTGAATTTCATCTACACGGTCAAGAAACATTTGGTAAATTTGAGCCCCGCCTATTATCCAACATTCGTCGCAACCATCGGCATAAGCGATTTCTATCGCTCGGCCGATGTATAGGGCGGTTTCTGCTCCATCTGCTTCCCATCCGGTGTCTCTGGACATGACGATGTTTAATCTCTCAGGTAATGGTCGGTATGCTTCGGGAAGTGAATCCCAGGTTTTTCTTCCCATTATTACAGCGTTGAAACCGTCTCCTTCCGTCAATTGTTTGAATCGAGCCATGTCAGATGCTAAACGCCATGGGAGGCCCTCTTCTCTTCCAATACAGCCATCTTCGTCCATTGCTACGATCATCGCCATTCGCATAGTAATTCCTCAAACTGATATAGGTGCAGAGATGTGGGGGTGATGCTCATAATTGAGAATTTCAATACTATTAGCAGTAAATGCATCTATTTCTGAAATAGTCTCATCCAACTTGAGTTTGGGTAATGGAAGGGGTGTCCTAGAGATTTGTTCCTTGGCTTGGTCCAAGTGATTTAGGTACAAGTGACAATCTCCGCCAGTCCACACAAATTCTCCTGGTTGTAAACCACAGACTTGAGCCATCATACATGTTAGCAGGCTGTATGAGGAAATATTGAATGGAACTCCAAGAAAAGCATCAGCACTTCTTTGGTATAACTGACAGGACAATTTTCCTTCATTAACATAGAATTGGAAAAAAGCATGGCAAGGCATTAATGCCATGTCTTCCAATTCTCCTACATTCCAAGCGGAAACAATAATTCTCCGAGAACTTGGATTCGTCTTTATCATTTCAATTGCGTTTTCAATTTGGTCTACAACTCTACCATCATTGGTTTCCCATTTTCTCCATTGTTTGCCATAAACGGGCCCGAGGTCACCATCTTCATCAGCCCATTCGTTCCAAATTCGAACGTTATTTTCTTGAAGGTAAGCAACATTTGTATCCCCTGATAAAAACCACAATAATTCATGAATAATACTGGGCCAATGAAGCTTTTTTGTGGTTACAGCAGGGAAAGATTCGGATAAGTCAAATCGCATTTGATGGCCAAAAACAGAGATCGTTCCGGTGCCTGTGCGATCTGATTTTTCAATCCCTTCGTCAAGGATTCGTTTGAGGAATGCTAGGTATTGCTCCATGGTAACTAGCCCTACAGAATCGGCGAAGTCCATGAAGGATGCGGATATGTTCACTCAAATTTCAAATTAAAAACTTGATTATGGGGCTCCCAAAATTCTCAAGTTTTCTATTAATTGGTCTGTGAATTTTCGGTATTGTAATTTCATCAGTGACCTTTGCTCATCATCGTCTAATTGAGAAAGATTTGAGATGTCTTTATCCGTCATGCCCCCTCCTTTTTCTTCACCTAACCAATCGCCGAAAGTGATTGGATTATCGATATTTACCTGCACTTTCGCCAGAGGATTGACGATTGCTGAACCAGGTGCCATGAATTTTCTTGCACCTAGAATGGCCATTGGCACCACAGGCACTTCGGGGAATCGCGCTGCTAATCTTGCGACGCCAGTTTTTCCCTTAGAAAGGTGAGGTGGGTGTTTAGATCTAGAGCGAGTTCCTTCTGGAAAAATCCCCATTACATTCCCACCTAAAAGAACGTCTACAGCACTAGCTAATGCTTCCACCCCGCCCGATTCTCGAAAGGTTTCTATCTGTCCTGTAGATGTCATCAGTTTCTGCAATTTTTTATCTTCGAAATGTTCAGCTTTCGCAAGATAATGAACTGGTCTTTTGGCACCCATGATTTTGATGATTGGATCTATATGTGACGTGTGATTTCCAACTAGAATCGCAGGTCCGCTATCTGGAATTCTATCTACCCCATTATATTGCACATTGGTAATCGTTCTGACCAAAGAGGGAGTTAATTGAATCAACCCCCTGTAAAACATTGGCGTAGAATGGGGCTTACCCGTGCCATCAAGACCAGTCAGTTGAGCCACCGTTTCCAATGAATCAGCGGACAGACTTGACATCGTACCTCCGACCCCTGCTCTACATTATTGCTTTGCGTTAGTGCGATGACTTCTTCTGATACCTACATCGCCAAAGTATCATGGGCATGCATAGAGTAGTGGGGGTTGCAATTTGTTGCATGATTTTGGTACCCCTGACTGCACCCACAGTCATCGCAGAATGGGAAGACGATAATTGGTTGAAAAATATCATTGGACCCGAAAGACTAGGGCTTGGAGATGAATTCGGATGTCATGGATTTGAAGGGATAGATGTGAGAGAGGAATCATGGGTGATACAAGATTGTCGAGATTACCTTAACCGATTCACAGATGCATCACGTTGGGGGTCTCAACCGGTTTCTTTCGGCCATCCCAACGGACCAGTTTCTGAGGACACTGCTCGGGAGATATCCAATTCTGGTTTTGCTATCATTGGAGATAGAATTGAAGGGGAGGCTTATGGGTTGAATGTCATAGATCGAGTAACCAGCCTCGAAAAAGGACAAGCTAATTTGTCAGCCTTAGAAAACGCTGAGCGGGATAGCCTAGTCAGTATTTACTGGATTGCTAGGTGGCATGATGTCAATATCAGAGAAGACAAAGATGCAATTTCATTATTGAAGTCACAAGAAGTCTGGTTTACTACTTGGGGAGAATGGCATTATCACAAAATATCTGGAGAGTCCTTCGCCACAATTCCAACTTCAGATCCAATGGTTAAGAAATTCAGAATTTCTAACCTGTCAGAATCTTCTTGGTCTGTTCCAGGGACCTCACTATTCGAATGGTCTGAAGAACCAACACACGTACATTTTGATGGTGAAGAAGCTCCAACTATTCCTGCTAATCAAAAGCACCTAATGACTGGCATAAGTCCAATTGAAGGAGGTGCATATGTCACAGCAGACCCCGGAGTCCTAGTCGAATTCTACTTTGAATCAGAAGAAGTTTCAGTTTTGCATACTCCGCAGGCCACCTTCAATGGATTGCACCATTCTGTAAGTATAGTCGGTCATCATGTGACCAATCTCCATGATTGGACTTCAGACTTCCATAATTCGCCACTGCGATTTACATGGCTAATTGAACGTCCTGCTTCGATGCAGTTAGACTGGCGACTTCCTGTTTTGGCTGTTGGAATATTAATCGCTACGCCTATCGCTGTAAAATGGGTTATTTCTAGGGATGTTCACAATTGAAGCCCACAGAATTGGCTATGCTATTTCAGGCCCGTCTATGCGAATATTGTTCGATTTCATGGTTTTGATAATTTTTGCAATAACATCGCTACCCAATGATTCTGGCGCATGTACGCCTAAAGGTAACATGTTCGGGTCTTCTAGCCATGCTTCTACAGAACACGCCGTTACCATGCCAGTGGTTCTAGCCATGGAGTGACCATCGTCTCCTCCGTGGTCCTCAACTTCCCATTCCAAAATTTCACCATCTCTCGACTCCGCTCTAACCTTCATCCAAGTAAATTCAGGAATCTTATGGTCATAATTCCATTCGAAAATCAATTCATCTTCATTCAAACCCCCAGAATCTCTTTCATCGATAAATTTCTGAATATGCCCTGGCCACCGTACGGTGAATTCAGACATTTCAAATGCAGGTATAGATTTCAGCACGGAACGTAAACCATCTGTGAGAAACGCTTCCATTTCGCCATGTTCTCCAGTATCGACCATATGGCGTTGGGTTAAGGCGGGAAGAGTGATCTCTTCTCCCTGACGAATAACCCTAGCCGGTCTAGTGTATTCTGCAATTACATCTACGGGGGAAAATGGTGCCATGTACTTCCATTCACCATAGGGTCCGGTTGGATTTCCACCTACCCAAACTTCAGCTTTCTCCAAAGGTCCTAATTTTCTATCTGCATAGGCTAGCAACATGTTGGATAAACCGGGTGCTATACCTACATCCCAAAGAATTCTAGCACCGTAATCCTTAGCCTTTTGATTATCTCTATCCGGTGTATGTTTGCTGAAACTTAAATCTACGATTCGATATCTGCTTTCAGCAAGATTTGTAGTTGCCATGTGTCCTATATCTCCAGGTAACATATTCACTACCATGTCTACCTGTCCATTTCTGCTTATAGACATCAGATTTTCCAATATGTCTCCTTGATGCACCGTTATCCCCTCGAAATCCATAACTCGATGCGGCTGAATGTCATATGCGTGAACCTCGTGACCAAGTAATGCCAGTCTTTTTGCAACCCAAGCACCAACCAATCCTGTACCCAAACAATGTATAACGGCCATAATTATGCCAACACGGTATAGTTCTTGACTCATTGCAGTCGAGGGTTTGACTCTATATTCGGGCGATTAGTTGATTGAGGGGTGTATTCTCGTATGGTCGTGGAAAACGCCGGTCGCATCGATCCTTGGTCCTCAGAGCAATCTACAGATTATGCTCGCATACGGGACCAATTCGGTCTAGAAAGCATCGATATTTCCCATGTTCCCAATCCGAGCATGTTACATCGAAGGGGGATTATCTTCGCACATAGAGATCTCGATGTAGTTACTGGATGCATGGAACGTTCTGATCCCTTTGGAGTATTGACTGGCCTAATGCCCAGTGGTAGAATGCACCTTGGTCATTCCATGGTTATCGAGCAAGTTAGATGGTTTCAGGAACAAGGTGCAGATATCACTGTAACAGTAGCAGATCTTGAGGCCTTAGCAACTCGAGGAACTAGCCTGGTGGAAGGGCGTAAAACCGCATTAAAGGAATATGTCCACAATTACGCTGCGCTCGGACTTAATCCTGAGAATACCAATGTATACTTCCAAAGTGGTCGTCCCGAAGTTCAGAGACTTGCATTCACTTTAGGACGTCGAACAAACCTTTCAGAATTTGAAGCAATCTATGGATTCAAAGGTGAGACTAATCTAGCACATGTACAAGCACCTTTGGTTCAAGTAGGAGATATTATTCATCCCCAATTAGATGAATTCGGGGGTCTACGTCCAATAGTTGTGCCTGTTGGAGTAGATCAAGATCCACATTTACGGCTTACCAGAGGTATTGCAGGCAAAACCCATTGGTTTAATGTAAAACCAAGAAAAGCAGGCGGTTTGACAGTTTCTCTATCAGTTCAGAATAGTAACTCAGAAGCTTTTGGAATTTCTGCAGATGGCAGAGTAGATCGTGAAATAAGAAATTCAATTTTTGAAAGGCTCATAGGTTCATTATCTCCAATAGGTTACTCTGATTTAATCTCTAATCCAAAACATGGCACCTTAGATATCCCCGGTGCAAAGAATTCCGATATCGCTCAAGTAAGAATGTGTTTACTACGCCTTGAACGAGAAATGGGTGGTATGGGAATCATGCCTCCGAGTTCAACCTATCATAGATTTGCAATGGGGCTCACTGGTGACAAGATGTCTTCTTCTAAGCCCAAAACTACAATCTTCATGGATGATAGTATAGAAGATATGAGTAAGAAAGTAAAGCGAGCATTGAGTGGCGGCCAACCAACTATTGAGGAACATCGAAGACTTGGTGGAGATTGTTCAAAGGATGTTTCATTCCAATATTTGCAGTTCTTTTTTGAGGACGATGATTCTGAATTAACAAAAATTGCCAGGGATTACGAATCTGGAAAACTGCTAGCTGGAGAAATGAAGCAAATCTGTATCGATAGGGCGAGTGAATGGCTTTCAGATCTAGCAGATAAGAGAGACATGTGGGACGGTCGTCTTGAGGAATTCCTTGCACCCGATGCAAGATAATCTACTATTCTTCAAATTCGCTAGAATTGAAAATAGGTATCTGAGGGCCTGTCGCAAGAGCTGCGATTTCCTCCTCGGACAACTCTGTGGATGTTGCTTTTTCATGCAATATTTGTGAATGTCCATTTGGGTCCAATAACAATAACTCTACAGATTCTTCTCCGGCTTTGACTTTGGAAATCTTGTCAATAAGTTCCTGACAGGATTCTATTGTCTCCAAACCTTCATCTCCATCTCTCATAGCTCCGCGCTGTATCATTCCGATAGCATCTGAAAATCGATTCAACACACCTTCTACATTGGAAATATACCCTGTTGCATTATCGCCGGGTTCTACTTCTAACCCCAACTCTACGATTCTTACTGTACAAGATGAGGACCTAATTACTCGAGTCGTCATTAGGTTGGAATTATTCAGTACCAACGACCAAGCGCTTGGTTTCTTCCCTTCAGAGGGGATAAAATCAGTATGTCTCCAACCGCACTCATTGCAAATCATTGTCATTTCTGTATGTTCACCAAAGTATGGTATCTCAGAGGTGTGGACATTGAGAATTAAACCGTTGTCAGAATTACATATTGGACAAGGGTAATCAAGTTCGCTTTCCATATTTTCGCCTCAATAAGCGGTATTCTGGTCTTCTGAAATAGCAAATGTTGGTGGAATTAGTAGTAATCTTGAGGTCCCCAATCTGATGACTTCTCCCGATAAATCCGTCTCAACGAATGATTGGATTTGGTCCACTGCAATTCTTAATTCAGTTTCTACGGTGATTAAGCGAGACATTTCTAATATCACGATATCTCCATCGGATAACCAATCAAGAAGCTTAGGGATTCCCGTGATGTCGTCTAAAATCGCCCTGTGGACTATAACGTCCCCCTGTCCTCGGGCCACTGGAGCATCTGCGTATAGTTCGCCCAGGTCATGGTAATCTTGACCAGGGTCTAATGAAAACTCCTTACCGCGAGCAGGTAAACTAGGCATCTCGATCCATTTAGGTTCGGTCTTGCTACCCCTTGCCATTGTTTCCATCCGAAGTGTGGGGCTCTTTGAGCAATACGGTTCTTCTTCGCACCAGAGTATAGTCTCGTCACCCTTTTGCAGATTACCATTTTCGCTAGAGTCTAATTCTTCTGTTTGCTCACTTTCGCTTACTAACACCCCGTCGGATTGATAAGGGGCCGGATTTGAGTGCAATCCGCAGGGAACTCTCCGTGCGGTGAATTTACATGAACGCAGAAGCAGACGCCGTCAAGACCGGAACCAGCACTGTTGGCATTACCTTCGACGGAGGTGTAGTTGTTGGAGCGGACCACAGAGCAACTATGGGGCACTTTATTGCAAACAAGAGCGTCAAGAAGTTGTTCAAGATTTCAAACAATGTTGCTCTTACAACCGCAGGATTGGTTGGACACGCCCAATCTCTTTCCCGAACCCTTGCAGCAGAATTGAAACTATACGAATTGAAGCGTAATGCACCGATGACGGTCAGAGGTGCAGCTACATTGACCGCTAACATATTAGTGGGCAGACCACACTATGTCCAACTATTGATAGTTGGAACTGATGAAGACGGTCCAAGTGTATATTCAATAGACTCTGCAGGGGGGTCAATTCCAGATGTTTATTGTGCTACAGGTTCCGGAAGCCCGTTCATGTACGGTGTTCTAGAAGATCAATACAAGGATGGTATGACCCAGAGTCAGGCCCTCAAAGTGGCTGCGAAGGCGCTTTTAGCCTCTGCTCAGAGAGATGCAGCAAGCGGAAATGGTATGGATCTTGCAGTAATTACAAAAGACGCGGGCTACCAAGAACTAACAGAGAAAGAGGTCTCCGACCTAATCTCTAAATTGTAAACTAACTCCACGGCAAT
Organism: Methanobacteriota archaeon; assembly: GCA_002685415.1. GTDB lineage: Archaea > Thermoplasmatota > Poseidoniia > Poseidoniales > Thalassarchaeaceae > MGIIb-O1. Next base: position 49,064 of record NYXO01000001.1, read on the forward strand.
TAGCCTTTCAACCTCATTCTGAGGTACTTGCTATAGGGTGGAGTTGTATAAGTAGGGTGTGGATTATGAGATTAACACTGACAGAAGTCAAGCAACGGGTTTCCAAACTTGTTCCTGAAAACATCGATTACGAAGTAGATGTAGAAGCGGGTTCGATTGCTATTATCACAAAACAACCTGAAGCCTTTGGTGGCGCCGGTCAGTCATTGACTGTGAAAATCGCAAAAAATATCAAACGAAGGGTGATTGTAAGGCCTCACCCTGAAATTTTGGCCGATGAGGCTACTGTCAGACAAAAAGTCAACGAGATTATTCCCCCTGAGGCTGAAGTGAGAAACGTTTGGCTGGATCCCGCATTATCTGAAGTCACTCTGGAATGTGACGACCCAGCCTCTGCAGTCGGACCCAAGGGAATTAACATCAAAAATCTTCGAGATGAGATCGGCTGGTTGATATCAGTAGAACGGGCACCGGCGTTTGAGAGCCGAACTCAGCACGATATCCGCAGATATCGAAAAGAATTGGCAGATGAGAGAAAATCCCTGCTAAGGAAATTTGGAACCCGGATTTACCGCCCAAAAAGAGCCGGTGAACCTTGGGTTCGACTTACCGCTTTGGGCTCCTACAGGGAAGTAGGAAGAGCAATGCATTTGGTCACAACAAATGAATCACGTGTACTCGTAGATTGTGGTGCAAAGCCCACTATGAATCGCAGTGAGGTGCAGCCTTTCTTCAATGCACCAGAATTATTACCTCTGGATAATTTAGACGCAATTGTTCTCACGCATGCTCACGTTGACCACATAGCTATGCTTCCAGTTCTTTTCCGATATGGCTATCGTGGACCGGTATATTGCACACCTCCAACAAGGGATTTGATGACATTACTGCAAATGGATTACATCAAGGTATCACAGGCAGAAGGCGCTGATCCACCATACTCGAAAGCAGACATTCAAGAATGTATCAAACACGTCGTCGATATCCGCTGGGGCGATAAGACAGATATCGCACCGGACGTAAAAATAACCCTTGAAAATGCAGGACATATTCTTGGTTCTTCGAGTGTTTACATGCAAATTGGTGAAGGTAATTCTGAGCACAGATTATTGTTCTCAGGGGATATCAAGTACGAAAGATCCTGGTTATTTGATGCGGCGACGGTAAGATTCCAGAAGGTAGAGACGTTGGTTATTGAATCAACATACGGAGGTGCCCAAGATTTCCAACCGAATCGAGCAGATGCCACACAAGAGCTGCAGGATTTGGTAAAATTAGCCCTGTCGAGAGGGGGGAAGATATTCTGTCCAGTTTTCGCAGTGGGGCGTTCTCAAGAGGTGATGATTGCAATAGATCAATTATTCAAGTCAGGGGAAGTTAAACCAGTTACAGTTTGGCTGGATGGTATGATTGCTGAGGCAACCGCCATTCATGCCAGTCACCCGGATTTCCTCAACCGTGAATTAAGAAGTAAGGTGCTTAAGGGAGGGGATGAAAACCCGTTCAATTCAAGTTGGTTTAAGCAGGTAGATAGTAGGGAACAAAGAGAATCTTTACTTTACGATCCGTCACCATGCATAGTCTTAGCAACCTCAGGAATGATGACTGGAGGACCCATAATTGAGTACTTCAAACACTGGGCTCCAGAAACCAATAACACTCTATGTTTTGTCGGATACCAAGCCACTGGTACTCTGGGACGAAGATTGCAACAAGGTCACGCCGAAGTGCCTCTGATGGACAAGGGGAAAACACACATGGTACCTGTTGCTTGTAACGTTGTCACTATTGATGGATTCAGCGGACATTCTGATAGACGGCAATTAATGGACTATGTAAAGGCNCTAAATCCAACACCNANGAAAATAATCTGCCATCATGGAGATGCTAAAACATGCAATGCATTCCGGCAAGGTCTAAGAGATGAATTTAGGGTTCAAACNTATGCNCCTGCAAATCTTGAAACACTTAGGTTGAAATGAATTTTGACTTNTCCAACAATACATCAACCTCAAACACATTAGCNTCGGCGCAGCGGACATGAGGGTCGCAACGTGGGCNGTCGNTTCATTGGTACTAGTGTCCTCAGNACTAGNCGGTTGNATAGNCAATAATGACNNCGATGACGTNGAAATCGTAGATGANANGGTTCGNAATGCATACANTATAGTNGCNCCAATTGATACTGGAATAAATGTGTACCACAATCATTTCATTCTCAATGAAACCCTTCCANATTGGATGCTNGAGNGNCTAGGTGTAACAATGTGGTGTAACATTACAACCGAGGGCACTTGGCAAGAACGCTACGAGNCAGACAGNGAAACTTGTTGGGATGTAATCACNTCCTCNGATATAGTATACTTCCCNGGNACCAGAATTATTGCTNCAACACCAGATGATGGNACTGAAATNCCNATCTTAGACGACCCNTCAGATGGACATGGNACCGCAGTTACTGGTGCAGTTTTGGATGCNAATCCNGACGCTATTATTTTCTTNGTTGAAGGATTTAGCGACGCTGCTGTATTAGCCGCNGCCAACCAGCCATTAGTCGANATCATCACAACTTCCTTTGGCCCNATNGGTTCAATCCCNGTNCCNGGNATNGANGACTCAACAAGGGTTGCGGTAGTTGAAAACAAGAAAATTCACACAGGAGCAGCAGATAACACACCTTCTCCTGCNGTACAAGATCCTACNGCAGGCCCACCTTGGTCAATCGGNGTGTCAGGATACGCCGAAGAAGAAGATGACCAAAANGAAACTATGAGCGGTTCTTATCCAGATATTGCCGCCGATTGGACCCAAATGTTACCGAANCATGATGACATCGATGGGTACCACGAAACATCTGGAACCTCTTTTGCTACACCTCGTACGGCAGGNATTCTTAGCATGGTTTTGACTATGTTAAGGGAAAATTCAGGAGACCNANTGAGTGGTGCATCCGAGGAAAGNAATGGTTTACTTGTGAATGGCACNAACCTTTCAGTNTCTAATGACGATATCCGTGATGCNTTGAATCTTTCAGCATGGTATCCTAGTGCCTCAAGCTGGGATCCAACTTCNGGTACTTTGCCAATATCNCCTGTTGCGCCATGNACTCAAGTTGGATGGGGAGTTGTCAATCTATCCAATATTCAACCGTTGTTTAATCACCTAGCAGGCATAGATTCTATGCCACAACGACCTGCAGATGTGGTAGCATGTATGGAAGCAAATCAAGCTATGCGGGAAGCATATTGGGGAAACTGACCTNTTTCCTTACATTATAGGGATATCAAACCCCTCCTCTTCTGGATCGGGGGCATCTTTGTTAATGGTGGGTTCATTTTCTTCCTCATGGAATATTGACAAAGAAGAATNAGTCTCTTTCCTATTCGATGTATTTTGATTAACGGCTATGGCTAGGGCTGCTGGAGAAAGAAGTAAGGAAATCCATGCGTCNATTGTTATTGATCCTGAATCAAGAAACGAATGTACGGAAAAGCCTAGGAGAATAAAAAATAACAACCNTCCGAACACAACCCGGGTCTTCGTCACATTATCCCTAATCGTTTATTCGTGATTAGCAATNCCCCTAATTTCATCATCTGGGTGGCATATTCNCCCTATCTTGACACAAGACAATATATTGAACCATCACTTTTCAGCATAGGCTATGGAGNGTAATTGGCTNCTACTTCGCTGCAAATGTGGCCATTCATTTGGAGCGAAGCAAGGNGGTAAGGCATCTTGCAATAGATGTGGGGAATCTAAGCNGATTACAACAACTGCAATGTTNACAGATTCCGCTCAATTGACCGANGCAGTGGCNAATGCGAACCTNCCTTCAGAAATTAGTGANGAGATAAAACAAAAATTATCCGAAAAAAAGAGGAAACAACTNAAANCAAAGGACAGAGCAAATCCAGGAATGATTGNTAGAATACTCAAACAATCCACTGACGAAAGAGGGGTTTTTACACTAGAATCCTTGCNACAAAGCCTCCAATCAGAAGGAGTCACAGACCCATCACCAGAACAAATAATTGGCATGGCGGAAATGCAAGGTGTCGTACAAAGAACCGCCCAAGAAGAGTGGAAATGGTTAGAGTGAACTCCATAAAGGCAACTTAGGTGGCCGGGTTACTCACGGGCCTGTGGGTTAGTCTGGCCTATGCTAGATGGTTTGGGACCATTTGACCCTGGTTCAAATCCAGGCAGGCCCACCAAATCTAAGATTATCAGCGAATGCGTTAAACTTCTCAAATGAATTTTGTTATGGCTTCAATATCGAAAAGAGATACAGCTACAGACAATGCCTCCTCTTTATCAAACCATTTTGCTTCCTCGATTTCATCATCTTTAGGGACTATTTCTTCAGCAGAGATTTCTGCTTCACATTTGTATGTAAATGAAAGCCAACAAATCCCGTCCTGTGTAAATATTTCCTGTCTTATGATTGATTCAGAATTCGTACCATGTCCTTCACTGGACTCACCATTAGGATCAGGGATACGTATGTTGACTCCAAGTTCTTCCAAAGCTTCGCGTTCAGCTCCCGATCTAGGATGCTCTCCATAGTCAACAAATCCACCTGGTAAAGTCCAACAACCTGTGAAAAATCCGCGTGTGACTTTTGCCATAAGGATCTGATTGAATGGGTTAGTAATTACGACCTTGCTAACAACTCTATGCAGCGTGCGATATACAGACTCTCGAGCAACGGGGTCTACTTCACTATCGCTAATCACCGCATCTTTCCAAGCCCATTCCCCTGGCCATGTGATTTCAGGGGTGGCGACAATTACTTCATGCATGTAGTTACCCAGTCTGAAACGATTCGTACGTTTAGCAATCCAAGTCAATCCCATCGCCTCCGCTTCTTCAGGAGTCGGGAGTCGAATTGAGAATCCTCCATTTCCTTCCCTTCCCATTTGAGGAATTGCAGGCCCCTTTCCGTGCAAATCTACCAAGAGTAATTTCCCATCATGCTCGAGATGGATATGACGACGGGTCTCGTTCATTCTTACTTGCGAATCCATTCAAGAAAATTAACTCAACGGCTAATCAAGAGGTCTTGTCTGCTAAATTGCTGCTGGTTCAGTAAACGGGGTTACAACAATTCGCTTACTGCTTCTCGTTCTTCAATCAATGCTTGCACATTTTCATTGATTTTCTTCTGTGCGAATTCGTCAATAGCTAGGTCTTCAACCACAATGATTTCTCCATTCTCACATCTACAAGGGAAACTAAACACTAACCCCTCGGGAACATCATACCAACCTTCCGAGGGTAATGCCATAGAGACTATGCGGCCATCCGAACCCTGCCACCAGTCTCTCATATGATCTACAGCAGCCGAGGCAGCAGATGCAGCAGAGGATGCTCCACGTGCAACAATAATTGCCTTGCCACGGGTTGCTACAGTGTCCAAGAATTTGCCTTGTAACCAGTTACTATCAAGCAAATCAGTTACTGGTTTGTTATTCACTTTACCAAACCTCGGGTCAGGATACATTGTGTTTGAATGATTACCCCAAATGAATACGTCAGATACCTCTGATGCTGGAACACCTACTTGTTCCGCGATTTGTCCTACTGCCCGATTTTGGTCTAATCTAGTCATAGCGGTAAATTGCTTATTAGGAATAGTCGGGGCATTAGCACATGCAATTAGTGCATTGGTATTACATGGATTCCCTACGGTGATAACTTTCACATTTGGTGATGCTGAAGCATCTATTGCTTTCCCTTGTCCAACGAAAATTGGCCCATTAGCAGCAACAAGGTCGGCCCTATCCATGTCTTTGGTTCTAGGGCGAGAACCTACTAGGAAAATTGCGTCCGCATCATTGAAAGCTACCTCGGGATCATCGGTGCCGATAATATCGTGTACTAGTGGAAAGGCTGAATCTCTCAATTCCATTATAACTCCATCAAGACGTTGCATGCCAGGAGGTATTTCTAGCAATTGTAAAATCAAAGGCTGTTTATCTCCAAAGCAATCACCGCTTGCAATTCTCCACAACAATGCATATCCAATGTTTCCTGCGGCACCAGTAATGGCCACACGAATAGGTGATTTAGTTCCGTTTTCTGCAGATGGCATTTGTTTTCCTCTTCCTCGGGATAATAATTACATCCTTAGCCTTTAGTGAGTGTCAAGGTCATTGAATTTCGATGTATTTTTTTCTCTACGAGGTGACTAATCCGTTTGATTCAATAATCTAATTCGGGTCGCGTTGTTTAATCGACATGAGCCTACGGCTCATTGCGACAAGTGTGATTTGTATGCGACTGGGAGTTTTGAAAGAACCTGAAGGAGAAACTAGGGTTGCAATTGTACCAAAATCTTTGAGGAAATTAAGTAAGTCTGGACTCGAGGTAATTATCGAATCAAATGCAGGTGTGAGTGCAAATCATCATGATTCCGAATATGAAGAGAACGGAGCAATCGTATCAACCCGATTAGAGGTGCTCAAATCTCCGTTGTTAATTTCGATCAATCTACCAGAAATCTCTGAACTTCATTCAGGACAAGTTATCGCATGTGTGGCCGACCCTTTCCGTCATCCCGAAAAAGTACAAGCTTGCATCGATGCAGGGGTAACACTCCTCTCAATGGACATGATACCTCGTCGGTTGTCTCGTGCACAATCTATGGATGTAAACTCTAGTCAGGATAATCTTGCTGGCTACAAAGCAGTTCTTTTGGGAGCAGCCTCTGTTCCGAAAGGAATCCCCATGATGACCACATCTGCAGGGACTGTGAGACCGGCGAAAGTTGTGATTATGGGTAGTGGAGTAGCAGGATTGCAAGCGATTGCTACCGCAAAAAGACTCGGTGCAGTAGTCTACGCATCAGACGTAAGGAAGTCGGCGGCAGAACAGATTGAGTCTGTTGGAGGCAGATTCATCGAAGTTGATGGGATGGATGATTTTGAAGATGAATCAGGTTATGCTAAACCTCTCACTCCGGAATTTATTCTGAAGGTAAATGACACTGTATGTGGAGTCGCATCCGACGCAGACATCATAATTACAACCGCTAGAATTTTCGGAAGGCCAGCTCCTATCACGGTACCCACAAGTGCGGTTAAATCGTTCAAATCAGGTGCTGTTATTGTAGACATGAATGCTGATGTTGGGGGGAACTGTGAAGACACAGTTGCAGGTGAAACAATCGTTACAGAAAATGGTGTGACCATAATTGGAGTAAAGAATTTGCCAGGTACATTGGCAAACACAGCCTCGATGTTATATTCAAACAACCTAACGACTTTCATAACATCAATTTTTAATGATGGTGAATTAGTAATTTCAGACGAAGACGATGTCTTAGTGGGAGCTCCAGAGGGTGATGATTTCTATGTCCCTGGTATGGGTGGAGTATTGATTTGCTCAGATGGTAAAATACATCATAAACAGAGTAAGTTAGGAGGTGTTTTGTAATGGACATAACTGTATTAATTGGTTCAATTACGCTATTTGTTATGTCTATTTTCTTGGGTTTTGAACTCATCACCAAAGTTCCAGCTACTCTTCATACTCCACTTATGAGTGGGGCCAATGCAATCTCTGGAATCAGTATAGTTGGCGCTCTGTTAGGGGCTAATGTTGCTTACGAAGGGGGCGACACAGTAGTCAGCGGAATTCTTGCATTCGTAGCACTAGTTTTGGCGATGATTAACGTCGTTGGCGGGTTTGCAGTAACCAATCGTATGTTGAATATGATTGCTGGTAAGAAGAGAGGTGGTCAATGATGATTGACGATCAATGGATTGGGCTTGGATATCTGCTTTCAGCATCATTATTCATCTTTGGTTTGAAGAGGTTGTCTCATCCAAGAACTGCCCCTCGTGGGAATCAACTAGGAGCAATGGGGATGCTCGTGGCTGTTCTGACTACAGTATTACAGATGGAATTAGGAGATGGCATTGAAGGCTGGATCCTTATTGCTAGCGGGCTATTAATTGGAGGCTTAATTGGTTGGTTCATGGCATTCCGAGTCGAAATGACCGGTATGCCAGAAATGGTAGCTTTGTTCAATGGTTTCGGAGGTGCGGCATCTGCCTTGGTTGCGCTTTCAGAATCTTGGAAATACATCGAAGATGAGACGCTAGAGCTCCCATCAGGTCTGGAACTCGAAGTAATGGTTGTTGCTGCCGGACTTTCAGCGTTAGTTGGTTGGATGACCCTAACCGGATCTTTACTCGCAATGCTGAAACTCAAGGGAGGAGTGGAAATATTTGGCAAATGGATTCGTACACCAACATGGGGTCCCTCTTGGCTCAATCCAGTTAAGGGATTGCTGTTCCTTAGTACACTAGTGCTAATCTACTTGTCAATTCAAGAACCTACTGAGACCGATTATCTATTTGCGATAATCGGAATATCATGTCTACTTGGTATATTGTTGGTATTGCCAATCGGTGGTGCGGATATGCCGGTCGTCGTCTCCTTACTGAATTCTCTTTCGGGTATTGCAGCAGCATTTACTGGATTCATAATTTCAAACAGCGTTTTGATTGTCGCAGGCTCCTTGGTTGGTGCCAGCGGGCTAATTCTCACATTCATCATGTGTAAAGCAATGAATAGAGAACTAATCGATGTTCTATTCAAGGCGTTCGGAGGTTCTGACAAAGAGCAGTTAACTCGAACAAAGGTTGGAAGCGATGCAGACGAAGTAGCGATGATGGTTGATGGGGCTCAGAAGGTGATCATTGTTCCAGGATATGGTATGGCTGTGAGTCAATGCCAACACCAAGTGAAGGAGTTTGCAGACTTGATTTCAGAGAAATTTGACACAGAGGTGAAGTACGCTATTCACCCTGTTGCAGGTAGAATGCCAGGGCACATGAATGTCTTATTGGCTGAAGCAAATGTCCCTTACGATCAATTAATCGAAATGGATGAAATTAATCCGGAAATGCCTGAGGCAGATATCGCGCTAATTATCGGGGCAAACGATACATGCAATCCAGCAGCTAGAACAAATGAAGGCCCATTAGCAGGAATGCCAATAATAGATGCAGACCTTGCTCGAACAGTTGTAATCATCAAGAGAAGTCTATCCGTTGGATACGCCGGAGTAGACAATGATCTGTTCTACATGGACAAAACCATGATGCTTTTTGGTGACGGAAAGAAGATGATGAACGAACTCAATGCTGCGGTCAAGGAGTTGTAGATTACACCGCCTCCCTAGGGGAGGCGAACAAGCAAGGGTTATGTGTTTGACTAGGTCGCAAGGATAACAAGAGGTCTTGATGATGGTCCGGTCAACAAAGCTGATTGTTGCTTTATTACTAGTTGGATTATTATCAATCCCAGCATTCGCCAACAGTGGAGGCCCGCCATACCTTAATTCCGACAATCAAGAGACTGCAAAATACGGGTGCACCTGCCACTATGCTAGTCCTGGCGATAGAGCCGTAGTTATGGTCTCAGGAGTTCCGGTAATGTACGAGTCCGATCAATCGTACGAGTTTGTAATCACAGTTGCTGATTCCGTCACACTTGCAGGAGCAGATGGTAATACGAAAGCCGGCTTCCTCCTAACAGACAACGGCGCTGGATCTTTCTCTTGGGATGATTCCCAGGAGATTAGGCAAGCGGATGGAGATGAAAATGCAATTTCTCATTCAGAAACCAGTGATGGAGTCTGGACTGTCACTTGGACTGCCCCTTCGTCTGATTCTGAAACAATACTCTTCAGTATAGCAGGCAATTCAGTCAATGGAGATGGAATTCCAAATGAATATGATTACTGGAACGTCCTAACATTCTCCATCAACCCACCCGGCTCCATTGCAGCGGGTGATGGTGATGCAACCTTGCAAACCCGAACAGTTGCCGTTGGAGATTATCAAACACTCTTTGTCCTCGAAGAAAGTGAGGCGGAAAAGGAAAAAGAGCGCCAAAAGCAACTTTCCGATAGAGTGTTTGAAAGTGGTAATTTATTTTACTGGACGTCGTTGACTGCCTTGATTGTAGGTGCTGTTTTCCAAAGAGAAATCATGGAAAGGCGATATGGCCCTGGTCCTGAGTACCTAGCAATGGAATTGGCTTACCCCCAAGGAATAAGACGAGGGTTAGTAGCAGTAATCGCATTCTTCTTCGCAGTTAATTGGTCTGCCAATAATGGTCAACATGACTTCATAATTGGATGCGCTTGGTTCATAGCAGCTTGGGCTTCGTATGGTGTGTATCGAACTGTCCGTTCGGCTAAAGCAGAACCAACCGTCCACGATGTGATGTGAAATGGCAAATATGCCTCAAGATGGGCGTAAATCAGTCACTAACCATTTTGAAGAATTACATTCGGTAATTCGAAGAGGTGTTTTTGTTTTCCTCATTTCTTCCGCGGTCACCACAATTTGGATTGAGACAATTCTCAATGATTGGGTTCATTCACAATCTCCATCCGGTGCATTATCTGTCTATGGTCCCTACGATTGGGTTGAAATGAGATTCCTGGCTGTAATCATTATCTCCTCTGTAGTTTCATTACCTTTTTTTTCTATTGATTTGAGGGTTTTTGCTAGTGATGGCCTTCTACCAAACGAAAAGAAGTGGCTTGATTCCTACCTGATTTTGAATGCTGTAATCGTTCCAAGCATTTTGTACTGGGTGTGGTTTAGTATGATTCCAAAATATATCGAGGCGAGTATACAACTTGACTCAATATACTCAGTTACTCCAAGATATGACGCCTCGGAAATTTTTGGCTTGGCTAGCGGCATATCTTGGATCCTAATTCTATTTTTTACTTCGACATTATTTCTTTCATTATCTCGTTTATTTGGCTTGGTGGAACAAGGTCGAAGTCGGTTTAGAAATCGAATTTTTGGAATTGTCGGTGGACTGCTGATTTTGACTCTTCCTGATATTTTCGAAGGACTCAGAATTATTATTTCGATAACTGTATTGATAATTGCTGAGTTTATTTCGCGAACAGTACCTGAAGGCCCTTTGGGTCCACGAAATCTGGAATTTTCCAAGTTTGTAAATCCAAATGGAACAATCGAAAAAATCGCCTTAGTCGATTGTTCTTGTGAGGGGGCATGTCCCTCATTAAACGAAAGTTGGTTAAATCAAAGAATACCAATATTACGGCCAAGCGCAATATGTCTAGATGAAAACGAGCAATTGGCTTTGAGAGAAATTATACATCGTAATTCAATAAATCGCTTGACTATCACTGGTTGTAATGGGTCTCCGTTGCCAATCGATATTCGTACATTGATTGATACTAATCAAATCAAATTGGATGGATTAAATTGGTTGGATGAACCAAATTCTCATTCACAAAATTGGAGAAAACAATCTTTGCAATTTTATTCTGCAGAATATGATAAATTACCCTAAAAAGTAACTTCCAACTACCCAACAATCCGTTCCCTTCAAGGGAACGGATATGTTCGTCACAGACATGAAAGGCCTTAGGGTGGGACTAGTGACGCTATTGTTGCTAGGTGCCCTTTATGTCCATTTTAATTCAGAAATTGTAGATGAGTGGGCCTCTAACCAAGTTAACGATGATGCTGATAACGGCCTTCATTTGTTGGGGGTTCAGCAAGAAGAAAGATGGTTAGTGCTACAGGTGGAATTTCCAAATAACCAATTTCCAAACTCAGTCGCCTCAGACATTCTAACTGGTGAAGGGTCAGCAGTTGAATATATTCAGCAAATGACTGCAGGAGCCTCTACATTATCTGTAACTTTGTTTGACGAAGTTTGGCAAGCGCCATATGGTGTCAAAAATTGGGGGGAAGACGTTGATGGGGAGAGAGACCATGGTGCTGATGGTCACGGTGCTGAAACGTTGCTTCGGGATGTTGCTACAGAGCAATTGCAAGGAGTGGATCTATCTAATTGGGACCTAAACTCTGATGGAGTTATTGACAGAATTCTAATTCTTCATTCCGCTCAACCCCAGGAAATGAATGGAGGTTCCGATTCCCTATGGAGCCATTTCACAGGTATGCAAGAGCCATTAGAAATTGGAGATTGGGAGATTAAACATTTCACAATTTCTTCAGTACATTCCGGTGTGGGTACAGTCGTGCATGAAATGCTACATCAAATGGGTGCATTGGATTTGTATGACGTTCACAGTGATTTGCCCACCAGTAATTGGAATGGTATTGGGGATTGGGGAATAATGGCTAGTGGTAATTGGAATGGCAATGGTGCAATACCTGCTTTACCCGCATCCACAACACTTGATTTAATTGGAGTCAAGAGAGGTGTTCAGGTGAATGAAAATACTTCAAACTATACAATCAAAGGTATATCTGAAGGAGGTTCATACCTAGAAATTCCAATCGCACCTAGCGAATGGATTCGACTTACCCTAAGAACTGACTCAGGTTTCGATTCGGCTCTACCTGGACACGGAGTTATTGTTGAAATTCAAGATCAGAATAACGGAGATCCTACTAACAATCTAGTGAACACCGACCCGGAAAAAGCGTGGCTAAAAATTCTCGAAGCTGATGGCGACGCAGCAATGCAACGAGGCCGTGATAGCGGTGCGCCTGGAGATACTTTCTCTGAAGGTGATAAACTCGGTGCCAGTGGCATGCAGATACGAGATAGCCGTGGTCGATTGGTACAATGGACTGCTACAATACAATACCTCGACTCTGAAGAAGCAATAATTCATTTTGATTATCCTAATAATCCCCCAACTGTTGATGTATTACCTCCCAGAGGTCCATTAGAAATTTTAGGCCAAGAATCGATATTGGCAACATTATTTTCAGAGTACCCATGTCAATTAGAAATCGATATTATCACCTCTACAAACTCAGGTGATTCCTCCCCCCATGTAGTCTCAATCGACCAAGGTGAATCTACAATTGAATTGGCTAGCACTGCCCAAATGTCTCAGGGAACGGGATATGTTCGAGGTACAATAGGTTGTGAAGGAGAAGAGCCTTGGAACATTGACTTAGACTGGTATTCCATAGGGCATCGTATATCCTCAGAGCATCTTACAGGGATTATTCCCTGGGATGAAAATTCCCAAATTACACTATCAACTTCTTGCCTAGGTACAGAGTCTCGAACATACTCTATTGCTGTCGAAGGAGCACTCTCCAGAATTGCCACAGTTCAGACTGAAGGGGAACTACAAGCATGTCCCGATGTTATCCTCAACATAGTTCCCGATGGATTATTGACACCAGGTATGATTGCAGAAGGCGAACTCGTGTTTGTAGACTCTTTTGGACTCGAGCAAAGAGTGCCAGTCACACTTACTGCACAATCATCATTCAATGGAGATAGTCCTCTTTCTTGGCTTGTTCAACCGAGCAATGCTATCATGGTTATTTTTCTTTTATTGGCAATTTCCTTGATTCCTACGTCTGATTCTAAACCAAATAATAAACTTACAAATGGAGAAGACGAATCACAATTATTGTGATTTATTACTTTCACTAACCACTCCAACACCTCTCTCTTGTTGGCTAATTGATAGGTGATTTATGTTGCCTTCAATATATGTCTAGACCAAATGGCATTTCTTGGGGCGATTCAGCAATAGATCTAGTATTGCCCAAACCTAAGGCGCCCACAGTACTCCTTGTTGACCAAGACAGGATGGAATTCCAAGGTTCATTATTGAGAATGGTTGCAAATGAGTTGTCAGAATATCGGCCAGTGCATTGGATTGATGGAGGGATGGCATTCGATCCTTCCCCTCTTCTTACTTTGTTGAGAATACGTGGCTGTGATAACCATAAGGCATTATCTAAATTCCATATTTGTCGCGGTTTCACTGCTCATCAAACAGCGTCGATTATTCAACGGTTGGCCAACGAAGCGAACTCAAAAGATTCACCAAATAGGATGAGAGAGGGAAGAATAATCGTGATTTCGGAAATACCTAGGATGTTTATGGATACTCAACTAAAGAAGCCGGAAGGGCGCTCTTTGCTGAAGTCTACACTTCAACGATGTAGAGATATTAGTAAGGATTCAAAATCCTTGGTTATTCTCACATCAAGTCGTAATTCTTCACCCCCATTAAGCAAGGAAATGCGAAACATTCTCAGACAATTTTCAGATGATACATTGAGGGTCAGTGAAATACGCTTGAAAAAATACAATCGTGGTCTAGTAAGAAAGCGATTACATCTTTCTTCTGTTAATAGGAAAATGATCTGGGCGCAATTACCATTAGGCCAAACCTCACTTCTAGAATATCGTCACATCCAAGCCTCTAGGCTTGATTGCCTCTTCGAGCCTGCAGCTACATCATCTTCATTCCAACCGAAAGGTGACAGTATGGAAGTGGCGGCCCGAACGGCGAGTGGAGTATAGAACTCAGCATCTCCTTTCTCCCCAGAAATAGAATTAGTTCCTAACTCTATTTCTGATTTTAATCGAACCCTATCGCTAGGCTGTACTCTTTTCCAGCCAGTTACAGCAAAACGAATTTTCCTTCCAGGAGGTGCAGTTTGTTCCAGTTCTTTGGCACGGAGAAGAGCTCCTGCTGTCAGATTCATTACACGATGATTACCTGTTTCATACCTTACTCTTCTACCTACTATCAATTGATTTAATGGCACCTCTCCCCTACTCATACGAGATATTTCATCTTCAACTCGTTGAGCTGCGATTACAGGGCCAATTCCGAATGGATCTTCGGCTAAATCTTCCATCATATCTTTTTGTAATTTCCTTATCCACTTGCATGTTGAATGCTGACGTAACTCAATCCCTCTTACTTTCCAATCTTCTCCTATCTTTGCATAATATTTGGTAAGTGCTCCAACTCCTGTAGTCCGATTTGGAATGAATGCAATCCAATCATATTCATATTCCAGTTCAAGAGGTATACCAACCAATGCATCAACTCTGGCCATCAGACGTTGGTATGAATTTCGTTTTTCTTGATCACTTCGATTCATTCTATCTTTAATCCAAATGGCATCTACTATAGCGTGTATACAATCCCATCCCTCCTTATTTGCTTCTTCAATAGTGGTCAGGAGTATTTCACGAGACCAAGCGCAAATTGCCTCGTGACATTCTATTCTACCAAAGCGAGCATTTCGGTACCCTGTATAGCCGAAACAAGTTACCAATATCCACTTCAGAACATTTTGTCTTCTGTCCCAGACGTCTCCTTTAATCCGTCTTTTTTCTTTCAATACATTCCTTCTTTCAATTATAGGAGCTACAACTCTACCTAGGAATCCATGTCTCTTCGTACAAACATGTAATCCAAGTTCGGGTACGAAAAGTCTCCGATTTTCATTATTTTTTTTCCTTCTTTGAATTTCAGCCGAGGCTATTTTAACATTCAAAGATAATCTTCCATCTTTTTTTGGATAGTTGGGTTCTAGGGCACAGCACTTGCAATTCATAGTTTCAGGACTGATGTTCCTCGTTGCAATTATGCTGGGGAATAAACTTGCAAAATCTAGCTCGATAACACCTTGGTGGACACCAACAATTGGATCTAAGTACAGTCCTCCTCGATCAGCCAACATTATTTGTTTACCATCTTTCATATCTTCAGGCCTATTCTTTTTCCAAGGAATCAATACTCCATCTTCAATCGATTGACGAATCTGCATGGCTGAAATCGCTGAACCCGGTGATAATCTAGATAAATCCGCTGCAGGTAATCCAGAAATTCTTGATAACTCGATTAATCCCTCGATTCCTCCCTCTTTAGCTATGAATGAGCGTCCCATATCAATGTGTAATCGGCCTTCTAAGGAATGGTAAGCTTCCTTTCTCAGAATCCTACCGTAGCTCCAATTAACTCGTTCCTTAGACCTTGTTTTACTTTCTCTTCCATTTCTACCAATATTCAATTTCATTCCAGACTGCTCGGCAAGTCTAATCAATGCAGGAATGTCGACATTATCTCCATCATGGGTGATTACAATGTCCGGATTAATTTCCTCTATTCTTCTATGAAAATCATCTAGCATATGAGCAGAGCAAGTATATGCGTCAGCAACCAAAGTTTGACTGAATGACTGACTTTCGCAATTAATTACCCCTTTGTCAACTATTGTGATACTAGAAATTGGTGCGCTGGCCTTTCTTTTACCATTTACATCCATGCAACAAACATCAAGCTCAATGATTCTAAGTGGTGGGATTTCCCAATCGAATACGTCTATTGTATCCAAGGGGAGGATTTGGTCCCCACTTATTTCGACTCTTCCAAATGGATGGGTTTTGAGGTCTAGTAAAAATTTCTGAGTAATTTTTGGATCAACGGAAAAGATTTCGAAGTTTCGCCATGAACCATTTGCATCGATCATCTCTGCAATGTTTCTTATCTTCGATGGTTTCTGCAAATTAACAGCCAACACCTCCTCCTTTTTGGAGTCCTCATGTGATATCCGATGTCTCTCTTTCCTCAATGACAATGCTCCAAATGGACGCTGATATTCGGGTCTAGAAAGGGCTCTTCCTAATTCGTCCAATCTGTGCGATTCTCCATGAACATGTATGGTGAATGACCACGGCATCAGAATTTGTTGAACCCCCCCTTCATCCTTCTTTACCCACAAACTCATACATTCGCTTTCCATATCTAAATGGCAATCTAGAATCCATCCTTTATCCATCCCTCATCCTCTCAATTTCATCTTCGATTTTGGATATTCTCTCGTATGCTTCGACCAACATTGCTAGAAATATTGGTTCCATTGGATCGACAGTGGGTATCATTCCACAAGCTGCCGCTCTGTTTCTTGCGGCATTAATCATCGATTCGTAAGCTGAACGCTCTTGTTGTCTCAATGTTCTGTGAAACTGCTTCCAACCCTCTATTCTTTCTTCCCCTCTCATTCTCCAAGTAGCAACCGTTCGACCCATGGGCTTTGTTGGCAGACCAAATTGGCTAACCTTCTTTTTGTAGGCGGAGAGGTATACTTTAGCGAGTAAAAGTGAATCAATCACCGTTTATTCGGATTTGACCATCGTGAGTCTGCTGGTGGTCTCTTTATTGCTAGATAATTCCAAGAGTCCCCTTGGCTAACTGGATGTAACCAAATTTTGTTTACACCCGAAGCCAATCTAGAAGCGAGACAAGCACCAGCCCAATCCTTCGGTGCGTCTTCAGGGAGGATTACGAGGAAAGGTGCGTGATCTTCTCCGAGAGGCTTGTCATAACACCTCCACCTAGTGCCGTACTTGAATCCAGGACGTATCACAAGACCTCTTTTTAGCAAGTCTGAAAGAATCGTTGCGCCTTCAGATAGCGGATTTAATCCTTGAACAATTTCACATGTTATTGAATCGATATGCATGCCTTCTGAAGTAGGTACGCCAATTTGTTGGATGTTCCAACCTTTGGCGGGAAAAAGCATCCCATCAGCAGATTTTATCCCTCCTGAAAGGTTAGTCAAAGACTCTAAGTCTCGATTATTTTGTAAAGAACCGACCGGATTTTCAGAGGAAAGGTGGTATGTAACAACACTCAATTCCCCGTCAACAACTAATACTTCAGGAATTCTCCCTGAATTAATTACGTCAATAGTCCATTGATACAACTCAGTTGAATCTAATTTTTCAGATTCATGAAACCATCTTACTTCTGAAACTGGTTTACTATTTCTTGGATGTGTATTAGAGGTCCATCGAGCAGCCCAAGACTTAGGATGGATTTGTTGAGAGATGAGTCCAATATTTTTCGATAGAACTACTTTATTTCCAGGGACTCGTAAAGCTTCAAGAATAGAATATTCTTGCAAAAGTAATGAGTTTTCGATTAAGGAATTTTTCATCCAATCATTTGTTGGTAGTTCTAAGTGCCTGTGATAGTGAACAAACAATGTTTCCACAGGAGATAACTCTAGTTTTCCCTGACCAGCAGGACTTCCAATCGCTGATTTCTGCCAGAGTCTATCTGCGGCTGGTCCATCATAAATCCAACTCCCGCAGAGGTCGGCCATACTTTGCGGAGACAACTTAACGGCTTGAGTTAGTCGGTCAGATTTCACCTTTTAACACCCCCAAACCTCATTCGCCCTCCACCTTTCGAAGGCACATGGCGATTGACGAAGATACCGTCTCCCGCATTGAATCTCTAAGGCGATTACGTTCCAGCCTCAATGATATGGAAGGTTCTCAGGTGACATTGTTGGGTGATGTTATGTTAGACCGTTATCACCATGGGTATGCGAATAATCTGAATTCAATTGCCCCCGTACCGGTTCTCAAAATTTTCCAAACCGATGAGAGTCCAGGTGCTGCAGCTCATATCGCAAGAGGGCTTCACTCAATAGGTTTAGATGTTGATTTTCACACATTTGTTGGAAATGACAGAGAAGGTAATGCAATTGTAGATATGTTGATTGAAGACGGGATTGCAGTTAATGGAATAGAGTCGGTTCAAGACAGACATACTCTGGTGAAAATTCGTTTCTTTGGAAGTAGGGAAAGTCTACTAGAGGAAAGCCAGATATTACTTCAAGCCGACAGAGGTCCTTTGGATCCTATTGAGGATTCAATGTCGGAAAAATTAGCAACTAATGCATTAAAACAATTGGCAAATAGCTGCGCTCTTGTAATCTCAGATTACGATAATGGTGCAGTTACTGTTTCAAGTGCCTCGACATTAATCAATACTGCAAAAAAGAATGGAATTCCTATCATTATGGACCCAAAATTGACTGGATTAGAACGTTCTAGAGGTGCTACAGTTGTCTTAGTTGAGATGAGAGGTATGGAATTATTACGCCGTCGTTTGGGTTCGTTCGATTCTACCTCTGCTGCTTCTGAACTGATATCTACCTACGAATGGGATGCATTGGTTGTTTTGGGTGGCGTGAATGGTGTGACTCTCTATCAATCTGAAGGAGATGTGATTCATTTTGATTGTTTATCTCCCACGCCAAAACAACAGATTGGTCTTCATGATGCTGCCGCGACAGCATTAGCAGTAGCATTGGGTAATGGCTTGCCAATGGAAGATGCAGGTTTACTTGCTGCTGCCGCTTGTGACTGTATCCTGACTGCTGAGGCCAGTCAAGAGTTCGTAGACATTGATACGCTAGGCACTTGGCTAGATGAATTGGTGTGGCAAATGCAAATTTCAGAAAGGTGAAGTGCACAATTCTGCATGGGGTTCAAGATAGATAGGCTAGCCGTTAGAACTAATGAAGAAGCACTCGAGGGTTGCACTACTCTCCCTTACAGCATTGCTTTTGCTGTGTAATAGTGTTCAAGCAGATACATCAAACGATGATGACCCTGCCCTAATTAGCATAGATGTCCAGAATGGGGATTTTTCATCTGAGTCAATAATTTTTACAGGAATTATTGAGGATGATCATCAACCTGAAGAGGTATTTTGGCGTGTGTCAAAAGATGGCGCAGAATTTGACGGTGGAGACTTACTAAATTCTTTGACCCAAATCACATCTACCAGTAACCGAGAACAATGGTCTTGGTCCTTTGAGTTGACTTTCTCTGCTACAGGAGAGTGTGCATGTTATGTCAGCCTCCATTCCATTGATGATGGTAGTGTAGAGGTTGTAGAGACTAGAGTTGTATTTATGGTGGACGAAAACTCTACTGGTTTGATTGGCTTTCTATTAGATTCGGACCAATCGGGGGATTTGATAGATTCATCAATCGCAATTAGTGGTTGGCTCGGGACATATCCAAGCGGTCAGGTCAATTTGGAAATTTCTGGGTCTTTGGCCCAAGGTTTGATCCAATCCACTAACACCCCTCAGTCCTCTGTTTGTGATGGAGTATCCATAACTGATGAAGTCTATGAGTTACCATCTGGTAATTTTCAATTAGATTGGGATATTTCAACAAAATTAGATGGGTGGTTAGAGTTAATTTTGATAGGTTGTCCATCCATTAACTCTAATCTAGAAGGCGCTATTTACGAGTTTTCTATACGAGTAAATAATCAACCACCCTCGATCAAAGTATCTGGAATTGATTATGCAATTGAGGATGATATTTGGCATACATTTGACGCCAGCCTCACCGAAGATCCTTACTGGGGGAGGACAGAAATGTACTACGTTTGGACACTCAGAAGGCATTCTCATTCCGGTAATCTTCCGATAGATGTTCAAATGGGTGAGGACCTCAACACATATTCAATTTCAGGGGCCCAATCTGGGAACTTTACTCTGAGTTTGACCGTCTATGATAAGGGAGGTTTGTCTTCGGAACAGGTGGTAAATCTAGATATCAAGAATTTTGTTCCAATCGCTACTCTGATAATTGACGGTGAAACCGTAGCTGATGGTGAAGAAGTTAGGGTTTCAAATCCTAGCAATATTCAATTGGATGCTACTGAAAGTTCAGATACAGCAAATGATGCATCTAGCCTTAGGTGTATTTGGTTATTGGATAATTCCCCTCTTTACGAAGGATGTGATAGGTCATACGCTTGGACTGAGGTGGAGGATTACCGCTCTTTACTTACTCTAGAGGTGATTGATGATGACGGCGAGTTCGCAACAATTTCAGTAATTTTAATTCATCCAGATGAAGTCAAACCATTTCCAGTCGCATTGATTGCATTCGCAATAAGCGCATTGTTTCTAACATACGCCTTAGTCAATCGATTCCGGATGAGTAATGAAAAATCAATACCCAAATGGAAGTCGTGATAAACAAAGATTTTGTTAGTATTATTCATACCACAGAAATAAGAATAACTTGCTTGTCGGAATAGCGTGAACAGTATGGCAAGCCTACCTTTCTCAGAATCTGAATATAGAGGGCGACAATCCAGATTCCTTGAAAATGTTCCAAAGGATTGCATAGTTCTAATCCCCACAAATCCTGCCTCCATACGTTCCAACGATGTTCATTATCCATACAGAGCCAATTCCTACATGTTGTACTTATGTGGGTGGTCTGCTCCAAATTCAGTACTTATGGCAAAATTTGATGGAGAAGATTGGATAGTATCATTATTCGTCCAGCCTAATGATACAGTTGCAGAAATCTGGGAAGGACGAAGAATAGGCGTGGGAGGGGCATTATCTGACTGGCCTATCGACAAAGCTCACTCGCTATTAGAAATGAAAGAAATTGTTTCCAAATCGCTAAACGAAAAGAGTGGGGTTTACTTAATCCAAAATTTGAACTCAGAGATTGACGAAATCGTTCATTATGCACTTACTACGAAGAGTAGACATAGGAATACCTACGGTATGGGGCCGATTAAACTCGTAGACCCTTCTTCAATTCTAGATGAAATGCGAATGTGTAAATCTCAGGAAGAAATTGAAACTATGCAAAAATCAGCAGATTTAGCTTCTCTAGCACACTCACGTGCTATGGAAAAAACACATGTAGGAATCGGTGAATGGGAAATTCAAGCATTAATCGAAGGTTGTTTCCTTTCCCATGGTTCACAATGGAGTTACCCATCTATTGTCGGAGGTGGAGACAATGCTACTATCTTACATTATCATGCCAATAATAAACCTGTTTTGGACGGGGAATTGGTGCTTGTCGATGCTGGTTGCGAGGTAGATGGTTATGCCTCAGATATCACCAGAACATGGCCTGTGAATGGTAAATTTACCGAACCTCAACGAGAGATATACAATTTAGTCCTAAAAGCTGAAATTGCGGGAATCGAAGCTTGTCAGGTAGGTGCACCATGGAATGCATCCCACAAAGCAGCTATGGAAGTGATTTCTAGAGGTCTAATTGATTTGGGGATTCTAAGTTGTACATTTGAAGAAGCTATGGGTGCCGATTTAGATGGGAAAACCCGTCAATTCTTCATGCATGGGACTAGTCATTCATTAGGTCTTGATGTCCACGACGTGGGAGTTACCAGACCTGGCGGAAAGGGTGATGGTAGGATACTAGAGGAAGGCATGGTTCTTACCGTAGAACCTGGTATTTATTTCGCCTCATGGAGGGAAGATATTCAAATTCCTGAGAAATACTCTGGAATTGGTGTAAGAATCGAAGATGACGTTTTAATCACCAAAGATGGGCCTGTTGTTCTAACCTCTAAGTGTCCTAAGGAAGTATCAGATATCGAAACATTGGTTGGCTCTGGGTTGTGATTATTTGGCCGCTTGGCAGGAAATTCTTGAATCTCAATTAAGTGACAAACCTCCTCGACTATCTGTTGAGGAAGCCACAATATTGTACGATGAAGCGGATCAAAATGAATTATTGCATGCTGGATTATTGATGCGCAGAAAGATAGTACCCGGGAACAAAGTGACATATCTTGTTGATCGAAATGTCAACTACACTAATGTATGTACAATAAATTGTCAATTTTGTTCCTTCTATCGCCCACCCGGGCATGAAGAGACTTACACTCAGTCCTTAGACCAAATTAGTGCTCGATTTACTGAGTTAGAAAATATTGGCGGTACACGCGTGTTAATGCAGGGCGGGGTTAATCCTGATTTACCAATGGAATGGTATACGAGTTTAATCTCGCAATTAAGGGAAAGACACCCAACTGTCGATTTGGATTGTTTTTCACCCATCGAGATCGAAGGAATCGCTGAAGTCTGCCAAACATCAACTAAAAACGTGCTCCAACAATTGAAGGAAGCAGGGATGCATGGATTACCTGGTGGCGGTGCAGAAATGCTTGTCGATGACGTCCGTTTGGACATCTCACCAAAGAAAGGCAGTTCTGAAAATTGGCTAAGAGTTATGGAAGAAGCGCAACATCTTGAGTTAACAACATCAGCTACCAACGTCATCGGTTTTGGGGAGAGCAACTTACATCGAATTCTACACATGGATAGAATTAGAAGTCTTCAAGATAGAAGTTTAGAAGATGGATTGGTTGGTTTTACATCATTCATTGCATGGCCCGTACAATTAGAGAATAATACATTTGGGAAGAGGAATAAGGGTCAAAATAAGATCGAACTAGGTGCTGGTGCTCATGAATATCTACGCCATGTAGCTATTTCTCGTTTGTTTTTTGATAACATTCCTCACATACAAGCTTCTTGGCCTACTATGGGTATGGGTGTAGCACAGTTAGCCCTTTTTGCGGGTGCTGACGATGCTGGCTCTACAATGATGGAAGAAAACGTCGTTTCCGCATCAGGAACAACAAAAACGCTTGCTGGTGAAGATGAATTGCAGAAGATAATTTTACGGGCAGGTTTCCAACCACAAAAGCGAGATTCAGACTATAATCATCTCGAAACGGAAATCCTAGACCAAGGAGAGTTAACCTGCCCACCACCGTTGCAACCGATGTAATCATTCTCTAGATTCTTCTGATCTAGCTGCTCTAAGAGGTAGATTCTCGATTGATACTGTATTTTCTGTCTGAGGCATAATGACTGGACTAACCCACCTTAGCCTCATTCCTCTCCAAACTACATGTAGATGAATTTCCCAGTGTAAAGCGATCACAGATGAATAAATTGTACCCGGCCATCTTTCTTCAGGGCCATTTAATCGTATAGGCAGCTTGTTACCAATTTCTAGGTCACCTCTTGATCTAACCCTCATGGGTTCCAAGAGTAAAATGCGAGAGTAATCTACTGCTAAAGGAGTTGATTCTCCAACCCCAGTCCCATGCTCTTCTCCGCCAGTCAATCTTTTTTCTGGTAAAGGGGTTGACATTCCAGGAGGTGGTTGATTTCCTTCGGGGCGATTTAATGCATTGAGCATTGTTTTTCTTTCCGGGATTGCAACACCAACCTGAATTCTAGCAGCGGTGAAACTAACGTCTTCTGGATATTCCATTTTCAAAATTTCAACCCATCCGTCACCAATATTCAACTCAATTATCGGGTCACTTAGAGGGGAATTAATGTACGTATTTTGTCGATTAATATCTCTAGAGTTGGCTATTATTCTGATGATAATCGGCAATATAAATATTGGAAATGTGACAAATAATAGCTTAGGATAATCTAATGGTCCTATTTGATAGGATCCTTGGGTCAGCCAAGATAAAAGCGGAACATCATTCAGTGCAGGAGCTATGGCATGTAAAAATAGAGATAGGACTAACAAGAAAACTGTTGGAGCAATTAATTTTCTTGCAAATGAATGCAATGGGTCTGGTTCTATGTACCATCCATTCCTAGTCCTCATTAGAAATGGTAATGTGGCGGTAGTTGTGACTGATTGAATTCGAGGTAGATTTACATCTTCTTCTCTCAATTCTCTCCATTCAACCAACCAACCAGAGTCCGAACCAATCTTGAAGGGTGTTGGGGGCTTGGAGTTCGATTCCATGATGACTTCAGTAATTGGAATAGAATTTGGGTCTATATTTGTATGATCGAAGGGGGGATACCTAATTCTTTGGACTGATTCCATATTTTCACCCCCAAATCAATGCGCCAGCCGCTTTAGAAGCTAAACGTCGAAATTCTGGTACATCTTTCAGCATCTTTATCCCAAGAGGGATTGGATTGTCTATATCTCCTAGTTGGTTGATTAAATCAATCACCTCTGGCTGTGACCATACCCCAAACAATTCATCCAATTCATCATCTGTAGATTCTGTTAAGAAGACGTTTCTTAATGCCCTTGCTTTGTTTTGATTACGCCTGAATGATGAAATTGAGTCATTCATATCTTTAACAGTGGCTTTATTGAAGTCATTCGATTTAATCGCATCAACGAGTTTCGGCAGCATCAAATCTACTTGCTCGAACCCTTTGCCTATCCCGCCACCTGTTGTCGGTTTACACAAACCCGCAGCATCTCCGAAAACTGCTACTCGGTGAATCACAGGTTTGTGAATCAAGCCTGATGGAACGGGTCCACAATATCTTCCAATTTCTTTACAATTGGCGAACCGATCCTTCCAAATTGAAGAGGTCATGAATTTCTTTAGCAAATTCTCACAAGATTCTTCACCTAATTTATGTGGTAGAGACCAATTTCCAATCCTTGTAGTGTTCCCCGACGGGATGGCCCAAGCAAAGAATCCGGGGGCAAAATCGTTTCCTGTAAAAAGGTCAAGTCTACCATCTTCTCCTGGGTATCCAGTTACTTCAATTTGGAATCCTATCAACAGTTCCTTAGGACGACCCATTTTGAATGTTCTACGTACCCAAGAATGAGCACCATCCGCACCACAAAGCATGCGGCAATTGAATTGATTAGTCTTACCATCGATGTCGATTAAGACTTCTACTCCGGAATCAGTAACATCGGCTTTAATCGGCCTGGAGGATAGTAGTAAATCAGCGCCAGAATCTAGTGAAAGTTGTACTACCCTTTCGTCGAACAACTTTCTACAAACCGACCAGGTTCTGGTGGTATTCGGGTCTCCGATAGCGATTTCGGTACCAGATGGACTGTACATTCTAGCACCCCAAATCCGTGTCATTACCGTGTCGAAAGCACCAATTCTATCCATGGCAGAGGGATTTACCATGCCCGCACATTGGAATGGCCTTCCAATCTCGGAGTGTTCTTCTACAAGCAGGACGCTGAGGCCTTTCCCAGTTAACTTCCAAGCTAGGTATCCACCTACGGGACCAGCACCTATCACGATAACATCGTAATAGTCTTTAATCAATTGAACACGCTCCTAGTCTAGTCCCCTAGGTAATATTGGCGTGTAGTACAAAAGATATCATTTCTTTTGTTTACGCTTATTGGTTTGTATCATTTTCTTGAGTGTACCAATCAAACCACTAGCTTCATTTTTTGTAATCTCTTCGATTGTGGTCACTTCTGCTATAGCCATTGCATCCTCGATACTAATTGCAAGATTTTCGGACATCGATTTAATTGCGGCTACCTGCTTTTCAGTAGCGGGAGAATCTTTGTCAATGTTGATTAAATTGTTGATTAATTTGCTTGCGGTCCCATCTCTTCCACCAGTTAAAGCATCTAAATCATCATGCCCTAGTTCGGCCAGTATTGGGTCTAAATCTACCGAATTTTTATCAGCTAATCTAATTATTAATGCCATCTGTTTTTCGCTTGGGGGTACGTCTTCATCATCGGAGTTATTGAGTTCCTCTATTATTCGTCTTGCATCCTCACCGGTCAACTCATCAATCATTTTTCCTTGGAATAAGTCAGATTTAGAATCTTCAGACATTCTTGAGGTTCTATTAACTATGAAGTTACGTTGTTTTAAGGTGGGTTTTTGTTTCCTAAGTTCTAGTGCATTATTGTGCATATTTCTGAAGTCTGTAACGAACTTATGCCATACGATAGCACCACTTGTATCTCCTTCTTCAACCTCGTCCAAACTGGATTCCATTAANGCNGTAAANCGTGGNGTAAACAATCCTTCTGATATGGTTCCGGAGGAATTCTCCTCNGATCCATAAAATGGTACAACNTCAATCCATAACANCCTACCTCGGTCTGTAGGAATAAGTGATGACCCTTCCTTGTCTACATANCCTCTGTCAACCAATTTTCCNACAGTCGTGAGATAAGTCGACGGCCTCCCNATATCGGCNTTTTTCATTTCCTGAATTATCGAACTTTCNGTGAATCTTCGTGGAGGTTTTGTTTCGTCAGATGTCAAGANNGGATTTTCTTCTGTNGNATTAAATCCCCAAATTNTACCTACTTCGAAACCANNNNCAGGAGGTTTTGTCTTAACATCTTTATCGGCTGAATAAACCGCCTCCCANCCTGCATGAATACGCCATGAACTGGTACCATACAATGGTAAATCAACATCTGGAACNTTAACTACCATATCCCTTCTTTCTCGAATAGAGTTGGACATTTGGCTGGCAGCAAAGCGGCCCCAAATTAACCTGTACAAGGCTTTTTGATCTTCATCTACATCTGTTAATGATTTGACTTCAGGTTGTGTTGGTCTAATTGCTTCGTGAGCATCTTGTACATTACTAGCTCCTTTCTTAGCATCTGGGCCTAATGCCCCTTCCCCTAAGTGATCACTACCGAATTCTTTTTCGATTAAGGACCTGATTCTTTCCCTAGCACCCTCACTTGTACGGGTAGAATCTGTCCTAATGTAGGTGATGTGCCCTGATTGATATAGTGCTGTAGCTACTCGGTTAGTTCGGCCTATTGACCATCCCATTCTTCCATTTGCCGCTCTTAGCATAGATTCTGTCGTAAATGGAGGTTGAGGTTTCCTGTTTGTCTTACCTTCTTTTACGGAATCTACAATCAATCCATTGGATTTTCGAATCTTGCTCAAAGTATCTTCTGCCAGATCTCCATCAAATGTTCTATCTGGGTGATGCTTCCCATCATCATCTTTCCATGCATTATCATCATCCTTTTCATGGAATCTTACTTTGAAAGAAACATCATTAGATTCCACTTTTACTGAATGGTAGGGGATAGGGATATGTGCGTCCCTCTCAAGCTCTCTTTCAACTATAAACCCAAGAGTAGGAGTTTGTACACGCCCCATCGAAGCTAGATTCCAAGACCTACTAAATCGGGAACATCGGAAGCCTACTAGTCGATCCATGAACCTTCTAACCTTGGCCGCATCTACCAGATCCATGTCTATATCTCTAGGCGACTCTATTGCCTCATGAACAGCATTATTGGTAATTTCATTGAAAGTTACCCGATAAATGGAATCATAATCGTTGAAAATCTCTTTCAATCGCCAAGCGATAAATTCCCCTTCCCTATCGGGGTCAGTTGCGATGTAAATTTCATCCACAGAATTTGACTTTGCTTTCTTCCTTAATTTAGCTATGACTTTCTCTGCTCTATCCGTATAACTCCACGGAGGATTAGGCAGTTGGCCTTCCTTTGAGGACCACATCGCTTTGTTGTCTTGTTTGGTNCCACCTCTAGTTGGTAAATCTTGTACATGTCCATTGCATGCATCTACGATCCAACCCTTTCCAAGATATTTCTTGATTGTCCGGGCTTTGGCACCTGATTCCAGAATCATGAACTTCAATTGACCACTCCCGAATAACTAGCCCGCCATCTATGAATGACGTACCACGTTTTGACGGGGCGTCACGAACCGTGTATAAACATGAGTAAGAACAGAGCCATTCAACGCGCGCGTGCCCGCGTGCCTGTGGCGTGCGCGCGTGTGCACGCACGCAAGGAGGCAGCCAACAGAATAGTACAGAATCTTCAGGTGAATGACTCTCTCATGGCCAATTCATCCCATGGATGGTGTGCATCTCTACCGCCGCATCCTTCACAAGCTGGATATCCTGCAGAAGCCAACGAGGTAATTTCTTTAATCAAATTATCAAAACCCTCCTGTGGTTCTAAAGGAACCCATACCTCAGATGCCGAAGGCGTCTTTGGTCCGATGATTCCGCCGGATTCTCCTATATTTGTTATTACGATGTAGTTGTATTCGTGATCTTTAAATTCGATTCCGAAATACAAACTAGGCGATAAATCGGACAACTGTAGTTCTAAGTCTTCATCTCTGATGACAAAATTTGGAAGTGTGAAAATCACTCCTCTCGAACGNAGGGTTCTNCGTGCAAGTTCCCGTAAGGAACGGACACACAATTCTGNATCCATGCTACGCGTANCACCCACAAGACTTGAAGGATGCCTCATCAGCCCGCTGTGGGATGGGNCTCCCATATCGCTTTCTTGTNCGCCCATCTTTACGTCTANTTGATTCCGAAAGNGCCCACAATCTCAGTGTAAATACATTGACNAGATTTGGAGAAAATNGACCTGTACAAAAAATACTTGGCTCAATTTACGGTACCCCAAATCTNCCGATNACGGTTTTTGGNAAGTTGTTNNGACATCCGCTGGGTTTAGCAGCAGGTTTTGACAAATCAGCTCAAGCACTTGGTGCATGGCCATCTCTTGGCTTTTCTTGGGCAGAATATGGTGGTGTTACTCGCTATCCTCAGGATGGTAATCCGAAACCAAGAATGTTTAGATCCAATGCTGAAAATGCTTTGATTAACAGGATGGGGTTCAATAATCCAGGAGCTCAACAGGTACGTGATACACTAACAAAAAGACGTACATCTGGTAAATGGCCCAACATTCCTATTGCAGCAAATATAGGGCGCTCAAAGACTGTTGATAATGAAAGGGCGCCTAATGATTACGCGGAGACTTTCGATCTTCTGTACGATTTTGCAGATATATTCGTCCTCAATGTGTCTTCTCCAAATACCCCAGGTTTACGTGAATTACAAGAAGATGATCATATCCGTGATGTTGTTAATGCATGCACTTCCGTTAGAGAAAAAAGATTAGGTTCGAAACCAATTCTTCTCAAATTTGCACCTGATTTATCCACTGGCGACTTATTGTCTTGCGCTGGTGCTGCTTTATCCGCAGGCATTGATGGTTTTATTGCTACAAATACCACCATTAGCAGGCCAACACCAAACAGTACCAGTTCTAGAAGATTTTTTGCCGAACAGGGAGGATTATCAGGGCGGCCGCTTCATGAAAAATCAATCAAAATGATTGGAGATTTGTACGATAGCGTCGGAGGTAAAGTCCCGATTATTGGTTGTGGAGGCATTGATTCAAGGGATACAGCCTGGACTGCGATTACCAATGGAGCATCGCTTTTGCAATTATACTCGGCAATGGTTTTCCAAGGTCCATCGGTGGTAAAGAGAGTAACTAATGGATTGAAGTGGAAAATAGAAAATGAAGGTTTTACCGATCTACAAGAAGCTGTTGGTTATTCTAGAGCTTAAGTGATCCAATCAGTATAGAGTAAGGCTATTCAATACCTTGCTAGACCGATTAATGTGAATACAACCCGTAGGTCTCGGCTGTTGTTTGTCGGAGCAGTTATGTTGGGCCTGATTGGCTTGATGTTTTTGTCTGTTGACCCACAGGTTCAATATACGGTTGATGAAGTAATGGAGGCACCGGAAGAGTTTGCTAAAGATGATGTGAACGTTAGGGGGATTGTGAAAAATCAATCTATAGACAATTCTTCTTCCACCTTTATTTTACAAGGTTCTGATTCTCAAATTACAGTATCCTTTGCTATGATCGCTGTTCCAGATGGATTCGAAGAAGGTCGCATGGTAGCCGTTAATGGCTATCTAATTCGAGACGGAGATTTTTGGAAAATAGATGCTAAGGAGATAACGACGGGATGTCCTTCGAAGTATGAAACTGAGTGATTTTTACAAAGATTGTAACGCGTATTACTGATTTGAGTAATAGTTTCGTTCTTAGGTGAGCGCTGCTCGCGTTGATTGGGCTAGGGGGAGCGTTGACGTGTTCTATATTCCACAAATCGTCGAAAATGGTGGCCTGAAGTCCGAGGGCGGCGAAGACGAGCCGACGATGACCCTGCGGTTGACGTCGATGCCTCGCCCCCAAGAGATCCAGGTTGGCGGAGAACACTTCCGAAGGGAAATGTCGACCGTCTCACGCTCGGGAATCAGGTCAGGCGCGGAAGCGAGCAACCCGACCGAGGATGCTGGATGCCTTGGGATTGCGGGGTGGAGGAGATCGTGGAACTTTCATTGTTGGTAACGTTCGTCCACCGAGGACGTGCCCACTCTGGGTATCTTTTATTGTAGCAATTTGGCTACAAGTTCTTCTGTAATTCCAAAGAAGCTATTTTGAGAACACCGAATTAGTAATTCTTTCCAACCATCGTGGTCGTTTAGTGCAATACCTAACAACTCCTTTCCTCTCTCAAGTTCTCCCTTATTAGCGAGGTTAATGGCGGTCCAAAAAGCGATTTCAGGAAAAGCTTCTGCCTCTGATTGTTCAAGTTCAAATTCATACCCATTATTCGTGAATTCTGAATAAACTGAACTTACTTTCAATAATCTCCCTAACTCTTTAAGGGGATTAGGATGATCATCCACACTAACATCAACAATTACCTCTTCCCATTCCTTCTCCTTTGTATGAGAGTCAACAACCAGAATTCTTCCAGATTGCATTCCCCGTATATCGCCACCTGCATTTTGACCAGCGAACATTGCTGAAAGGATTCTTTCAGATAAATAACCGTCTGAATTTTCAAATGCATCGGACATTGCTTGGGGTACGGAATCGTTCCACATTAGATTAGCTTGGCAGGAGAATCCTTCACCGATAACATGGCCAGCCGCAGGGATAGTCATCGAGCCAGTGTGTGTAGCAACTTCACCATTAGAATCTAACATAGCCACTTGGCGAATCTCTGGTTCAGGGTCTTCCCCAAGCCTCTTTACTAAAGCGTCGTATGCCGACACTCCCTCTTCCATTAATTTCAGACCCAATGGGCCATGATCGATTAGTGCCATTGCTTGAGTTACCACTACCCCTACCCCGGCCCTCGCCCAGCAAGCATTACCAGAACCATAGAAGTGAGATTGTATGCCAACTCCGTATTGACCTGTTTCGGGGCATTTTGCAATTATTGAATATGTCATTCATTTCCCTCTAAAGCGAATCTGAATCGACTCCGCCCATTTTACAAACAATAGCAAAATGTTCCCCTGACACAGGTTGTACGGACAAGCGTTGTCCGCGACGTAACAAGGGCATTCCCTCGAGACTTGGGTTGGCTTTTAGGTCGGGCAGGCCTACGACTTCCATTTCGATAATCGGTTCTATATCGACCATTATCCATCTAGGATTCTCTGGACTAGCCTTTTCGTCAAAATACTTCGAATTAGGGTCTTGTGCTGTAAAATCCGGATAACCTTCCCTGCACACCTTTGCTACACCTGCAACGTGTGGGGGTTTGCAATTTGAATGATAAAACAAAACCCAATCTCCAATTTTCATATCATCCCTCATGATATTTCGAGCTTGATAGTTCCTGACGCCATCCCAATGGGTCGATTTATCTTCAACCAATTGTGACCACGGATAGACATCGAGTTCGCTTTTCATTAACCAATAATTCACCATATTCTCACCATGCATCTTGACTATCCATAACTAGGGTAGCGTCCATTATATCTCCTTGTTCCCTTGTTAGAGTCCTTCTTAGGCCAGCCGCCTTAGCCATCGTACCAGAACCCCCAGTCAAGGAGATATTTGCTTTCACTAGAAGGGAATAAATCGCAGGCAGAAGGATTAGTGCTGAAATTGCAGCCAGAATCAGGAGAATTATGATAACGTCAATAAATGGTGCGATAGCTGGAATCGGGATGTAATAAGCACAAAACATACCCGCTATTGTTACAGTAACAGCTTCTGTAAGACTCATTCCGGTACTTGCACATGCAATTCGAATAGCGTCTACGGAGCCACCTAATTCTTTAACCCGATTAGCGATATGTATGGAAAAGTCAACTCCCACACCAACCAAGATGGATCCAATCATCACTGTAACCAATGACAAACTTACACTACCTTGGTCCATTACTAGCCATTGCATGAATACTGTAAATGTTACAGGGAGCGTAGTAAGGATTGCATAACGGATGTCTCTGAATACCAAACCTAGAGTTAAAACGGTAAACAACAGAGCGTAGAATAACGAATCCCATTGTGAGCCTACGACTAGGTTGTTGACTTCTATTGTGACCGAGGCTACTCCAATTAGTCTAGTCGAAGTAACCCCTCCTGTAGCAGTGTCCTGCGCAGCATAATTATCTATTTGGGAGACGGCTCTTTCTGTGCTCTTAACATCCATAAATGGCATATCTATGTAAATCAGACTTTTCTCGTAATCTTCTGAGATGAATAGATTCCTCATTTCTAGTGTAAGACTATTGTAAAAGACATTAATTAGAAAATTTTGAGATTCTTTGCTACCTGTTGGTTGCTCGTTTAAAATTGCTAGACTCCACCAGAATGAACCATTACCTGAAACGTTCCTATCGAAAATAATAGCAGATAGTTCTTTGATTTGTTCGGGTACAATTGGGTTATCTTGTATTGGCTCATTAATCGGATCTCCATCCAAATCGACTCCAACAGCTATTGCCTTCATCAGGAAAACGATTGACACTGCCGTGGTTTGATTTACTTGATTGCATTTTTCTTCAAGTTCTTCAATTCCTTTCAAAGCCCTGTATGGGTCATTGATTTTATCACGGTCAGGATTGAATATTTCAGGAGAGGCGGAAACATCTGCGTCTATTAGCAAAAACCCAGGTTGTCCTGCCTCGAATTCCGTAGAGTAGGTTTTCATCTTGTCTACAGCACCAACTCCTTCTGGAGCCATCTCAAGTAAATCGACGTTTTCTTCGACATTGGGCCTGCTAATGCCTGCTGAAATTAACATAGCAATTAAGAATACACTTAGGGTTAGTTTTGACCAATTAATCGGTATACTAACGGCGGAAACGAATGCTTTAGGTGGTGGGTGAGAAGGTTTCTTTAGATCTAACATCATTGTCAAATTAGGTACCATTATCATCGTCATGACATAGACGACTACAATTCCCATTGCTAGTGAATATCCGACAGTTTGAATGGGTTTCATCGGGGTTAATGCTAATGATATGAAACCAATAATTGTAGTTATTGCAGATAGTAAAACGGCTCGGCCAGTTGATTCCA
Organism: Methanobacteriota archaeon; assembly: GCA_002685415.1. Classification (GTDB taxonomy): domain Archaea; phylum Thermoplasmatota; class Poseidoniia; order Poseidoniales; family Thalassarchaeaceae; genus MGIIb-O1. Next base: position 82,424 of record NYXO01000001.1, read on the forward strand.
GAGCTTCTGCCATTTTTTCTTTTGGTGTCCCTTTTGATTCGGCATACCGATTAGTTATGTGTAGGCCATAAGAAACACCTAATGCTAGAACAATGGGCCCCACAATAATCACCGTCATTGTTACTTCGTAATTTGTCCATCCAATGATACCCATTGTGATAAAAACTGAACAGAGTGTAGGGAGTCCAGAGATGACTAAAACTTTGATTCCTTGTACAAATCGTATTCTACCTGTTTGTAACAGATCACAGTGGAATAGGAACAAACCGACTGCAACAAACACTACACCTATGGGGAAAACATTCCAAAACAAATTGAATGATTCTTCAGTAACTGCATTAGTAATTGGAACAGGTCCCGTGAGGGTCATGGACAATCCCCTTTGATCCCAATTGTTCTCCTCGCTCAGCCCAATAATACCCAATTGGGTTTCTTCTATAAATTCGGAAATTGTAATTTCCTCTCCCTTGTCATCGGTTAGACGGTCTGATATACCTATAATTACAACAGCTCTATTCCAACCGAATCCTGATTTATTTCCGATTTGTACTTCGTTTTCCCATGTGCCTACATCTCTGACTAGTTTATTGAGAGCATTGGGGGGCATTTCGTCAAGGATTTGATCTACTCTGGCTTGATCATCTGGTATTGCGTAATTTCCAAAGATGTCTTCGTTATCTGATATAGTCTGATTAACAAAATCAGAAAACTCCTGATTGTCTACCGCTTGTGATGCTGCAGAAGCGAACGATTTGGCTACCCTGCCTGCTGAAGAGTTAACCTCTTTGATAACTGAAGATATAGAGAGAACGTAGATGACGTTGTCTTCACCAAGGTCATTTTGAACCGGATTAAGTAGATTCTCTAATTTCTCAATCTGTTCTAATGTTGAAACCTCTGTGATGTTCCTTCCCGAACCATCCACTGCTTCTCTTTCACCATTTTCATTTTCGACGTAAACGATTTCTGACTCGACATAGATTACCATCACGTTTGTAGTCCAACCGTCTACAGATTCAACCCTAGTTAGTAATTCAGAAACTTCAGAGCCCTGCGGGAGATATACCTCCAGGTCTCCATTAACATTCATTGATGATTTTCCTTCAATGGGACAAAAACCATCAGGATTTGATAATGACTTCCTGCAATCTACTAATCCTGATTCCCATGAGAAGAAACCAGTAACTAAAAGACATAGAATCACAGTGATTACGGGAAATTTAGTCAAAATATCTGTGAAATTTAGGTCTGATGAAATCCTCCGCATTTGATTTTTCGAACGCCTACCGTAGCTCTCAACTGAATTTTTATCCAGGTCTAAATTGGAAAAAATCTCCTTCGCCTTACCTGTTGCCTGATTAGTAATCCGAGAGGCGATGTTACCTTCTTTTTCACCCTCTGACAAGCGCCACCAACTCCCTATTATTAGTATCCTGAGTGACGAGGGTGCTTGAACCCGACGGCCAGTAGTTGATTACAATGCAACATTCACGACAATAACTTATCATTGGGAACCGTCAATAATGAGTGGTCATAGCGTTGACCATATTTTACGGTGGATGAGGAAATGGGGGCTCCCTTAATTGAGGATAAACGTTGGTCAATTGACCTAGAGAAAAGGATTCAAGAAGACCACTATTCTGATCCTGCAGTTTACAATCAGCGATATGCCTTCAATCCTAATTCTGGCAAGGAAATTTTCGTAATCGATACACCACCCCCTTATCCAAGTGGTACATGGCATATTGGTGCTGTTGCTCAATATTCCATGATTGATGTCATTGCTCGTAGTCAGAGATTACTAGGGAAGGAGGTATTCTTCCCCTGGGGTGTAGATCGAAATGGTATCAATATCGAATTCACTGTAGAGAAAAACACTGGCAGGAAAATGAAGACATTTGAACGCTCAGAATTTTTAGATTTATGTCGTGAGACAATCGAAGAATATACTCAAGAAATGAGAGAGACTGCTGCTAGAGTGGGTCTTTCTTGTGACTTCGATAAAGAATATCTTACAGATTCAGATGAATATCGCGGAGTATCTCAATCAATCTTTGTTGATTTGTTCAAGAGGGGAGACATTGTAGAAGACCTACGCCCCAATATCTACGATCCTGTCGAAGGTACAACTATCGCTGACGCAGAAGTAGAAAGACTACGAAGAAATTCAAAACTTATCGATATCCGATGGACTACAGAAGATGGTATCGATGTCGTAATTTCAACTACAAGGCCTGAATTGATTTGTGCCTGTGGTGTGGTTGTAGTTCATCCAGATGACGATAGGTATCGGAATTTGGTGGGAAAAAAGATCGTAATCCCCGTCGAGACTAATGGTAGGACAAAATCAGTTGAAATAATGACACATCCTTCCGTGAAATCTGAATTCGGTTCCGGTGTGCTGATGGTTTGTTCATTTGGGGATCAAAACGATGTTGCAGTTTTCCGAGAATTAGGTTTAACCCCATTTCAAGCAATAGACCTAGAGGGCAATATGACTGATGTCTCTGGGCCATATGCTGGTTTGACGGTATTGGAAGCAAGAGAGAAAGTAATTGAAGATCTTACCTCTGGTGAACGAATCGTGAATATCATCGAAAAAGAACAAGATGTTCCAGTCAGTGAGAGAGGAAAGAATCCAGTCGAGATAATCCTTCTCAAGGAATGGTATGTAAAACAAACCCACATTCAAAATAGGATACGTGAATTGATAGAGGATATGGAATTTCACCCGGTAAGGAATAAACAATTTTTACTGGACTGGATGGATAATATTAGCATCGATTGGCCGATTAGTAGGAGAAGATGGTACCACACAGAAGTTCCAATTTGGTATTCTGAAGATGGTACAAAAATAATTACTCCACCATCTGGGACTTACGTGCAACCTTGGAGGGAAAATCCTCCTGCTGGTAGTCGGGTGTTAGACAGAGATACCAGAGATGACTTAGGGAGTTGGGACGAACTTTCCTCCGAATTAGGGGTAGTTATTGGTGAAGAGAAGGTATTCGATACTTGGATGGATTCTTCCAACTCTAACCTCTACGTGTCCGGTTACCTATCTAACCCAGATTTATTTTCAGATGCATTCCCTACGGGAATAAGGCCTCAAGGCAAAGAAATAGTTCGAACATGGTTGTATTACACTCTATTGAAGAGTGCTTTGTTACTAGATTCTCCAGGGTTCAAACATGTTTGGATTGATGGTTTGGGTATGGATCCTTGGGGTAGAAAGATGTCAAAATCCCTCGGTAACGGAATTGACGCTAACTCAGTTCTTGAATGTGGAGCTGGTGGAAGAACTGGATCTTGGAAGATTAAAGGTCCGGACAAGGTTGTAAATCTCAGAGCCAATAAGATTGGTTCCGAATGTTTCCGTTTATGGAAAGCGTGTGATGCTCAAGTCGGAGATGATTTTCATATCAATCCCGAGGAAATAGAACAGAAGTACTACGGCGTCTTAACTAAATTGTTTAATGTCGCGAGATTTGCCAGCCAATTCCCCGTTCCTAGTAATCTAGAGAAGTTACCTACTGATTTAGCACCCGAAGACAAATGGATTCTTAGTGAATTCGATAACATAATGAAAAAGGTAGAGAAAGCGTGGATGGAAATTGACATTTACACTGCAGCTCAATCCATGAAAAATTTCTCAACCGGGGTGTTAGCCAGTCATTGGCTCGAGATGGTCAAAACCAGGTTGTATGACGGCGATGAGTCTGCTGCTTGGACTCTACACAGAATGTTCAGAGATTTAATGGATGGATTTTCGCCAATCTGTCCCTTTTTCAGTCACTATCTATCATCAATTCTTTACGATAGATCCGCGGTAATTGCAGATTCATTCCCCTCAATTCCCCTTGATTTCGAGACCTATAAATGGACTGAGATAACAGAATCCGTGATGGACTTTAACTCGGAAGTTTGGAGGACTAAAAAGGAACAAGGGCTTTCGTTGAATTCAGAACTATCAGGTGTCAACATTCCTGATAATTTGTCACAGCTGGAAGTACCGTTGAGAAGAATGCACAAGTTACTTGACTAAATCAGGAAGGGTATCAGGGCTTTACGATTAGTTGGATAATCTGGGAATTCTTCCTTGTACCAACGATGATGGGTAAATGCTCTAGGTGCTAAGTTGCAAAATGTCCAGAAGGCAAATGTGAAACCAGCTAGTGACCATGTTGCAATCGCAAAACCTAACCATTCGGCTATTTCACCAAGATAGTTGGGGCAACTCACTCTATCGAATAACCCACCTCTAGGTATTTTGTATCCTGTACTACCGTCTTCACGTAATGTGAATAAGATATTATCTGATTTGATATTGATAATCATCCCAAGCGTGAATAATCCAATTCCAACAATAAATCTAGGATCGGTTAACCAAGTTAACTCGTAACCATCATTGATTTGAAATAACCAAATCCCGTTTATTAGACAATTCACTGTGTTGAAAATAACTGCTAAGATAACGACAGATATTGGCATAAATTTCTTTTCTAATTGTGCCCTATAAGGCCAAAGAAAAGCCCTATTGATGTAATGTCCAGTCCAAATGGCCCAGAAAATCAATACTACGGTTTCCTTATTATTGCCGAATAATAACAGCCCAGTCAGTAAAAAAACAGGGATAGATTCCATGATCATCCAACCCCTACGAGCTGAAATTTCTGGTCCCCACCCCGCAGACCTATGCCTGCCATAAGGTGCATTAATGAAAGTCAAAATGATGAATGTAATTAGCCCCATTGCTATCCAAATATAACAAATAAATTCGTAATTCTCATAGGATAGAGAAGTCATCTAAAAAATCACCTTTGATTCTTAATATGCCAAGAAATAGTGTCAGAAATAGTATCCTCTAAAGGACGTGGTGAATGCCCAAGGTGTTCCTCTGCTAAATTACCAGGGATGTTTCTACATTGGATTGCCAATGCTTGTAAACTACCTTTACTGAAACTAGGTCTGACACCTGTTAGACGACTCTTCAATGTAGAATACGGTAACGCTAGATATGACATCCAAAACGGTATCGTTGCGACATGAGTTCGATTGCCTGTAATATGTTTCACCATATTAGACAATTCAGGCATAGAAGCCCAACGGCCTGGTAGGATGTAATTCTGCCCATCAATACCCTTGTTTAAGCAATTGACTGCACTTATTGCTACATCCCTAACGTCGACCCAATTGAACCCGTTATTGATAGCGAATGGCATACTACCATTCGCCATATCAGATAGGACTTTGCCCATTCTACTGGGTTTGTAATCCTCTGGCCCAATAATGCCAGTTGGCTGAATAACATTGAGGTTCAATCCCTGTTCTTTTGAAGAAAGTACCAGTTTTTGGGCCTCCGCTTTTGATCTATCATACGGTAGTGCCCTAGGGTCTGAAACAAGAGGCCTACTCTCAACTAATGGCTCATTTGTCGGTTGTTGTTTGAATGCGTGAATACTGGAAAAATGGACTAGTTTATCCACTCCTGATTCGATAGCCGCGTTAACAATTGATTGAGTGCCTTGGACATTGATTTTGAACATTAAATCTTCACTTATTTTCTCGACAGCCACAAAAGCTGCGGAATGGAAAACAACATCACAGTCAGACATCAGGGCAGCCATATCCTTTGCATTGAGCATGTCACCTGTTACGAGATTAACATCTAAATTTTCTAATGATCTTACATCGGACCTTACAAGGCAATCTACTTCAAATCCTCTTGTTAGCAATTCACGAACGAGGTTACCACCAACATGGCCACTGCCTCCCGTGACAAATGCTCTCATGTAGAGGACTATGTGCACCTAAGCATGAACCTACCGGATTAATTTAAGGCCGAATGAGGCTTTTTTCCAGCGAAGTGATCCAATAACAGTGTGACCATTTCTTCACCAATTCGAGTTTGAGCCTCTAAAGTAGAGGCGCCAATATGAGGTGTTCCGTGGAAGTGAGGGTGATGGACAAGAGGATTATCTATGGCTGGTTCAACCTCGAATACATCAAGAGCGACACTCGTTAAATCACCAGACTCTAATGCATTTAGAACTGCTAACTCATCTACGATACCGCCTCGGGCACAATTTACGATGTGGTTACCGCAACTAACTCCATTGGGTGCGGAAGTAGGCATCATCTCTATTCGCCTTGAATTAACCAAATGATACGTTTCCTCTGTTAGATTGCAATGAATGGAAATGTGGGTACATAGTCTGAAGAGTGAATCTACATCTTCGTGCATAGTACAATCAAATTTTTTTGCAATAGTTGCTGGTATATATGGGTCGAAAGCGTGACATTCCATTCCCATTGCCAAGGCTACACTAGCGACTCCCTGGGCTATTCTACCGAACCCGATTAGACCCAAACGCTTGCCACTTAATTCGGTACCTTTCAATTGTTTTTTTTCCCATAGTCCTTCTCGTAGCCCTCGATCTCCTCGAGTTATATGTCTGCACGACGCCAATAGGTGCCCCACGGTCAATTCAACTACACTATTTGTTGAAGATTGAGGTGTATTACATACTACAATTCCTAAGCTTGAGGCTGTTTCAATGTCGATGTTGTCAACACCAACTCCTGCCCTTCCAATGAAGGACAATTTGTTTTCATTGGATAAAATTTCAGAAGTTAGTTTAGTAGCACTCCGCACGACAATGGCATCAAAATCAGATATTGCCCCATTCACTAACTCGGCCTCGGTGTAGTGTTGTTCAACAACATCATGGCCAGCATCTCGCAATCTGTTAACGGCTGAAGGGTCCATTCCATCTGTAATTGCAATTCTACCCATGATTACGTGCGGTATTAACAAATTGATGAATTTTTACTTGAGTTGATTAGCGGTATCCCGGTATTGAATTTGAACCAAGGAATACTAATTTTTCCTCAAAATATGACCGTTTATTTCTTGGTGTCAATACTAGCCGTTATATTCATGGCGGCGTCGTTGGAATCACTCATCACCGCTATTCTCATT
>NYXO01000050.1 GCA_002685415.1 Methanobacteriota archaeon
TCTTCGACAAGGGTATTGCAGTAAAGGTTCGAGATGGAGCATTGAAGTAATCCGCGATGCAATTGCAATTGCGACGGGGATTCATTCAAGTGATTCCGGCCCTGTCATCCAACCGACTCCCCTAGGGAGTCGTCAGCCGGAGTCGATTTATTGAGTGAGGCATTCGTCATCGAAACGCGTGATTTACGCAAGATGTACGGGCCGCACCTTGCACTCGAAGATGTAGATGTCCAGATTCCACAAGGAGCAATCGGAATCCTGGGCCCTAACGGCGCAGGTAAGTCGACTTTTTTCAAATGCATTCTTGGATTGATTACTACCACATCCGGAGAAGGTAGTGTTCTTGGTTACGATATCAAAACCCAAGGTGACATTATTCGGTCAAGGATTGGCTACATGCCCGAGTATGACTCTTTGGATCCTGACTTGAATGCAATTGACCAGGTAAGATACGCTGGTGAACTTCTAGGAATGAACCCAGCAGCTGCAATGCAGAGAGCCCACGAGGTGTTGGAATACGTAGGGCTTAGAGATCAAAGATACAGGAAGATTGAATCCTTTAGCACAGGAATGAAGCAAGCAACCAAACTCGCTTGCGCAATCGTTCATGACCCTGAGATTCTAATCTGTGATGAACCAACCAATGGGCTAGATCAACGCTCAAGGGAATTCATGCTCAAGACGCTTAGAAGAACTGTTGATGAGGGTGGAGGTACAGTTCTGATGTCCAGCCACGTTATGGATGATGTTCAGGAAGTATGTGACCGAGTTGTAATGATTCACAAGGGTCAAATTGTGATTAATCGGCCAATAGCAGATCTCGCAAATCAAATCGAGAAAGAGGTCGAGGCGGTAATTTGGGGAGGGGCCTCAAAAATGGAACAAGCCTTGATTTCAAATGGCCTGAAAGTTAGACGAATGGGTAGGGTGATGAGAGTAACTATCCAAGATGAGAATACGATTGAAAGAATCATTTCTATCGCCGCTAAATCAGAGGTGCAAATCCGCGAATTAAAGGAATATGAGCCGGATTTGGAAGATATTTTCCTCTTGATAATGGATCAATTAGGCGCCAGGGTAAAGGGTACATCAGAATTGATGACTTCAGAGCATGTTGGAGGTGAATAAGATGATTACAGATGATTCCAACAATGAAAATTTGGCAGATTCGGAGTCATTTGAAAATCAATCTGCAGATACAGTAGAACCCGAATTAGGGCAGACTCGCATGGAGGTTGCGTATGGTGCCGGTGATGGTGATGACGATGCAAAGGCAGTTGTTGCCCGCAAAGCCTCAATGGGAGTACTATACGAGCAAATTTACCGCCCATGGAATGGAGAATTAGGTCCTCGTTGGGTAAGAAATTATGCTATCTTCAGACATCACGTATATGGCCTGTTCAAAGGTACTGGACATCGACACTACAATCCTTTTGTTCGACTTTCAATCTTAGTAATATTCCTAACATCTCTCACTCCGATTGCAATGATTTTCCTTTCTGTGACAATTTCTGGAGGAGAGGGTTCTGATTGGCTAAATCGTATGTGGGGTGTTAATCGATACAACCTTTGGGGGCAAGTACTCGGTTACTTCCCAAGAAATCTCTGTATGTGGCCGCTTCTGACGGCATTGGTAGTCGGTGGAATGATTTCTGATGATAGAAAGAATGGAACGAGTGCGATTTACTTCTCACGCCCTGTTACAAGATTCGATTATACAGCGATGAAATACCTTTCATCTGCAGTAGTTCTTGGATTCGTAATCGTATTTTCATACATGCTTTACTATACCTCAGCGATAGTTTTCAACGGAGAAGGATGGGCTTACCTCATCGATACACTTCCAATATTCTTAGGCGGTTTAATTGCAGGGATTCTCTTGGTTATTACCTACACTTCAATCGGTATGGCTCTATCAAGCGTTAGTCAGAGCCGCTTCTTTGCTGCAATAGGTTTCCTAGCGATTATTTTCGGTACCAAACTAGTCGCGCTAATGATAGAATTAATCTTTGAAACTACAGTGTTTTACGTCCTGAGTCCGTATGATTCCCTTGCTCACTTTGGTCAATGGTTAGTAGGAATCCCTGCAAATTATGAACACTCATTGGCTTTATCAATAATTTCGATTTTACTCTACAACGCAGCCTCAATCGGTTTGCTTGTCACTAGAGTTCGTTCACTGGAGGTGACTCGTGAATGAGTACAAAAGCCACTCCAGCCGTTGTTATTGACAAATGCTCAAAATGGTATGGGCAGGTCATAGGACTCAACGAAGTATCATTAGCAATAGATGGAGGGGTTACGGGAATTCTAGGTCCAAACGGTGCTGGAAAATCCACTCTCTTCAAATTGCTAATGGGGCGGTTGAAACCAAGCAGTGGTAATGTTCGATTATTCGGCGTTGATCCTTGGGAGAGCACTGCTCCCTATCGTAGAGTTGGTTATGTTGCTGAGACTGAGAAATTGTATGATTGGATGACCGGACATGACTTTGTTTCAACCTTAGCTCGTCTACATGGTATGACTAGAGAAGAGGCAAGTGATAGGGCATCACACGTACTTGAGTTCGTAGGCCTCGCAGACGTTCAAAATAAGGAAATTGGCAAGTATAGTAAAGGTATGAGGCAGAGAGTCAAAATTGCTCACGCCTTGGTTCATGACCCTGATTTGATAATTCTCGATGAACCTTTACATGGTTGCGATCCTATAGCCAGGACTAGCATAATGAGCGTTATCCGAGATTTGGGTACTCAAGGAAAAACGGTGTTAGTATCAAGCCATATTTTGGATGAAATTGAAAGAATTACAGAGCAAATTGTTATCCTCCATAATGGGAGATTGCTAGCATTAGGAAATCTACATGCAATTCGTGATTTGCTCGACAAACATCCGCATAGAATTTTGATTCGAACAGAAAATCCCAGAAAGTTGGCAGAATACTTTGTCCCTGAAGATCCAGTCTATGGAGTAAGGTTCGCAGAAGAAGGTGCTTTGGAGGTATTGACTAATGACCTATCCGCAGCACATAGTGTATTGCCGAGAGTGATAGTAGAATCTGGATTGAAAATCACTTCGATTGAGAATCCAGATGATAATCTTGAGGCTTTACTTGGATATCTTGTAGGTGGTAGTTCATGATGGATAGACAAGGCAGAGGTCTTTCTGAGACTGTATGGACTAGGCTCGATAGAAAGGCTGGAGCGATTACAGAACTCACCATACGTCAATTGAGAAATCGACTTTCTACCTGGGTAGTCTTGGCAGTAAGCTTCCTACTGCTGGTTTGCTTACTTGCATTGTTTATTGGAGGAGTAAGAGATGGTTGGGAACCAATCGACAACGATAATGATTCTCATGATTGGGATGGAGATGGTTATCCTGCGGGACAGGAATACAAGTATGGCAGTGATGCGAACGATCCATTCTCTTTCCCTGGTTCTGGAGATTTTGTACAAGAAGATTACTTTGAGTGGGGGGGCGTAGGACAACATTCAGGAAACCACACTTGGAGATACGTAACTGGGACATTTACTTACAATTGGATAGAAAATAATCCGATTGGAGGAGATGTATTCCTTGATGTCTCCAATCTCGATGATTGTCCAGAAGGGGAAATATTCGATGATTTTTGGCTAGATTGGGGTAGTGGCTGCTCATTGGCAGAAAATTCTATACTTGTCCATGAAGCCTCTTTCACTGGTAATGGTACATTTAGGACCCAAGAAGGATTTGGAGGTGTTTGGGGTTACATGGAGGATGTATTCTATGTTGAACCGGAACCAGCATCGAATTACATCGATGAAGATGACATAGATTGGACTGGAGATCCGAATAAAATAAATGGATTCGATGATGATGGAGATTGTTTACGAATCGGTTGGCCCGGGGATCCAGAACCTCAATGGTGGTGGGGAGGTGGGCATGACCCCGATGGTAATGGAAATGGTATTGATTGCGATGTTCAATGGATTCTTGATTCAGATGGAAATGTAGTAGCAATATACCCTGATAAAAATGTTGATGAGGACCCAAGCGAAGAAAATCTAGCCTACGAAGATGCCCATCGAGCATTCATTATCGGCACCGGCAAAATCGCATTTGTAATGATTTTAGGAATTTTCTTACCACTCTTCCTGGCCTTGGGATTGGTTAGAGATGAAACAGAAAATGGTACTTTGCACTACCTTCTTTCTAAACCAATCCACCGTGGAGAATTCATCACTTACAGAATTCTGGGTTATCTTATCGTAGCGGGTGGATTCGTACTAATTATGTCATTATTCATGGGTTTGGTCACAGCCTCCCTAGGGCCTGGTGATTCAATATTTAGATTGAAAGATGTAATTGTCTGGTTAGGTATCGCCTTCGCTACGATACTAGCACTCGCAGCCTACGGGGCGATATTCAATACACTTGGGCTTTTGTCCGCAAGATATGGTGTTTACATTGCATTGGTAATTGGTGTGTATGAGTTTGTTATGGCAGTACTTACTCTTGGTGGGGCTGAACTTATTCCCGTTCTTTCGGTCTCTCATTGGACGTTGCAATTAATCGATTCAATTGTGCTCATAGTATGGCCAAATACCATAGAAATGCATCTAATTGCAACTGCTTTCCAACTACCTTCGGGAATAACGGCTTTCTGGAATCCTCCTGTTCATACACTTGGAACTGAAAGTCCATTTGTATCTGGTTTGCTATCGGTAATTGTATTGATGATGATTACATCATTGATGATTCTATTTGGTCAGCGTCAATTCAAACGTCGAGAGATAATGTGAAGTTAGTAGGTGACCCCTAATGGAAAGAATAGAGGGTGATTTTAGTAAATTCTGGCGCTTTGATGTATTGCCTCCGATCAATCGTCTTTCTTGGTGGTGGTGGTGGGTATTGGTTCTGGTTCCAGACCCAATCAATCCAGAACGTTCTAGGCAATTGATGGTACTTTGGTCNTCTAAGGAAACTCCTGCAATTAGAGTCAGCGACCACTGGTGGATACCCAAGGCAAGAATGCTGGTTGACGAAGATGGAGGGTCTGTGATGTCAGGAATGGTTTGTGCATGGTGGTATGATGGTAACAAAATGTATGAGCCGCTACTAATGAAAGAATGTAGAATGGCCTCTATAGACGATAAGCACCCACTTTGGCCTGATGAAGCAAAAGAGAAAGGGATGGGAGCAGGCGCAGTTGTGCCTCTAACCTCTGAGGATTTATCCTTTGGATTGCGCCCAGGTCGCCGTTCTTTTTGGCTAAATCTAACTAGTGATCGAGAAAAAGTTAGAGAAGGTTCTCCCAAAGATTTCAGCGTAGAAATGCTTCCTTGGTGGGAGCGGCCAAGTACTGCGAAATACAAGAATAATGTATTCGGTTTGAATATGGGTTATGATATCCAAAGAGTGCACGGAATGAAAGCGAAATTGAATATTGATGGAGAAGAAGTTGAGGGTTCAGCATACATCCAAAAAGTAGGGGTTCAAGCTCCTAGTGTACCTTGGTTTTGGGGGATGTTGCATTTTGATGATGGCTCTTATCTAGACTGGTTCATGCCTCACGTTTCTCCTTCGTTTACGATGAAAGACGACACACCTTGGTCAATGCGTGATTTCTTCCGTTCACCAAATGCCGGTTCGGGTTTATTTCATGACGCAAATAGGAATCGAACTGAGAATTTCAAGCGATGTACAGTCGAATTAGAACGTCAAGAAGGAGAAAATGCACTCAGAGATGAACAGGGGAATTTACTTCCTAGATTCAAGATAAAGGTCTGGAATGGTAGGACTCAAGTTTCTATTCATGTTAGGGCAACATCCCGTGCAAGATGGGTATTCGACCAACCTACTCGAGCAGGTTTCGTAAGTCACTTGACCTACAATGAATATCCTCTTGAAATTGAGAAAATTGCAATTCTGGATGAGAAAGGTTTGCGTTCTATTGATGATTATGAGTGGATTAGAGGCAATGCGGAACATGCCTGGGGTATACTGAATTAATCATTGATGATTTGGGGGAGTTTACGCCGCACCGTTCATAACAGGTATTGCGGTGAGAGTTACCCGAGGAATAGAGATGAGTGCAGAAGAGGTAGTCACACAAGCGGCTCAACTGATTACAAGCGGAGACTATGCAGGCGCTATGTCGGTATTTGAGGGATATATCGATTCCAACCCTGACGACCCTGCAGGTTACCATGGATGGGCGGAAGCTGCATTATTTGACATACAAGAGAACGGTAACCTAGATGACAAAGGAAACGACCGAATTAATGAGGGCCAAATCAATGCATATTTTCGAAGAGCNGCGAGCATGGCTCCAGATAATGCGGACTACAATGCAGCATACGCCAATGCTTTGGTAGAGTTCGACAGAATTCCTATGGCAGTTAGGCAACTACACAAGTTGGTTGAAATTGGAAAAGCCTCGGATGAAACCGATGTTTCCTTCCATCTCTACGAGGCAGCCAGAGGATTGATTGAGGCAATAGATCTCAAAACTAACTTCGATAGGAGTGCGCCGATTGCAAGACAATACATCTCTGAAGCAGTAACATTCGCTCTTCTAGGCCTAGGTTTTTCATCTGCTGAAGAGGCAATTGAGTACCTTGGACTCGAAGAGTGAAGAGGGTTCGATGTGGATAGCGACCTAATGATGGTCGCCTTTGGCTACCATGGTGGCAAATTTCATGGTTCACAAATTCAACCAGACGTTCGAACTGTCCAAGGCGAACTAAAACACGCTATCGAAAGATTAGGATGGTGGTCTGAATCCTGTCTTGAGATGTCTAGTCGGACGGACTCAGGGGTCAGCGTAAGGATGAATTTGGCTACAATATCTCTTCCAAAGGATATTGCTAATGTTATCGATGAGTCCTCTTTTGTTTCTGCATTAAATGACCATTTACCCGAAGATCTAGTGGTCTGGAACGCTTGTAGAGTTCCTGAAGGTACGAGGTCGAGACTCGCTGAAAAAAGACTCTATATCTATCGTTTAGAAATGATTCCAAGTTGGCCTTCCGATATAGAATACGAGAAATTCAGGAAAGCATGCGACCTCTTTGTAGGCGAGCATAATTTCACTAATTTCTGTAGACTCGATCCCGTTAGAAGCCCTATTCGCACTATTGAATCATGCCAACCTTGGCTAGATAATTCAGGTCGAATTGTTGGATTTACAGTAGTTGCAGAATCATTCTTGTGGAATCAGATTCGTCGTATTGCTTCTTCACTTCATAGAGTTGCAAAGAATGATATTGAATTAAATGAAATAGCATTAGCTTTGGAAAAACCAGAGGAATCATTCGATTTCGGTCTAGCACCAGCAGACGGTCTTATTCTATGGTCTCTCGGGCATCCTGAATTCCCTCATAATTTCGAGGTTCCAAAAATCATTGATGGAATCAGTATACCCCCAGAAGAAAAAAGGGCTCACAAACAATGGTTGAACCTAGCGAGAATGGAAAATAGCTCCATTCTAGAGAGAGAATGGCTGAGACTTATCCAAGACGTAAGGTAACCAAGTCTCCATCAGAACAAGGTAATCTTTCTCGAAGGAAAGAACTCGAAATCACTTCGGCGGTTTCTGTATGTCTTGTTAAATCGGGGATTAAAATTGCACAATTTATCCAATGCTCACCGTCTGATGAAATACTTGCAGGGAAAGCAGTTGCACCACCAAAAGACCTACCTTCTCTTTCAAATCCAGCGATTCTGATTGATTCGGTCTCTGAGGAATTTTCACCTTGCTCCAATCCGGCTATAACTCTCAATTTTTGATAGGTATTGATTTCGTCTTCTAGTATGTCTACATTGAGAGTTCCCGGCCAAGCTCCTGACCCTAGAACTGTTTTGAACTGCTCTTGGTAGTGACTCTGAGCCATGAACACATGGGCTCTACCAAGGCCACTGGTGACTGTCCCAGACAGTTCCATGGCTATGCGTCGAACCCATTACAAATAAGCATCAGTATTTCGCCCTACAATTCAATACTCCAACCTCTATGGCCAATTTTGCAACCTGCAGCTTCAACCATACGAGATTGTTTGCTATTTGGCTTATTCAGNGGATTAGTATGGTTTAGATGAATGAAAATTATTTCCGGGCCTTCTAATTCACTTTCCTGAATTCTTTCAAGCGTGTCTTCTACTGTAGGATGAGGTACATCTTTCATATCTCGTCCGGGCAACTCTTCTCCATTCCAAAAGGTTGCATCTAGTAAGACATGAGTTGCCCCCATTGACTGAAACCAATCCCTAGGATTAGTATGCCCCACCGATTTCAAGGTTTGATCCCAATCATCATGATCAGGAAGGAATAGCACTCGTTTATTTTCTCCAGAAACTAAGATTGCATGAGTGTCAGAAGTGTCATCCCTATGGGGGACTGGTATGAAATCAAAAACAATCCCTCCTTGTTCAAATTTAATGGATTCTTCTGAGGTAAAATCTGTGTTTGAAAATGGTGTCATTAACTTTTTATTTTGAAGAATTGAAATTACCGATTCACTAGCAACCAGTGTGAGATTTTGGCACCCCATAGCTTCTTTCCCGAATTGCCCAATACCCTCTATGTGACCTAGATGAGCGTGTGTCAGTAGAACAGTATCTGGCCTAATCGGATTATCATATCCACTAGTATCTGCCCAGATTTTCAACTGTTCTGGTAAAGACCTGGTCGCTTCTATGAGATGTTTCCCGCCTTTATTATCGATAACTCCTAGAGACACTGGGAATCGAACTCTCTCAGGATTTTCAAATGCCGCATTACAATTTGGGCATCCACATCCTGCTTGAGGGACCCCTCCATCCTGTGCTGTTCCAAGAATTGTCACAGTCGGGGCCCTACTACCCATACCCGGTGAAGTCTGCTGGTGCTGAAAGAGTCGTCGGCGAAGTTAGCACGCTACTCCGATTAAATCATCAACGCAGTCGACCTGCCAAGTACGTGAGCGGCGACACCTCGTGGATGAAGGAGCGCTTTGAGGCGCTAAAAGAACAGGGTTTGGAATGGAACCCTCCCACTCTCCAATCGGCTAATCAGCCACGAGTGACAATGGATGGTAAATCAACAATCATGCTCTCAGCAAATAATTATTTGAATTTGACAAACCATCCCAAAATAGTCCAGGCAATGATTGATGCCACGACAAAATATGGTGCAGGAAGTGGCTCTGTTCGCGCAATAGCCGGGACCATGGATATTCACTTAGAGGCTGAAAAAAAGGTAGCTGAATTCAAGGGTGTAGAAGCATCTTTGATTTACTCAGCGGGTTATACTGCCAATGTTGGTTTAATTCCAACATTGGTTCAGGGAAAACAGGATGTGATAATTAGTGACGAACTNAACCATGGTTCAATTATTGATGGAGTTCGTTTAACAAAGGCCCAACGCGCAGTATACTCTCACAATGATATGGGTGCATTGGAGGCNGTTCTGAATGAGCACTCTAATTCAGATAGAAAGTTGATTATCACAGATGGTGTATTCTCAATGGACGGTGATATTGCCCCATTGGATGAGATTTCATCTCTNGCTGAAGAATACAACGCGATGGTATACGTTGATGATTGCCACGGGGAGGGGGTTNTAGGCGAAGGTGGCGCNGGAATCGTTGATCACTTCAAATTGCAAGGAAANGTAGATTTCGAGGTTGGNTCGTTTTCTAAGGCTCTAGGGGTACAGGGAGGAATTGTCGCTGGTTCAGAGGATGTTCGAACGCATGCATTGAACCATTCTCGTTCCTGGTTACTTTCAGGTAGCCAGCCACCAGGAGTTGCAGCCGCTCAGAAAGCTGCTGTTGAGGTTTTGATGGCAGAACCCGAGCATCATGCAAGGCTTTGGGAAAATACAAATTATTTCAGAGAGGAATTGCAATCATTAGGTTTTGACACGGGTCTTTCTGAGACTCCAATTATTCCTGTAATGTGTGGAGAATCTGCAAATGCAAAGGCGCTATCTCACTCTTTAGCAGAGGAAGGCGTAATGGCTGGCGCGATCACATTCCCGATGGTTGCTAGAGATAAGGCTAGAGTCAGGACACAAATGTCTGCTGGTTTAACCAGAGATGATCTGAATGAAGTTCTCCGTATTATCGAGAATGTGGGAAAAAATCTCGGTTTAATCTGAGGTGGTTGGATGGTTGAAACTTCTACTTTATCCGATAATCAAATTGATGCGATGATGAAGAGAATTCATTCTGTGCCGATTATTGAGACGCTGAAAATGGAAATNCTTCGCCTAGATAATGGCGAATGCGAAGGTCATGTTCCCAGGGCTAAGAAATGGGATGGAATTTTCGAGACGTTCCACGGTGGATTGCTAGGAACAATTGCNGATACGGTAACTTGCTGGGCCATTCTCACCGTAATCGGCTCAGAAGCAAAAGTCGCTACTACCGACTTTAACATAAGATTTCTAAGACCCTGCAATACTGATGTTCGCTGCGTCGCTAGGGTGATTAAAGCCGGTAGAACGATGAGTCTCTCTGAAGCAGAACTTTATGATTCTGAGAATAATCTAGTTGCGGTAGCTCAGGTGAATTACATCAAACTNGACTAAATTTTCAAGTCANTCTATGCTTCAGAAACCACTTCTTCTAGATCTTCATCATCTAGATTNTCAGGCTCTTTTGAGNTATCCGGGGCGATTGTTATTTTCATTCCATCAAATGGTTCCAAACCCCGGTCTATGCGGTCCAGCATCCTCCATCTTGGGGCATAGGAGAGATGAATGTAAAGTGGGCCAGGTAAAATTGCNAGGAACCATCCAACACTACTTACTGAATCAGGTGCATCCCCAATCATTGCCCAGGTCAATAGGAGCAATCCGATAAAGGGTACAGGGAAAAGGTATCTTCTGCGATTTTCAAGTCGAATAGGTGGGCGCTTGAACATACCAGAAATTAGCAAAGAGAATCCTCCTAAGCTTGCAGTCATCGCACANAGGATTAGACTAATCTCTCCCCAATCGACCATTGTACTTTCTAGACCATTAGAATCTTCCCAACCGGCATAAGCAAATGGGACAATCAGAGTTAAACTTGCCAGAACACCATACACCATTCCAACAAAAATAGGGTGGCAAATCGTCAACGGATATCTTAGGAATAACTGACTAAGNGAACCTCCTTCTAGCATGATCCGATGGTCTTCGTCGAGACCTTCGAGCACCTCACGCCAGCCAGCCATCGTGCGCCGGCAAGAATCGGGTTCTAATACGGTTCCTATAAAAAAATGTGATTTTTTGTTGGAAATTGATTATTTTTGCAAATTGATATGGACTGAAGTAGTCTCCAAATTCCACTTAGGAATAGTNTCGGAAGCATCTCTGATGAACGGGATTAATGAGACGCGTAAATCTGCTACATCTACGCCCCAAATTCCATGTTCAATACCGGATAATCGGATGCGTAATTTAGAGGCCATATTCACAACTCCTCTAATTTTCTTTCTTTCATAATTGTACAATAATGCTGCAATTTGAATAATACCCTGTATCGCATCGGTTTCAATCGGTTTACCCAGAGGCTTGAGTGATTTCCATAGGTCTTCCCAGGATTCATGAGCATGCCAAAATTTTCCTTCATCAAATAATTCGCATCCTTCAATGAACAATTTCTTTTGTTCGTCATCAAGTTCATCCCAACGCATTAATTTTGGGTCATGAGGCCTTGGTTGTTGACCATTCATCGCCTCTCACTCTCTTGCTGCCACGGACGCAGACATTATGACCAGTTCCCTGCCGAGTACAATCGATAGGAGGGGTGTGGGATGACTGAAGATGATTCGTTATTCACGATTACAGANGGACATCTAGATAGTGGAATGCGNGGNATTCCTGTGGGTACTTGTAAAACCTCATTCGTAGATCCAATAGAAGGAGTCCACTACGTTGGCTATCCTGTAGAAGACCTTGCTAATCTTGAAGAAGAGGATGTCATTTATCTTCTNATGAACAAGAGATTACCAACTGAAGAAGAATCTGAAGCATTCAGAACNGAACTTGCTCACAGAGCCATGGAAATGCCAACCGGGGCTCTGCGTGTGCTAGAGTCACTAACACCAGGCAGTGGTCATCCTATGGATTGGTTATCTATGGGGATAATGGCTCTAGGTGCTGCAGATACAACTGGAGATGTACGGACAGATTCGATGAATCTAATCGCACGAATGCCAGAATTGATGGCGCGTATTTTCCTCTTGAGGGGTGGCNAAAAAGAAAACCTTCAGCCGAGTAAACCAGAACTCGGTTTGGTTGAGAATTTCACTCATATGNTNGGNATNACTGGTGAAGAAGCCNAGAAGATGAATAGAGTTCTGAGATTCTTCTTCATTCTCCATCTTGATCANGGTGGAGGTAACCTCTCTACATTTACAGGAAAGGCAGTTGCCAGCGGTCGTGCTACAGTATACGCATCTATTGCATCNGCAATGAATGCNCTATCTGGGCCACTTCATGGTCGAGCNAACCANGCATGTNTAGAGTTCGTACAAAGAATTGGAACTGATGACCCCGATGAAATNGAGGCNTTCGTAAGGGCAGAATTAGCCGCAAAGCGACCTATATTCGGNTTNGGACATGGCGTNCTAAGGGCNGAAGATCCAAGAGCAAGATTGCTAATTGGNCTTGGTGCAGANGTTTGTCCTGAAGATGAAAATTATAGAATTGTCAAAACCCTTAGAGANGTAGTTCCNCCTATTCTCAAAGAACATCCAAAAATCAAAAATCCNTATCCGAATGTAGATTTGGGNAGTGGTTCTCTATTGCANGCTATTGGATTCCGTAAACCCGAGTATTACACTACATTCTTTGGATGGGCAAGAGTTGCTGGAATTTGTGCCCAAATNATGGATGAGAGAAATGCAAGAGANGGCCGGGGAACTCCNATTTACCGACCAAAATATATTCCNGTAAATCAGCCTAATAGAAGACTGGAATGATTGAATCAGTGATTTTCACCTGAGCCTCTATGGCCAATTATTCTCGCACAACCCCATGGACGCCCTTCTTGTAGATCTGTTGCCCAAGACTCGTTAGGGCCTTGCCATTTCCATTTTTTTGCATCTGAGATAATTGCATTTCTTCTCATATTTTCATTTAATTCATGCCACATTGGTAAAGAATTTGTAGCCTCTAAAATAAGATCAGGCCTTTCTGATTCATCTGCATTATTCAGTCGATTTTTCCATTCTTCATCTAAGGGTTGACTAGCAGGTCTTGGCCAACGCACATCGCCATTAGGTAAACTATGGATTGTTGGATCGATAAAATCAGAAATCAATGTTATTCCGGCTTCCAACATAATTGTTTCAAGTTTCAAAGGAGCTGGCCATACATGCAAGCCCATTTCTTGACTAATACTAAACAGGCGATTCAATCCTTTTCCTGTCAAGGAAACAGGAGCGCCAGGGTGAACAAATCTTTCCCAGCCATGTAGGTAATGTAAGGCCATGCCAACCACAGGCATACCCTTGCGGCGCCTATCTTTGACTAATCCAGAAACGGTATTTGAAATGAAATTAGGTGATCCAATTAATCGCTTCATCTTCCCTTTCCCCCATGATCTCAAGTGAGGGGACAATTGGGTGTTAGGAATTTTAGTTTGGCTAATTTTTACCGCCTCTGAAATTTTTGGTGAAAAGCCGTAAATCATGGTAGAACGCTTTGGTAAGTCTAATTCAACTAGAGAACTATCAATTTTGGATATCATTTTTGCAAGATGGTTAGCATGGTCTGAAATTTTAGCAACTGGATGTGGAACTTTCAATTCGATATTGACAGTCTTAGATGAAGTTTGCCAAAGTGTTGTGAATTCTTTACACTGTAGCAAATCGTCGAAACTGTCAACTCCCATTTCACGAATTTCTTGACTCTCCATTAGTTCAGGACATCTGCTCTTTTTCGGTAAATTTCCAGTAAATAATTCATCATGCCAAAGCATCAGTTCTCCATCAGTGCTGAGCCTTAAGTCGAGTTCGACACCATCAACATGGCTCATTCCGTGCGATAATGCCTCGACTGAATTTTCAGTCGGCTGAACCCATGTAGATCCTGTTGCCACATGCAGTCGTGTAAGCGGAGGGTATTGAATAAGCCCTCTTTACCACTAGTAATGCCGCCCCAATGCTCATACCCCTATACTTCGCCGCGAAAGTAGGTGAAGATGTGTCAGAGACAGTAGAATTGGATAAAGAATCAGACCCTCAAGCAGTTAGAGGATATGCCTTCTATGATTGGGGTAAGTCGGCTTTCGAGACCTCAGTAACCGTCGCTGTGTTACCAGCATGGTACGCTTATCTTTTCTTGAAAGCAAATGGTTTGACCACCGAAATCGGTTCAATAGAAATGACCGGAGATGCTGTGTGGTCGCTTTCGGTAGCAATAGGTACTCTGATGGTTGCATTAGTTAGTCCTTCATTAGGGGTAATTGCCGACCGTCGGAGAATCAAAATGTGGTGGTTAAGAATACTCACCTATGTTGGTGCAGGAGGAACTTTCTTACTGGCTTTAGCGCCATTACTACCCGTCGATAATCAGTGGCTTTGGCTGATGATATGTTTCATGTTTGCCAACATAGGTCTTAATGGAGCGGGAGTTTTCTATAATGCATTACTTCCACATATGGGGACAGACGATGAAATGGATAGAATTTCCAATCTTGCCTTCGCATACGGTTACATGGGAGGTGGCATACTATTAGTCGTCCACCTTGTTATGGTTCTATCACTTAGTGGTGACTGGATTATTCCCTTTGTTATGGCCTCATCTGCTGCCTGGTGGTACGGTTTTGCTTTGTTTACATTCAAGTGGGTCCCAGAGCCGCCTATCAAGGATGAGATGCCTGCTTTGGGCTTTTCAGAATCAGCAAGGATGGCTCTACAAGAAATCAAGAAAACCATTTCCGAGGTGCATAAATTCCGCACTCTATTCATCTACATGCTGGCGTATTTCTTCTTTATTGATGGAATAAACAGCGTAACCGCATTGGGTGGAATCTTTGGAACAACTGTGCTAGGAATTACAACGGTCGATCTAATCATTACTATTGTAGTCATACAATTTGTAGGGGCTCCCTCAGCAATAGGATTCACCAGACTTGCAAAAAGGGTAGGGACCAAATCAGCACTAAATGTGGCATTAGTGGGTTGGGTAGTGTTATGTTTTGCAGCACTTTCATTCGCTCCATTGGAATATAGCGAACATTCAGAATACCAAATCCAAATTGAGCAAACAGACGGAGAGTGGCATTACACACCACATGCTAATCTGTACGGGACTCCTATCGCCGTGGAAGAAGGAGACGATGAGCAACTCTGGGCGGCAGACACTCTATCCACATATGGTATAGCAATCGTAGACGAGGATTACGAGGATTCAGTGATTTACAAATGGGCTGGTTTCAATGAAGAAGACGAACCAGTCTCTTTGAATTTGGGCACTCTGGATGTCGCTTCTGTCCAAGCTCTAATGGCTTCCTTCGAGGAAACTAGATTTTCAATTAGTGAAAATGGGGGTTCTAGCGTAGTTGGTGTCGACCATCCAACCAATTTAGGAGATGGAAAATTAGACTTCATACCAAAGGCAGTTAGAACTAATGTTTGGGAGCCACTAGGACTTTCTGTAGGTTTACAATTCCTTATCCTTGGTGGGGCTATGGGTACTCTCCTAGGAGGTTCTCAAGGTCTTGCTAGGAGTCTCTTTGGTCAGATGGTGCCAGAATCTAGAAGTGCTGAATTCTTCGGTTTCTTTGGCTTCTTTGGAAAGGTTGCTGCGTTTATCGGACCCTTACTATACGGACTTATGACCGTGATGTTTGACAGTAGAGTAGGAATACTTTCGATCGCAATGCTGATTCTAATTGGCGCTGTCATGATGCGATGGGTAGATGTGGAAGAGGGCCGCAAAGACGCGATGGAAGAAGATGCCCGAAACCGTGGAATTGATGCATAAGCGATTCAACGGTTTCCGATTCGCTCTAGTAATAGAGCAATCTCTAGAATAACCAGCATCGGCCCTCCGATAAGAAACATAGAGAGAGGGTCAGGAGGGGAA
>NYXO01000046.1 GCA_002685415.1 Methanobacteriota archaeon
CTCTTCGATAGTTGGAGAAAGGCGACTCGGTAGATATCCACCCAATTCGTTCCTTCTTTGGTGAAGATATGCGAGTGCATCGCTATCCTCTTCAAACTCATGGAATGGGTCATTCTCTAGGTTCTCATCTGCTACGGTAACCCCTAGGTCATCCCTGTATTGTTTGAGATCTTCAAGGCTCATTTTCTTCTTCTGATGAGTGGTGTTTCTAGCTTCAAAAGAGTCGATTCCCCAACCCTTCACTGTATGGGCTAGAATTACTGCAGGTTTGTCCGACTGTTTGGCCGCATGATAAGCCGACCAGACCTTGATTGGGTCATGACCGCCCCGTCGCAATAGACCGATTTCTTGGTCGGATATGTTTTGTCCCATTTCTACCAATTTCGGATTACCAGCGAATAATTCATTTCGGAATTCCGCTGGTTCTAGAGTGCTCATACGTTGGAAATCACCATCTGTTATTTCTTCAAGACGAGCGAGTAACAACCCGTCTCGATCTTGAGCAAATAGTCTATCCCAATTAGAATCCCAGAGGACCTTGAATACCTCCCAGCCGGCTCCTCGATAGAGCCCTTCTAATTCCTGAACTATCTTGGCGTTTCCGCGAACGGGTCCGTCCAATCGTTGCAGATTACAATTTACGATTGTGATTAGGTTGTCCAGTTTTTCCCTGCCAGCAACCGCGATTGCGGCGATTGATTCCGGCTCGTCCATCTCACCATCGCCGAGGAAAGCGAAGACTGTGGATTCTGATGTATCGGCCAAGCCTCGATTGTGAAGATATTTCCAAAATCGAGCGTGCATCACCGCACCTAATGGTCCAAGACCCATTGAAACTGTTGGATACTCCCAGAAATCAGCCATCAATCGAGGATGTGGATAGGAAGAAAGTCCGTCGGCAAATGCCTCTTGACGGAAGTTAGCCAATTGTTCACGAGTCAGCCTTCCCTCCAGGAATGCTCTAGCATAAATCCCAGGGCTTCCATGACCTTGGATGTAGAGAGCATCTCCAATGCCATTGCTGTCCTTTCCACGGAACACATGGTTGAATCCAACTTCATACAGTGTTGAGGATGAAGCATAGGTGGAGATGTGTCCACCGATTCCATCGAGTCTGCGGTTGGCATCTGAAACCATAACTGCAGAATTCCAGAGAATTGAGTTTTGGATTTCTCTCTCGGTATCGAGGTTTCCAGGGTATGGCGGTTGTTGGTCCCAAGATATGGTATTGACATAGGGCGTTTTGGAGATTGGCGCAATCTCAACATCGAGGTCTTCCGACTCCGCCATCAACTCGTGCAAAAGCAGGCGGGCTCGCTCAACACCATGAGCATCAACGACTGAACGCAGGGCCTCCAGCCACTCATCAGTTTCCTCCGGATCGATGTCAGGAAGTCGTTGTCTGTGATTGATTGACATAGCCAACACCTGCCCTTCGGGCAGACTTGCGACCATACCGACCGATTTGAATGGTAGCGTTAGATACCGGTCCTCTAAGAGGACCGATTTAGGGTCTAATTTCAATAAGGTGGCATTCGTGTAGAGTACGTACTCCAGCAACCGTAATCGCAGAATCCCCCGCTACACATCGACTGCCATTCCAACGTCGAACGGTTCTCTCAACGGTCCTTTTTCCTGCAGCATTATTCGGATCTACTTTCAACTCAACTGAAACGATTTCTGATTCAGCCAGCCAACTCAACGCCGCCTCAATAGCACGGCTGGCAATACCTCGCCTTTGTTCAGAAGATCTGACCCAGTAACCGAGGTTCCATTTTGCAATCCCTGAGCGTGTAACTCTATCAAATCCTAATAGTCCAAGAACGGCCTCGTCCCAAGGGCGTATGAGTACCCAATGATGCAATCTTCCGACTCTTCCTGTCCGCTCAGTTTCATCGAGAAAATCAGCCAATTGCGGCTCAATTTCCTTCTCCGGCAGTATCCAAGGCATAGCCCTACTAACCTCAGGCCAAGTTTCCTCAAATGCTTCGAGTAAATCATCCGTGTATGTTGTATTTGCAGGTCGCATAATTAGCCCGTCATCGACTTGAATTGTCGTCGTCGCGCGTCGCTGCATAGTTAGGCCTCAGAGTATTGAACGAATGAGGGCTACGGCGCAGCCAATTAAGGCCTTAACTTGGCCTTTGCAGTCTGAACATGGGGGTCGTCTGGAGAATTTTTCATTGCTACCTCTAGCATTCTATCAACTGCTGCTGCTCTACCTATCCTCTGTAACAAGGCACCTACAGGATAGATTAGTTTTGTTCGATCTCCGAGATGAGGGCCTACTTCATCCAACAGAACTGTGCTCTGTGCCATGTTCCGACTTTTTGCGGCTTCCATGGCTTCTTTGATTTTCATTGCAACATCCCTATTGGACCATTCTTCCTGTTGAGGCCAAGGCCAAAATCCNTTATTCATTGANTCNTCTTCAANAGAATTTGCTTCTTCGATGTGNGGTAATTTTGGNATTTTNGGTATTTTTGGNGGTTTNGGNATNGCNGGAATNACNGGTNCCGNNGTATCGCNATCAAACGCNGCGTCCATTGGGTCCACNGGNCTNGCNGANACTGGNGGNGGNANNGGTAATCCNACNGGNNTNGAAGGNACNGNNATNGGAGTTGGGGGCTCNGGTTCTGGCTCAGCGACTTCTTCTTCCTCGATTTCGGGNTCNACNTCTTCTTCNGTNGGCGNTTCNCCANATAGAATTCGAGAAACTAATTCTGCCTTGGTTCCGCTGGTTGCTAGCCCTTTGTCGGCTGCAATTTCAACCAATTCAGCTTTCTTGAGGCCGAGTAATTTCTCTTCCTCGCCGATTTCCTCTACTTCTTCTTCCAATTCCGGATCGGGCTCCTCCTCAGCTGTTTGATTGGCTCCATGTTGAGGCTCAGAGATTTGTTCAGAAACCAAATCCTCATTGTTGTCTTCAGGTATTTCCTCAGCTGAAACAATTGGATTATCTTCTGGGGNTACTCCAGTAGGTTGAATCAATTCTACTTGCTGAGGCTGGGCTTCTTCAAGAGGTTCTAAATCGGTTTCAGGAACCTCAAACTTCGTGACAAACTTAGGAGCATCGGCAGATGTCAATTGGTAATCCTCTTCCTCCTCCTCATCGACTGGATTCGGGTGGTCGACTGTCATTGCAAAAGTTGGATTATCACTCAACTTGATTCCGTCGTCATCGCCATATTGTTCGACATCTATTGTGACGTCATCCATGGTGAAGGTCCCCTTTGACCAATCGATTACTTGTTCCTCCTCATCATCTTCTATATCAGCGAGCAGTTCATCGAATAAGCTGCCTGCTTGCTCCTCTCCTACCGACGCAACTTGTTCAAAGGCAGCCTTACCTAATTGGTACAAGCATTGGGAACATTCCGTGGCATCTTCGGGATTCTGAGTCTGACAAAGAGGACATTGAACGGTTGGACCTGATTCTGTCTTTCGCCAACCTTTGAACTTGTCAAATACCAACTCAAGTCCCCCAAAGACGAGCCAGTTCGGCTGCGTTCTGCGTATAACCCTCACGTCCTGTTGGAAACTATATCCTTCGGCAATAATGACTCCAAGGTTTGCGAAATCTGATGTGTCGCCTGCTCTGCAGGGANGTCGTGAGTTCTGACGGCGCACTCCCTGCGAGGTTTACTCGTAGCCAAGACCACCATGAGGCATACCTGCCATTAATTCAATGGGAATTGGATGATGAATTGGACGCAACAGATGAAAGATTGCGTAATTGGTCACGCGCAAAATTAGCTGCTCACGGTTTGGCTTTATTCGATTTACGAGCCCGACCGGATGGATGGTTATTCGGGCAGCGGATTGTCAAACTGGAGNTAGACGGTCGGGCGGATATGGGCCAACACAGATTTCGTCAGGGAGATATCGTAATGTTGAGCCGTGGGGACCCAATTGGAGAGAAGCCAATTGAAGCAATAGTGTCAGATCGTTCACGAAATAGGATTAGAATTGTCTTACCTGAATTACCCAGCGGAGTTCGAAGTGGATATTGGAGAATAGATAGAGCCGCGAATAAGGTAGCTTTCGATAGAATGCGGGATGCACTGAATTCTATTTTCGAAGAGGAGGGAGGTGCACCGCTTAGAGATCTACTTCTTGGATTAGTTCACGACCCGGTTGGAACTGCAAGTCTTGGCCCGGAATTAGGTGGAGCAAATCGAAGGCCTGCGAGTAGACCTGAAGGACTCAACGAATCACAAAAGGTAGCCTGTGAAGCCGCAATATCCCAGCGACTGACGTTAATTCAAGGGCCTCCTGGAACAGGAAAAACCCACACGGCAGTGCGGATATTACAAGCTTGGTCAAGTCAAAACGCGGGGACCATTCTAGCCGTAGCTGACTCAAATGTAGCCGTAGACAATCTGCTGGAGGGGTTACTAGGTCTAGGTGTAAGTGCTGTTAGACTTGGTCAGCCGGTCAAGGTTAGAGAATCATTGCGAGAAGCTACTGTCGATGCACAGATGGAAAGTCATCCACTTCGTCGTGACCTTGAGGAGCATTTGGAATTGAATGAAAAATTGGCACGGCGGATTTCAGGGATGAAAGGAAAGGAGAAAGGTTTGGCTCACCGAGATTTGAATCGTGGTTGGAAAGAGGTTAGACGTATTGAGCGACAAATGCGTGATGATATTTTGGATCGGGCTCAAGTCCTCTGTTGCACTTGTATCGGTGTAGGGCACCAACTACTGGATGGTAGAAGATTTAGTCGTGTTTTGCTCGATGAGGCGACTCAGGCAACAGAGCCCGCTAGCCTTGTGCCTCTTGTTCGAGGTGCAAGGCAAATCGTCTTGGTTGGAGACCATCGACAACTACCTCCAACAGTAATCAGCCGCAGGGCGGAAAACGGTGGTCTGCGGCGCTCTTTATTCGAAAGATTGGTGGCTATGGGAATCGAACCAATGTTACTTGATACGCAATATAGAATGCATCCTGCGATTTCTGATTTCCCTAACCGCACCTTCTACGAGGGGCGATTAGTCGATGGCATCACAGCAGCCGATAGGCCAAATCCTGCAGGGCTACTTTGGAATGATTGGGAAGTTCCAATGGCATTTCTGCCGGTTAATGGAGATGAGTTACTATCACCGGATGGGGCTTCAAAAGAAAATCCTGCAGAGGCTGGTTGGGTTGCAAAAATACTTGAAAATCTACTACAGGCAGGCGATTTGGAAGAGGCAGATATTGGAATAATTACGCCTTATGCTGGACANGTTAGAGCGATTCGTGACGCCTTGCCTGAACGAAATGATTCAGTTGAAGTTCACACCGTTGATGGTTATCAAGGTAGGGAAAAGGAGGTCATCATCTTCTCCTGCGTACGTTCAAATTCGGATGGAACTGTTGGATTTCTTTCGGATGAACGACGTCTGAACGTCGCTTTAACAAGAGCAAAACGTGGATTAATAGTAATTGGAGACCCGGATACACTTCGTAATGACGAGACTTGGGCTTCATGGTTGGATTACATNCGTNGNCGCAACCTTGAGGCGTGGCACATTCTCGGNATGGGTTGAGGATTAGNATGGNTGNNCACGATTCGCCNATCTCCCTACAAGGCGGAGGGACGCTTGCAAANCAAATNGTAACGGCNGAGGAAGGCGGTCATTGGCCTGTTCCTGAAGGCACTATTCTAGCCTCTGGAGTTCGTAGAATCGCTGCAATATCGGTCGATATCGTAATTGTTACAACAATATTGATGGTGGCTACCAGAGGGCAAATTATTGACGCATGGAACCTTACTCTCTGGGGCTCCTACAACTTCCATTTTGCTCTCGCAATGGCATCATTAATTTTCGTTGCACATTGGTTGTATTGGCGATTGACTGGACTCAGATATTCCCGCTCATTGGGACAGAGAATGTTTGGTATCGCTGTATTGGCAGAGGACGGTTCAGCCATGACTAGCAAAATGTGGGATCAACGGGCCATGAGAAAGTTGATTTTTCTGATTCCTGTNTTGAACATAATTCAAGGAGTTAGGGAGTTGGCAAGGATTTCACAAAGGCACACTCATCAATCTAATATCGACCTACATGTAGGTTCGATAGTTGCCCACGCAGATTCCTTACCTCCTGCTAATCGTAAGCACATCAAGTAGGAGGAAGAAAATTTGACTGTTGACTCAGAAGTTATCACTCCTGAGGCATTATCCATTGTTTCCTCAGAGGGGTGTATTGTCTACCCCACTTCCACCCAACCAGCCTTGGGCTGCCTTCCAACGAGATCTGCATTGGATGGTTTGTATGCAATCAAAAACAGACCTTCTCACATGCCTGTAAGTATTGGTGTGGCCGATTTAGAACAGGCCTCAAACTTGGTCGAGTTAACTNATGACATTCCTGACTTATTGGCTTCATTTCCAGAGGGTTCTCTNACTTTGGTACTTCCAGCAAAGAAGACTCTTGATAATCGGCTTGGGGCCGATAAAGTCGCTATCAGAGTCGTGTCTCACCCTGTGGCAAAAGCACTACTGCGAGCCATAGGTCCACTTACTGCGACCTCTGCAAACATCAGCGGCACCCCACCGAAGTCCAACTGTCTCGATGCAGTTGACGCCTTACAAAAAGCCGGCCATAAAGTCGGTTTAGTAGAGGGAAATACTCCCGGAGGCTCACCCAGTACTTTGATAGCGTGGTATTCGGTCTGTGATGCATCCGATAACACGAGCATAGAGGTGCTGAGAGAAGGGATAGTTCCTACTGAGGAGGTTTTGCAATGGTGGAAGAGTCAGATCTGAAACAATGGCGAGATGCCGGTCATGTGGCTCGGCGGACCCTTGAGGGAATCAAGGGAGAGATTGTCGCAGGCAAGGCTTGGGACGAAGTAATTGATTCGGCTGAGAGGTTTATCCGAAGGCANGGAGGAACTCCTGCTTTNCCTGTTACTATTTCTGTAAATGATATCGCTGCCCATTACACCAGCGATCATCGACTCACTACNCCCGATGGTTGGGAAGGAGACATGGTATTCCAGAAAGGCGACCTTGTAAAACTCGATGTTGGAGTACATGTTGCTGGAGCTATTGCCGACAATGCAATGACGATTGAAGTCGGTAATGGAGGTAAGCATACAGACCAAATTAAGGCAGCAAAGGAGGCAAGAGATGCATCGATTGAGAAGATGCATCCCGGGACTCCATGGCATGAAATCGGTGCGGCCGCGGAACAGGTTCACAAAGATGCAGGATTCGAACCTATTCGCAACCTGTGTGGACATGAATTGACCCGTTGGAATCTGCATGCGGGGACATCGATTCCCGCTCACGCCTGTGGAGCAGATAATCCTGGATTCAAAGGAGGNGTGCAATTNGGGTCAATTTACGCCGTTGAGCCNTTTAACACAACNGGAAAATCAGGAATGGTTGAAAATATCNCTCCTAGTAATTCAAGTAATATCTACAGAGTAACTGGAAACATAACTATTCGCAAGGCAATGGCGAAAAATAAACTCAAACCAATCGGTGCAACAATGGCCCGGTATATCGAAGAACGCTATCATACACTGCCATTTGCTGAACGTTGGGCCTATCCTCTTCTAGAGAAGCCGTTCCCAGGAGAGGAAGAGGAGGTTCTNCGTAAGAAATGGAATGCTCTTGTCAAGAAATTAATCTCAATTAGATTCCTTGAAACATACGCTGCCTTACGTTGCGAAGACCGTGGTTTAGTNGGTCAATATGAGCATACAGTTTGGATCACAGATGGCGGGCCAGAAGTACTTACAATCGAATGATTTTGTGAGTTCTTCACAAAGAAAAAACAATTTCAATTTGTTGATTTAATCATTAAAATGGGGCTCAGTATAGCGTTCTTGAGGNTTAGAGGTATTTTTCGCACAACGATTATNTATTGTCTTCTCCCAACTGTATCCGTACGGGGCCGTTGAGGTTCTCGCTGAGTGCATCCCATCCCCTCGCTAGTGTCTCTCGCCCTGTACACCTTTTCGTGGTACGCGAAGGCTTTGTGCAAGGTTTCACAATTCTAAATTATCAGCATCCGACGCTGATTCTTCAGCTGCACCAAATAGTGTGACTGCGATAATTGCAGAGAAAATCAGTATCATTCCTGCAGTTTGTTGTAATGATGGTGATTCATTGAGTATAATCACTCCCCAAACAATGGTTAGTACCGGTTGTAATAATACTGCNAAAGANGTATGGGCGGCAGGAAGNCTAGGAAGAGCATAGGTAATNGCAATCCAACCAATNACTTGGCAAGATATCGCTAATAATAGCAACCAACCATGATTTGGCCAGGTAATTGAATGATCGATGGCTTCTATTCCTAGGGAGGTTGGAGGCATGGTGCCTAAGATTAGAATCCCGAGAGTTGCACCTGCGGTTGCATCGAATTGGGCATTTACTGCTGGACCCCCTATTCTATTCGATTGGCGATANGCGATTAAGAAGGAGGAATAGAAAACTGCNGCTACCATCCCTCCGATAACTCCCTTTACCGGATCATCACCGAAAGGATCGTCGTCCCATATTCCCGAAATTAGCAATAATCCAATCATCACCATTGGCAATGAGAGAAGGATAAAACGATTAGGTCTTTCACCAAATAACCACCAACTCACTAATGTGACAATGATTACTTGGGAATTCCCAATCATTGTTGCAATACCACTACCAATGTAGTCTATTGCACTATGATAACCTGCGAAATCGATTGCTAGTAGAACCCCTGCCCCAAAGGCTAGCCAGCGTGAATTAGAATCACGAGGATCTTCTTTTTTCGATATCAAAACCAATAATCCNAAGATAGGAAGGGCGTAGAACATCCGATAGAATGCCCCGGTCAATGCTGTTGTATCTGAACGAATATAGAGNAGTGGAGCGAATGATATGACCGTTGCTCCCGC
The DNA here is from genome assembly GCA_002685415.1 of Methanobacteriota archaeon. GTDB lineage: Archaea > Thermoplasmatota > Poseidoniia > Poseidoniales > Thalassarchaeaceae > MGIIb-O1. The sequence continues at coordinate 8,881 of NYXO01000046.1, forward strand.
GAGTGCCATAATCATTGTGCGACGGTCTTCCGCCGTCGCCATCTAATCGCCTCACTCGGAATTCGCATCGCCGTCGGCAATCATTTGTTGAAGTTCTCCAGATTGGAACATTTCGAGTGCGATATCAGAACCGCCGATGAGTTCTCCGTGAATGTATACTTGGGGCATTGTTGGGAAGTCGGCCCAAGTACAGACGGACGGAATTGCTCGCGGATCGGCTAGAACATTCACGCTTGCGAAAGGTTCGCCTAGTTGATTCAAAACCGACGCGGCTCTATTGCTAAATCCGCATTGTGGTTGTTCTGGTGTTCCCTTCATGAAGAGAACAATTCGGTGTTCNTTTACTAAGGCATTCAGTTCATCTGGGGTCCAATTGAAACTCATTCTATCACTCCTGATCTGGTCGGCGTATGTGTACTCCAAAAAATTGCATTTCTTTTTCACCATGCGGGTCAAATGAGGTGTCTCCTGCTTGTTCGGCTTGGGCTGGAGTCATGCATTTCAGGTCCAACGCATGTACGGTGTTTTGGGCAATGAATTGTTTGAAGTGACTCAAAATTGGTCGCTGTCGTTGTAGCGGTCGAACCCCATCGTAACTTTCTGAGATTACTCTTACATGAAAATGGTCCCCACTTCCATGCAAGTCATTAACCTCAACAGTAGCTCCTGGAACTACTTTCAGGACTTCTTCGACTACCCACTGCTCCGTGACCATCTATTGGTTGCTCGGGCTGCTGTGATTTGAATGCTCGCGCGGTTGGACCAATCAAAGANCCAAGGCCGAATTAATTTCTTCTAGATTTTCAGCAATGCTAGCCTTGTCATTGATGAGCCCACTTCCAACAACTGCAATATCAATTCCCCACTCAGAAACCATGGCNGAATTATGATGCTTAATTCCTCCATCAATCATCAATTTAGTCTCTTTTCCACCGTTNCTTATCTGTTGGTCAATGGCTGAGCGGAACTCACGCACTTTACCTTCCACCTCAGGCATGAAAGATTGACCACCCTTTCCGGGAACTACTGACATAACCAAGACTAGATCTAGGTCTGANAGATATGGTAAAATTGAATTTGTTGGAGTATCAGGATTTAGGACTAAACCAGCCTGACATCCAGTCTCTTGTATAGAAGATATCAGTGAGGCTGGATCATCTATTGCTTCGATATGAGCGATGATTAAATCAACACCTGCATCGACGTATTGCGACCATGTTTCTTCTGCATTTGTTATCATTAGGTGACAGTCGATAAAGACGTCCGGACCTAGTCTATCTCGAATTGAACGAATTAATGCAGGGCCGAAAGTGATGGTTTTGTTAACTACCCAATTGCCATCCATCACGTCCATATGAATCCAATTTATCCCAGCATCTACTGCTTCCTCCAGAGTCTCACCTAGACGAGAAAAATCCGCTGTCAGAATGCTCGGAGTGATTTCCATGACACTAGCCTCAATCATTCGGAGTGGAAGGAGGTTCTCAACAGTTCTCACTCAAATTGAGATACTAGCATTGATAAAACCACTATCATCACGAACTATGGGGAGACATAATGGGAAGGCTGATTGAGGCAAGTGATGGTGATTTTGACGCAGTAACAACAAGTGATGAGTGGGTTCTAGTTGACTTTTGGGCGCCCTGGTGTGGACCTTGCAAGATGATTGCCCCTGTTCTCGAGCAATTATCAGGNGAGAGAGANATGACGATTGCNAAAGTCAANACNGACATCAANCCCCTATCCNCTGGAAAATTCGGTATTCGCGGAATCCCAGCCTTGCTTCTATTCCACAATGGACAGTTNGTAGACCAGCAGGCCGGAGCTATGCCTAAGCCAATGTTCGATCAATGGCTTGACC
>NYXO01000008.1 GCA_002685415.1 Methanobacteriota archaeon
CAAGCGTGAGATTTTCTGCGTCGTGAGGGATGTGTGTGAAGCCTTGGTCACCGGCATTCCAGTCAGCATTGCTCTCAACCCGTAAGCCAGCCGTCGTTACGATAGCCACCCGACTTTCATCTAATGGTTTTGGTGTCGTCCATGGGATCTCGTCAAAGGCGAAGCCTTTAAGCCCTCCGAGCGTTGACCGTAGGTGTTCATCTGACATCAGAAAAAGTGTAGGGGAAGAAACACCCTGTTACAAAGAACGATGCTGCTGTTTAAGTATCTGTGTGTGGAGACTGCGTAAAACTTCAGGATCAATTTTGTAAATTCTGTCATAGGTTAACAAACCGTTTATTTCTGATTCAACATCTGTTGTTTGCGTGTAAATTACGCCTGCCAACCCTTCAGAAATCAGGTCAGCAATATCACTCAGTAGTTTTGAATATGACGCTCGTAGATCTTCAGCAGTTTCTGTCTTCGTATAGCCCCACCCTTTATCAACCATCACATGACCGTCAACGAACAAACTGATCCCTCCGAATTCTCCATACACGGTCGCACGACCATCCTCATGTGCTGGGAGTTTCCCAGCATTCTGATATAAATGATGATCGCGCATATGCTCCGTGCCGGTGTCCGTCCAACCGCTGGGACCATCAACGAGTCGCGAAGGGTCTCGCATCATCACATGAGTCAAAATCTGATCTGTGTTATGTTGCCCCCATGCTTCGTTAAAGGGAACCCATACCACGATTGACGGAAATGATTCCAACGCATCAATCATCGCTTCCAATTCAATTCGGAATCCCTCAGGGTCATTACCGGGACTGATTAAATCCCATTCCATATCTTCAGGTTGTGTACCCTCTGAGAGTTGCTTCCCAAAAGCGACCATGTTAAAAGCCGTGCTCGGCATATCTTGCCAAACAAGAACACCTAACCTATCGGCATGCCAATACCAGCGTGCCGGTTCGACCTTGACGTGCTTGCGGATCGTGTTAAAGCCCATTGCCAACGTAGCCTCAATATCAAATTTAAGCGCATCATCTGTAGGGGCTGTGAATAAGCCTTCAGGCCACCACCCCTGATCAAGCAACCCTAAGTGAAAGACCGGTTCACCGTTGAGAAAAAGCCTATGGTGACCTNTTTTATCCGGTTCGCATGTGATTTCCCTCGCTCCGAAGTAACTATCTACCGAGTCAATTATTGATCCGCCTGCATCAATAATTTGTAGTTGCAGATCGTAGAGGAACGGATCGTCTGGACTCCATAAACGAAGGTCAGCAATATTGAGTACGATTTCCGTTTGACTTTGGCTGATCAGGCATTGTGTTTGTGTTACTACGGAACCATTTGCGGAACATGTGAGTGCAACAGACATATTGTCAGAGGCATTTGAAATATAGGATGTCACAGTTACGGATCTATCAGTAATGTTCGTTGAACATATAACTCGTTCAATGCATGTAATGGGAACAGGCTCTAACCANACCGTTTGCCAAATGCCTGCTACAGCTGTGTACTGAATCGCAAATGGGTTCAACGTTTGCTTTCCAACGGGCTGATTCCCTGTATCGGTTGGATCCTCAACAGAAACAATGATTTCCTGCTCNTCCCCTTCAATTAAAGCGTCAGTGATATCAAAGAAGAATGGGTCAAAACCACCGGCATGAGTTCCAACCAGAATTCCATTTACCAATACTGTGCATGCCCAATCAACAGCTCCAAAATGAATACGAAGCCGCTCTCCAGAGTTGGATATTGGGTTGTGAAATGACCGTCGCATTGTAAAAACCTCATCTGGCTGAAGGACATGATTAAAGCCACTTAACTCGGAACCAATTGGGAACGGAACAATGATAGTGTCAGCGAAATCTGGTTCATTTTCTAGATAATGAACGCTAGCGCCCCAAACTCCATTCAGATTCACCCAATTAGAGCGAACAAGTTGAGGTCGCGGATACTCAGGTAGAGGATTATTCTCATCAACCTCTGAAGCCCATTTTGTACGTAATTGCACTTTTTTAAACTACTACAGAAAGAACGAGGAACAGAAAAACGAATAGCCAAATGAAGATGTATGATTCACGATGTGGGTATCAAAAAACTTCTTAGCGCTTTTCTCATTTTGTCTGTTGCCGCATTCGGAGCGAGTTGCTCCTCCGGTGAAGTAAACACTCAGNAAGCAACGCAAAGTATTGAGTCATCTACCAATACCTCACAAACACCATCTGATGAAGACCCAGATATTTCTTTACAGTCTTCAGAAGAAACTGCACCTGATGTTAAGNAATCTGAAGAAGAACAGTCTGATGAAGAACGCGACCCTAACGTTCAAGATGGCCCCAGATATTCATATGGTGACTCCGATTATCTCTTTGATCAGGAAAAACTTCACACATTCGAATTAACGCTTTCAGACCAAAACCTTGCATATCTTGACAGCGCGCCTGCACTCGAAGAATATGTGCCAGGAACTCTTACATTCGAAGGCGAAACCCTGCCTGTCGGTATCCGNTATAANGGATCCGTTGGTGCTTGGGTNGGGTGCCTTTCCGGNGAAGGNTTTCTATCAACAGAAGGNGAAAAGGAATGCACGAAACTCTCAACGAAANTCAAAATNAACTGGGAAGATTCCGACGATACGTTTTATGAAGTTAAAAAACTCCAATTTCATTCACAAAATCTTGACCCGACAAAAATGCATGAGCGACTCGGGTATTGGNTATTTCGAGAAATGGGTGTTCCTGCACCACGTTCCGTTCACGCCAGACTCNTCATTAACGGACAATTNAATGGTATCTATGCTCTCACNGANCAAATNGATGGACGNTTTACACGAGAAAACTTTGATGATGGAACCGGAAATCTCTACAAGGAAATCTGGCCNATTACAAACTCCGGCGTACCGATGCCAGCAGAACCATTANAAAACGCACTAAAAACGAACGAAGATGAAGATCCAACATTCGATATCATCCAACAATTNGCACAAGCGGTTGTNNATNCNGATGNCACAACACGTCAAGATGTNCTGCGTCAATGGATGAACGTTGACCAGGCCCTCGCATACATGGTTGTTGACCGAGCTATCGCAAATGATGACGGTGTTTTGCACTTCTACTGCGGAGGCAGTGAAGAGATTGAGTTCGGCGGAGGCTGTAATTCACACAATTTTTATTGGTATGAAGACCCGACAGCAGAACTCATTCATCTCATACCATGGGACCTTGATAACGCATTCGACAACATAACTGGTCCAGCGAACCCAGTCACCCCAATAAAAGATAAATGGGGTGAAAAGACTAACGACTGTAAGCCTTTTGCATACGGCGGGTGGGGACTGACGCAACTTTCAGCAGCGTGTGATCCTATTATTGGAACCCTCGCCACACTTGAGCAGGAGTATCAGGAATTACGAGAAGCTTTCCTTGCCGGTCCATTCGCTAAGGAAACGGTTGAAGGTCTTCTCAACACATGGGCCGGGCAAATAAAAGACGCCGTGCAGGAAGCAGATGAAACTCACAATGACCAGCCTTCAATGTCAGAGTGGCTCCGAGCNATTGAAAAACTTAAAGGCGACCTNGAATACGCCCGAAACCAATAAAGCAAACAATGTCGTATCAATTCACCATGATTAACGGTCACGTTTTGCTCAACTAGGATTAGAAANAGGAAAAGAGGGATTATGTCTGACGGNTTACTAGTACTTTTTNATGCCATCGCAGTACTAATCATGGTGTTTTGCTTGTATTTCCCCCGCCACGGCCGCAAAGAGATGATCGTCGCCCTTTTTGCAATAAATATAGGCGTGCTCGGAGTTTCGTTCACACTAGCGGACGCAGCGGTAAGCGCAGGCCTCGGACTGGGACTCTTTGGAGTTCTCTCTATCATTAGACTCCGCTCTAATGAACTCGGCCAACAAGAAATCGCATATTACTTTTGCTCACTTGCTTTAGGACTAGTTGGTGGCGTCAACGTCGATTCGTGGATCTCCCCAATTCTGATGGGAGCTATCCTCACTGCAATCTTTATCGGAGATCACCCTAAGCTTTTCCCTGAAAGCCGACACCAAATAATGCGCATCGATAAGGCATACACCAANGAACAACAACTCCGCACTGACCTCGAAGAAATGNTGAACGGGACGATTAGAAGACTACAAGTCAAAAGAGTGGATCTAGTCAATAACAGTTGTGTCGTTGATGTGCGCTTCACAATCAACGACTCGAGCACAGCTCCCAAATAAATGGGGGACCAATCAATTCACCCATCTTTAATAGATACAGAACTCATCGCTTCAATTGATCTCGAAGAAATGAACAAATATGCGAAACTCCAGACACGAATTGACAGAAAATACATCATTACACCAGAAGTATGCAACGCACTCTTAAGCGGAACTGGCATAAATTGCAAGACACTTGAAATTAACGGTCATAGAAGTACTCGTTATCAATCAACATACTTCGACACACCAACNTTAGATCTCCACAAAGCCGCAGCGTACAGACGAAGACCACGATTTAAAGCACGAACTCGGTACTATCAACAAACAAATACAGCAATGCTAGAAGTTAAAACAAAGGATGGCNGAGGAAAAACAGTCAAAACACGAACNGAATATGACGCAGAGTTACTCCACTCTCTCAATANACAAGGGAGACAATTCATCAACACAATTGTTGAAGAAAAAGAAATAGTGGAAGANCTTCGGCGAACTCTCACAACNAACTATCANCGAACAACAATTGTCGATCTCACTACCCAGACAAGAATGACGTGCGACGAGTTCCTAACCTGCANTGATTGGGAGAACAACACAATCTCACTACCAATGATTATTCTTGAAACAAAATCCTCCCAACATCCAAGCCCCTTTGATACATGGTTATGGGACCATCATTACCGTCCAAATAGAATTAGTAAATACTGCACAACTCTCGCAGTACTTCACCCTGAACTCCCGTCAAATAAATGGCACCAAACGATTAAAAATTTCTTCTTACCAATCGTTCACTAAAGAAAACTTAACCAACTGTTCTCTAAATATTAAGAGCAACATAACGCCCACGTTACCTAACTGACTAAAACTAAACACATCTCACTCCTACAAGTCCTGGGCGGGTCAATAGTGGATCGTTGACCCGCCCACGGTTATAAGATTTTCTTGATACATAGGACAAGAACAGCCANGTGCGCTACATTTCTACAGTTCCCAAATAAAAAGGAAAATCAATGGACTTAGGACTCAACGGAAAGAAAGCACTTGTTACNGGTGCAACAAAAGGACTCGGNCGCGCAATTGCTGAAACACTGCTCGCTGAAGGATGCTCNGTAGNTATTTGCGCTCGAGATGCTGATGGTGTCTCTAATGCANTAGCCGAACTTAGCGAACACGGAACCGTATGCGGATCAGCAGTAGANGCAGGAGATATGGATTCTCTCACNAANTGGATTAATTCCTCAGCNGANGAACTCGGNGGCATAGANATNTACNTCCANAACACTTCAGGAAAACCCCAGAAAAAACTCGAAGCATGGATCAACAATTTCCACATAGACCTCATGTCACTAGTTGGTGGAGTAGGTGCAGCCAAAGAGGCGCTTGCCGATGGGGGCGGAAGCCTCATAAGTATTGGAACAACAGCAACTGCTGAACACTTCGCATCAGGATCAGGAAGCTACAGTGCGTTCAAAGCAGCTGTTACCAACTGGACACTAGGACAAGCACAAGTCCTAGGTGCGCAAGGAATACGATGCAATGTTGTATCACCTGGCCCAATCATGGTTGAAGGTGGAGACTGGGATGGCATCAAGCAAGGAATGCCTGAATTCTACGAAGCTACCCAGAAAACGCACCCTGGAGGAGACCTCGGTTACCCAGAAGATGTTGCCAATGCCGTAGCGTTCCTTTCAGGCGATGTAGCGAAACACATTAACGGTGTGAATCTCACTGTAGATGGAGGTTTCTTGAAGAGAGTCAATTACTAAACCTTTTACATCTAACAATTGGTTTGGGCATGTCTGAATTTATAAAAGAGTCGGATAGGATTTATCCCGTTCGGGGCTGTAGCTCAGTTGGCTAGAGCACCTGCTTTGCAAGCAGGGGGTCGGGGGTTCGATTCCCCCCAGCTCCACACCTAACCTTTTTACACGGGTCAAAAATTAGCTGTCACAGCCCGGGTCGTTACAGCATGAACCGTTCTCAGCTTTTTTCTTTTGGCCTTTGGGACGNGTTCCNTTTTCTGTAACACGACCATTCCCTTTTCTCATTNTTGGAGGTTTACCCATACATGCAACTGTAGTTNCCAAANNACNNAAAANCCTCAATCANTCCNTACNCTCACATTTTGCTAATAATGCTGACATTTTCACTTGTAGCGTTCGGTGGTGGGCATGGATAGGCCTCCGTAAACGCAAATACTATGACAAATTATGGTCCATAGATTACTAGCGGTAATTCACCTTTTAGGTCGCTTTAAATTTGCTGACATACGACCCTTTTTTGGACGGTCTAATTTAAGATCATGTTTATAACCAGCCTTCAACATCGCTTCCACCTCATCTCCAGTTATGTCGCTTTCTAAGCCAGAGTGCTCTACAAGAATTTGACCTGCAGAAGGGCGACATTCTTTATCCAACCACTTCTCCGGTTGCCATACATTTCCCCGCAGAAATGATTTTGCGCAATGAATAAAAGCAGTTTCTATCCGAACAACTATCGCAGCTTTTGGCACCTTTAGTTTGTCAGCAAAGATTTCTAAAATTTCCTGATCAGTAGTTACTAAGGCAGAACCATTGATACGAAGTGTTTCACCTAAGCCAGGGATGAGGAAAAGTAGACCAATTTTGCCATGCGTAATAATGTTTCGAATTGAATCAAGTCGATTGTTCCCATTTAAATCAGGTATCGCTAAGCACTTTTCGTCAACTACTTTAACAAAGCCTGCTGGTCCACCTCTTGGAGAAACATCAAGATTGCCTCTCTCGCAGACGGTTCCCATAAGTAGGAAGGTCGAGCTTTTAATAAAATCTTTGCATCCATCATCAAGTTCGTAGACTTCTTTATTGATGACAACATCAGTTGGCGCACGATAGATCTCTAGGAGCTCTTCTTCTGAAGTAAGAGCATTTAATGAGTCAAAATTCATGATTTTAAATAGATACTGCGTCAGGTTGATAATCAATAAAGTTAAGAATGCATCTTATCGTTTTACTTACTTCCTCTTCTTCACTGTCGTACTCTTCAAATTCATAATTTTGATTCCCATAGACACTTTTTAGCTTTAAGAAGTCATCTTCATCGATATCAATCTCAAAGTACGGTTCAGAAGCAAAGCAACCTCCGCCGCACTGTTCTCTTGCAGATCCAAAAATTAACTCATCATCGTCAAGCTGAATGGCAGCTTTGACATATCTTTTAACAATGTCTTGATCTGAAGTACCGGAATGCTTTTCCTTTAACTTCTCTATAACTTTCATGTGAGTGTCTTTTAAAAACAAACTAAATTTCATATTTGCCTCTTACTATTTTGTTAAACACTTCCCCATGTCTAAGCCCATACTGCCACTTGTGAGTATCCATGTAAATACATCAGAGCAATTGGTTTTAATTTAGAATTATTTCAATCTTTTGCTTCAAGGTGAACAAATTCTGGAGGTCCAGTCAAAAAAGGCTCAAGACCTTCAAACATTCCGGTCTCCGTTCGCCATGCAAGATAGGCTTCATAATTTTCTCTGGATTCCCACTTTTCCCAAAGGATGATCCGGTCAGAGTTATCTTGATCTACGAAAGTATTAATACTGATATTTCCTTCGAAGGCTCTCGTATCGCTGAGTCCCTCCAGTACTGCGGGAAGAAGTATTTCTCCCATCCCTTCCTTGCACGGAAAGTATGCCATAGATGTGTGTGTCATTATCTGCTCCTTATTGCTCGTTAAAAATTTGTTAGTTATGGGGTCAGGTTACTTTGAATACAAGGCTTATCCGTAAGCGACGTAGCCCCCATCCACATTTAAGCCTATTCCGTTAATGAAACTGCTTGCATCTAGGCTCAGAAACAGTGCTGCATGCGAGATATCTTCGGGTAATGCCAATCTGCCCATAGGACTGAAACTTTCATAGTGTTCTTTTAATGCTGGGTCCTCTTCCATTAAAGGAATAGTCATACCACTCAGGATCGTTCCGGGATGAATGCAATTAGCTGTGATATTTGGAACAAGTTCTTGAGAAAGAACGCGAGTCAATCCTTCGAGTGCATGCTTACTTGCCGTATAACCGGCTAAACCTGGAGACGAACGCAATGTCACTGCCGACCCTATATTGACAATTCGTCCCACAGGTCGTTTTTTCAGTTCAGGTATAGCCCTTCGGCATAACCGCATCGCTGCACCAACATTCAAATCAAAATGCATATTCCAGATTTCGTCTGTGAGTTCATGCACCTCTGAGTAAATGACTCTTCCAGCATTGTTTATTAAAATATCAACCTGACCAAAATTTTCTAAAGCGGCGTCAATAATTTTTTCAGCGGCATTAGTTTCTGTCACATCTTGAGGCATCGTGGCAACGTTTTCGACCCCTTCCATTGCAGACTCCAAGCCATCGGCATTGACATCTACAGCGAGAACCTTGGATCCTCGTTCTGTAAATAATTTAGCTACTGATTCACCAACCCCGCTAGCGCACCCTGTCACTACGGCTACTTTCCCGTCAAGACGGTATCTATCATCCATATATCCCCCAATATTTAGAACTATTTAAATTGAACTTGAGATTTCAGGCAAATCTCATCTGAGTATTCACAATAAGGTCAACTAATTATTATCAAGATGTAGTTGACGTGATTGATATCGCCAACTGAAGCGATTGAAACAACCTGGAAGATCAAGGTCTTCTTCAATATCAGCTACTTCTTGGTCGGTGAGATTAGCTATTTGTAGGAAAGTAACAATGCCTCTTTTGTTAAGGCCCATGATAGCTATAGGATTCAAACCCTTAATCTCTGCGAGATTATCTGGAACTAAGTCTTCCAGTTTTATTTCTTTACTGGCTATATCTTCTTTTTCAGGGGTTGATGATAGCGAATGCTCTAAAGTAGATGAACC
>NYXO01000063.1 GCA_002685415.1 Methanobacteriota archaeon
AGATTAAAAACTTATACAATAATTGAATATATTTATAAAATTATCTCAAATTTGATCAATACCCTTTCTTTGAGAATTTTGCTGTTTTTTGAACTCTGAGGGACTCATACCTGTTACCTGTTTAAATTGCTTGGATAAATGTGCAACACTTGAATAATTCAATTTATAAGCAATTTCACTTAAATTAAGTTCATCGTACTTTATTAATTCTTTGGTTTTTTCAATCCTTTGCANCGAAAAATATTTTTCAATTGTATATCCGGTATTTGATGAAAATATTCTACTTATATAGGAATAATCATATCCAATTTTTTTAGATAGAAATACAGAAAATTTTTCATTTAATTTNTTTGAAAACTCAATATGATCAATAATAATGTTTTTTACTTTTTGAATTAATACCGAGTTTTTTTCTTTTAAAATTTCAAATCCTTTTNGATTAAGNTCNGATTCAATTGATAAAATTTGAAGATCNGTAATTTCATCTACAATAACCTCTCCTAGTTGTATATTTTTAATGCCAATTCCTTGACCTTTAAAAATACTTTCAACAGCTTCAGTGCATCTTGAGCAAACCATATTTTTAATATGAANTTTACGCATACTNNGCTTGNAATAACTTATTAAATATCNGTGTTAACAAAATTGAATTCTTTNGNTAAAAATAAGGATAATTCATATTCCAATTTAATTATTTTTGAAATTATGAATAATNTCAAAATCAAATCTGCTTTAATTTCAGTTTTCTCAAAGGAAGGNATTGCCCCAATTGTTGATGAGCTNGTAGAAAATAAAGTGAAATTATATTCAACCGGTGGAACATATAAATATATTTCTAAACTTGGTTATGATGTTATCGAAGTTGAGAATATTACAGACTATCCATCCATCTTTGGAGGAAGAGTAAAAACACTTCATCCAAAGATATTTGGTGGCATTCTTTACAGAAGAGAAAACAATGAGGACATTGAAGAAAAAGAAAAATATGAAATACCTTCGATTGATTTGGTTATTGTTGATTTATACCCATTTGAAGAAACTNTAAAAAAAGGCGGAACCCAAGATGAAATAATCGAAAAAATTGATATTGGAGGTATTGCATTAATTAGAGCTGCGGCAAAAAATCATAAAAATGTGGTTTGTATTTCGTCTGTAAATGACTATGAGTCTTTTTTAGAAATTTACAAAAACAACAACGGTCAACTTAGTNTGGATGAAAGAAAATATTTTGCAAGAAATTCATTTTTAACTTCATCCAAATATGATTCAGCGATATTTAATTATTTTGATGGTGTAGAAAACCTAAGCCTGCGATACGGTGAAAACCCTCATCAAAGTGGAATTTTTTCTGGGAAATTAGATGATGTATTCACTAAATTAAGTGGTAAAGACTTAAGCTATAATAATTTACTTGATATTGATTCTGCAATGGATTTAATNTCAGAATTTAAAGAGGATAAACCAACTTTTGCAATTTTAAAGCATAATAATGCATGTGGCATTGCAATGAGGAATAATATAAAAGAAGCTTATGATGCAGCCCTTGAAGCTGATCCAGTTTCAGCGTTTGGAGGTATACTTATATCAAACAGCAAAATTGATAGTGAAACAGCTTCAACAATAAATAGTCTTTTTTGTGAGGTTGTCATTTCTCCTGAATTTGAAAAGAGCGCTTTAGAAATATTAATGCAAAAGAAAAACAGAATTATTTTAGAACTTAAATTGTTTCCAAAAAAGAATAATATTATGAGATCATGTTTGAACGGTAAATTAATACAAAGTTCAGACAATATTACTGATGATAGAGAAATTTTGAGTTATCCAACAAAACTTAATCCAGATGATAAACAAATTGACGACTTACTATTTGCTTCGAAAATTTGTAAAAACACAAAATCTAATACAATAGTGTTGGTAAAAAACAAACAACTTTTAGCCTCTGGAACTGGACAAACAAGCCGTGTTGATGCTTTAAATCAAGCAATTGAAAAAGCTGAGAAATTTGGATTTGATTTATCAGGTGCATCAATGGCTAGTGATGCATTTTTTCCTTTTCCAGATTGCGTTGAGATTGCNCACAAAAAAGGCATAAANTCTATAATTCAACCGGGTGGGTCAATTAAAGATAACCTAAGTATTGATTACTGTAANAACAATAATATTGCAATGGTTTTTACAGGNGTCAGACATTTTAAACATTGATATCATTTTATTGTTTTATTATTTAATTTTTATTCATAGATTTACAGTACAGGCCTAAGTATTATAAACTTGATTTTTTTGATTTGACCCTATGGGATTTTTTGATTTTTTAACGGAAGAAATTGCGATTGATTTAGGTACTGCTAATACACTAATTATTCATAATGATAAAGTTGTAGTTGACAGCCCTTCAATTGTTGCCAAAGATAGAATTTCAGGTAAAATAATTGCCGTTGGAAATGAGGCTAATTTAATGCAAGGTAAAACTCATGAAAACATAAAAACTATTAGACCTTTAAAAGATGGCGTAATTGCTGATTTTGATGCCTCTGAACAAATGATTAATTTGTTTATCAAAAGNATACCAACACTTAAAAATAAAATCTTTTCACCTTCGTTAATCATGGTTATTTGTATTCCATCTGGNATTACCGAAGTTGAAATGAGAGCTGTAAAGGAGTCTGCTGAAAGGGTTAATGGAAAAGAAGTATACTTAATACATGAACCTATGGCTGCAGCTATTGGTATAGGTGTAGATATTATGCAGCCCAAGGGAAACATGATTATTGATATTGGCGGAGGGACAACTGAAATTGCTGTTATAGCCCTTGGAGGTATTGTTTGTGATCAATCATTAAAGGTAGCTGGAGATGTATTTACCAATGATATTATTTACTATATGAGGACTCAGCATAATCTATATGTTGGAGATAGAACCGCAGAAAAGATTAAAATTCAGATAGGTGCAGCAACTGAGGACCTAGACGATCCACCAGAAGAAATGAGTGTTCAAGGTCGTGATTTATTGACTGGAAAACCAAAGCAAATAGAAATATCGTATAGAGAAATTGTTAAGGCACTTGAGAAGTCTATTTTAAGGGTTGAGGACTCTGTTATGGAAACACTTTCAAAGACACCNCCCGAGCTTGCAGCAGATATTTATAATACAGGNATGTATTTGGCNGGTGGNGGCTCAATGTTGAGAGGACTTGATAAGAGACTTTCTAAAAAAACCGATTTACCTGTTTACATCGCTGAAGACCCACTGAGAGCAGTTGTAAGAGGAACTGGTATTGTACTTAAAAATATTCCAAAATATAAGAGTGTACTTATAAAATAGTTAGATAAATATGCAGCGAATTATTTATTTCTTAATTAGAAATAAGGATTTTATTTTATTTCTTTCGTTGCTTTTAATTTGTCTGTCTATAAANATAAATTATAATGANTACAATAAGAGTAAATTTTTAAACTCAAGCAATTCTCTTTTCTCNTACTTATANGACACAAAATTTACAATTTCAAAATATTTCAATCTTGAATATCAAAATAAAATTCTAACCGAAGAAAATAGAAAATTAAGACTCCTTATTTATAATATGGATGATAAAAAAGTTGACGATTTAGAAAAAATTAACTTTGATGTAANATCGGGATCGGTTATAAAAAACAGNTATTCATTTACAAATAATTTTATTACGATAGATGTCGGAAAAAAGGACAGTGTTGAAATTGATCATGGAGTGATTTCATCCAAAGGTGTTGTTGGAATTATTGATAAAACTACTTCTAATTTTTCAAGATTCATTTCGGTTTTAAATACTAATTTTTTATTAAACGCAAAGTTTAAAAACTCAAACTACTTCGGAATACTTTCATGGGATGGTATAACTATTAACAAAGTACAGTTAAAAGATATACCAAAACAAGCAAATGTTTCTATTGGAGATACAATTGTCACAGGAGGAAATTCGTTAATTTTCCCAAAGGGGATTCCAATTGGGTATGTTGACTCATATAAATTAGATAATTCTCAAAANTATCTTGAATTAGAGATTCAATTAGCTACAGACATGGCNAACATTGAAAAAATTTATGTGCTAAAAAATAATAACTTANNTGAGATAAACTCATTGGATGAATAAATTTGTGTCTAATATAATTACAGCATTAATATTAATTTTTGCACAGGGGTTATTTTTTAATAACATTAATTTTTTAGGCTCAATTAATCCCTTTGTATATGTTTTTTTTATTGCATATTTTCCTTTAAAAAATAACAGGACATTTTTCATTTTTTGTGCTTTTATTTATGGACTAATTATTGATATTTTTTCTGACACTCACGCTATTCATGCAGCAGCTACTCTTGTAATTTCATTTCTTAGGCCAAATCTCCTAAAACTTTTTTTTGGGATAGCATATGAACACCAAGTTGTTAAATTTGATTCAATTGATCTAANGCANAACTTATTATATCTATTCTCAATAATCTTTATTCATCATCTAATTTTATTTGGTTTAGAAATATTTGATATTTCTAAAATATCCTTGATTTTAAAAAATACTTTTGGTAGTACAATTTTTACTTTTGTTGTAATATATATTCTTTTTGAATTGATACTAAATAGAAAGAAATGAGAAAAACTCTTTTAATTCTAATTGTTATTTCCACCTCTTTGGTTTTTATACTGAGACTTTATTATTTACAAGTATATGCTACAGAACCTTATTCTATTTATGAAGATAATGCAATTCGCAAGGTTTTTACTTATCCAAAAAGAGGATATATATATGATAGAAATAACAATCTATTAGTATCGAATCAACCTTCTTATGATGTAATGATTATTCCTGGTTTAGTTAAAGAACTAGACACTACAGAATTTTGCAAACTATTAAAAATATCAAAGGATTATTTTGATAATAAAATTGAAAGAACAAGAAGATATTCAACAAGAATTCCATCGGTTTTTCTAGCGCATCTTTCAAAAGAAGATTATGGTTTTCTTGCTGAAAAGATTAGAAAATATGATGGTTTTTATATCCAAAAAAGAAATTTACGTCAATATAATACAACAATAGGAGCCAATGTTCTTGGATATGTAGCTGAAGTCAATAGATCAAATTTAGAAAAAGATAACTATTATTCTCAGGGGGATATTATTGGTAAACAAGGAGTTGAATTATCATATGAGAAATATTTGAGGGGCGAAAAAGGAATTAAGTTTATTCAAAAAGACAGATTTAATAGAGATATTGGGAGTTTCAATGATGGTCTAAATGACATTAATTCAATTGCCGGAAATGATTTGACTATTACAATTGATTCGGAGCTTCAAGAATATGGCGAGCTTTTAATGTCTAATAAGAAAGGGGCAATTGTAGCTATTGAACCNAGCTCTGGTGAATTATTAACACTTGTTTCTGCNCCCTCATATAACCCAAATCTNTTGGTNGGCAGAGAAAGGTCAAAAAACTACTTTGAATTATACCAAGACAGTATTTATANACCTCTATTAGATAANGGTCTTCTGTCTACATTTCCAGCAGGATCTCCGTTTAAAGTTATTGTTGGATTAATTGCATTGGAGGAGAAGGTTATCAGTGAAAAGAGTACAATTTTTTGCAAAGGNCAATATATATACGGNAGAAATAAAAAATCTATGAAATGTCACTGCGGAGGTGGTTACAGAAATATTTATAATGCAATTTCTGAATCATGCAATTCATACTTTGCAGATATTTANAGAAAAACTATTAGTAAAAACAATNAAATTTCGGATAACTTCAATTCATGGAGTGAAAGTGTTAAAAGTTTTGGTTTAGGAAACTATCTGAACAATGACCTGCCAATTGGAAAAAAAGGTATGATTCCAACCTCAGAATTTTATGATAGGTGGTATCCTGACTTTAGATGGGGCCCAACAACAAACCTTTCAAATTCAATAGGTCAGGGAGAAATACTTGTAACCCCTATTCAGCTAGCTAATATGATAGCTGCTGTTGCAAACAAAGGATTTTATTACACACCTCATATAATTAAAAAAATCGAGGGAGATTCTATTNCAATGAGGTTTAAAGAGAAAAAAANAATTGACATTGAAAAAAAATATTTTGATATAATTGAAGTCGGTCTTTCAAAAGTTTACGAAAGTGGTACAGGAAAACTTTTAAATATTCCAGGAATTGAAATATGTGGAAANTCTGGAACTGCTGAAAATTTTACAAAAATAAACGGTAAAAAAACCCAACTTACAGATCACTCTATTTTTGTAGCATATGCACCAAAAAATAATCCCCAAATTGCAATAGCTGTTTTAGTTGAAAATGGNTATTATGGNTCAACATGGGCAGGAAGAATTTCAAGNTTNATGATTGAAAAATATTTAAAAGGTAATATTAGTAATCAAAGAATTGAAAACCTNGTCATAAATAAAAGTTTAGACGATGAGTACCAAAAACCCTTCTCAAATAAACCATTTAAAATTAATAAACTTTGATTGGCCAGAGAAAAAANATACTTAAACTAGATTGGGTTATAATTCTGCTTTATTTTTTATTACTGGGTTTTGGTGTAGGTAATATTTTATCATCAAGTATCTCAGGTGAAGAAGTAAATTTTNTGGATCTTTCTAATCTTTACAGCAAACAACTTTTATATGCCTTAATCTCAATTTTTTTGGGATTTATTGCAATTTCAATTGAGGTTAAATTTTATGAAAGATTTTCTAGTATTTTTTATTTAATCTCATTGATTGTTTTATTATGCCTATTCTTATTTGGAAAAAGAGTTAATGGGGCTTTGTCATGGTTTCCTATAGGAGGGTTTAATCTTCAGCCAAGTGAATTTGTAAAGATTACAGTAGCACTTGCAGTCTCTAAATATATTAGTGACTTTCAGACAGATTTAAAAAACACAAATGATCAGCTGAAACTTTTCCTTATCATTTTTATCCCCATTATTATAATAGTTTTTCAAAATGATACCGGCAGCTCAATTGTTTTTTTCTCTTTATTTTTTGTTTTATATCGTGAGGGAATTTCACAAAACTATGTAGAAGCTATTTTTAGTATAATTATCCTCGCGATACTATCGTTAAAACTTTCAGCATCAGTTACAGCATCAGTTTCAATATCTTTTATTTTAATCTATTATCTATTTAAAAGGAAGGTCAGAAATAAAATTATTAAAATAATTTCTTTATCATCTTTATGTTTAATAACCTGCTTTGGAACTATATATAGTTATGATAACATCCTTAGAAATCATCAAAAAAACTATATAAAAGTATGGCTTAATTTAGAAAAGGATCCAAATAAAATTAAGCAAATGGAAAGGACCATTTTATATAATTTAAATGAATCTAAGAAAGCTATTAGTTCTGGGGGTCTTACAGGAAAAGGTTATCTAAAAGGTACTCGTACCATGGGGAACTTTGTTCCGGCACAACATAGTGATTATATTTTTAGTACGGTTGGTGAAGAATGGGGGTTTTTTGGCAGCGTATTTATAATTCTCTTATACACAATCCTGATAATTAGAATAATATATTTATCTGAAAATCAGAAAAACAAATTTAGCAGAGTGTATGGCTATTGTACTGCTTCAATTTTATTTATTCATTTTATGATTAATATTGGGATGGTCCTTGGATTAACCCCAACAATTGGAATCCCATTACCCTTCTTAAGTTATGGAGGTTCAAGTTTGATAGCATTTACTTTATTACTTTCGATATTTTTAAGACTTGACGGTAACAAAAAAAATGAATGGTAAAACTATTTTTTTATCTCTAATTTTTCAGCAAAGTAATCACAAAAATCTAACATAGTTTGTGACATTTTTTCATCCTGTGTAGCTCTTTTAAATGTTGAAGACATACTTGTAAGTATCTGATAAAAAAATATTTTCATTTCATCTAATGGCATATCTTTTGTCCAAAGGTCAATTCTCAAACTTTCTTTTCTATTTGAATCCCACACAGAAAGAAACGTAGCTTTAGTTTCACTATTTTTTATGCCAGCATCACTTGCTGACCAATGTATTTTCTCAGGAATTTTATTTTCATCTAATTCCACAAGAATTTCTATTTTAGATTTTTTATTTTTCATTACTTGTTAGGCTTATATTTTGATTTATTGTAAATATCTGTTGGACTTGTTTTTAGTAATTCCGTTAATGATACATCATTGTTATTCATGTAAGATTTAACAATCTGCCAACCTATATATTTACCTATCTTTTCAGACGACTCATTATCAATTTCTAAATAAAATTTTGAAAATGGAGCATCAAATATAAATTGATTCATCAGATTATTATCTGGATTAAATAANATATTATTTTCAATGAAATAAGTCCAAACAAAATATTCATTTTCTTTTGCCCATTTCATTTTATCTTTAGAATATCCAATTTTAAGTCTATCTTCTATGTTTAGACAGAAATCTTTGTAATATAAAATTTTCCCATAATAAATTATTTTATCAAGAAATGTATAAAATTCAATTCTTGGNACAATNTCAATCGCAAATTGTTCAGCAATATCTGATATAATATTTGAAGTTGTAAAATCTTCTTTTAAGTACAAAGGTATTTCTTCATAAAAGCGATGAGTTGGGCCTAAATAATTGTCTAAACCTATAATTAATATTGAATCAGCAAGAATAATTTTATTTCTGTAATCAATATCTGTATTAACTGTTATGACTTTGGGTTTNATAAAGTTTTTATTTATCTCTAAATTTCTATTGAAAAAACNAGAAATTTCTAATTCTAAAAAATTTACAGATTCATACTCTTTCTGAATTTCGTTAAAAATTTCTTGTTGTATGGGGTCATTAAGTCTTTCTACCCAAACACTTTCTGGNAACGATTTNGGAAAAAAATAAGGATATTTTTTTTTGAGTNCATTTAACTCAATTGGCTTNGAATTATAAAATTGTTTTTCAAACCTATCAATAATATATTTATCGGATTTATCAACTTTTTCATTACAGGAAACTACAATAAAAAAAAATAAAATCATTAACGTATTTTTTGTGTAGTTTGGCAGAGAAATTGACATAGGTTTTATATATTTTTGTATTACAAATATAATATACTTTTTGAGCTAATATTTATTAAATGAAAACATCTAAAACAATAGATTTTATTGTTAATTGGATTAAAAACTACAAGGAAGTCAACGGAGTTAATGGTTTTGTTTTAGGAGTCTCTGGTGGTATTGATTCTGCTTTAACATCAACATTATGTGCAATGACTGGTATCAATACATTATGCCTAAATATGCCTATAAGACAAAAAGAAGAACAGTACAATAGAGCAAATAAACACATCAATTGGTTGAAAAATAAATTTAAAAATGTTAATTCGATAGATATTGATTTAACAAAAGTTTTTAACGAGTTCAAATCCACAGTTGAAAATAATTCTTCGGAAAATAACTTAGCGCTTGCCAATTCCAGATCTAGAATTAGAATGACAACTTTATATTACTATGCAGGAATTAATAACTCAATAGTTGTTGGGACAGGCAATAAAGTTGAAGATTTTGGAATTGGATTTTATACAAAATACGGAGATGGTGGAGTTGATATAAGCCCGATTGCTGATTTAATGAAGTCTGAAGTATTTAAAATTTCAAAAGCACTACAAATCAATGACGAGATTATAGATGCAAAACCCACAGACGGTTTATGGGATGATGATAGATCTGATGAAGATCAAATAGGGGCAACATACAATGATTTAGAACTAATAATGAATATTTTAGAAAAAGGAGTAGACCCTGACGAAATTGCTGAAGAGTTAAAGGGAAAATATGATATATATATTAAACATCATATGGCTAACAAACATAAAATGATTGGTATTCCAATTTGTAAAATTCCAAAGGAATTAAAATCATAAAACTCTGTTTAACTTTTCGGATAATAGCTTCTTTAATTTGGAATAGTTTATGACCTCCTC
>NYXO01000054.1 GCA_002685415.1 Methanobacteriota archaeon
TGTTGCTTCATCTGTAACCTGCTTTATAGCACTTTCCCTATCTAATTTATCATCAATCAATATAACTTTTGATACTTGTCCACTAACCTGCGCTATAGCCGCTCCTACTGCATTTGCTAAATCATTGTGTGGTGGTTTTATAACATTCAAACCATCGATTTTATTATCAAGCATAACACTTCCTCCCCCTACGGCAATAACAGGTATTTTTTCACTTGATGTTCTTGCTCTTGCAACTTTGTCTTCAACCATTTGATCCATTAGATGAATTATATCTTTTTTATTATTTATTTCAGGAGCTTGTGTTGTACCGATTGTACATCTTCCATAAGAAACTGCTACATCACTAGCTGTCAGTACATCACCTCCAAATACTTTAGCTTTATTAGTTAATTCATGCCCAACTGATTGAGGACCTACTGAAGGTTTTTCAATATCAATNATAGATCCTCCTCCTAAGCCAAAGCTTATTACATCTGGCATAGAAAAATTTGTTCTTACATCTGCTACTGTAACAGAGGTACCTGCTTGTCTAGGAAAGCCATCTTTTACTTCTCCTACATCAGTAGTGGTACCACCAACATCTACAACAAGTGCATTTTTTTCTTTAGATAAAAAAGCTGCACCTCGCATTGAGTTAGTNGGACCACATGCAAAAGTTAGAACTGGCAGNTCTTCTACTTCTGAAGACTTGATTAGAGTGCCATCATTTCTAGTAAAAAAAATAGGGCATTTAAATTTCATTTTGCGGCGTAGCTCTTCAAATGAATTTATAACTTCTTTTGCCAGTGGTTTTAAAGTTGCATTAATAAGAGCAGCATTTTCTCTTTCTAATAATCCCATACCTCCAATATTTTTACTAAGTGAGATATTTGTATCTGGAGAATTTGCTTTTATAATCTTAAAAGCCTCTTCCTCCATATCTCCTCTTACTGTCGCAAAAACCGAACTTATAGCAATTTGTTCACAACCTAATTTTTTTAACTTATCTAATGCATCAATAATTTCATTTTTATCTAATTTTGCTATTTCACTTCCATCCATTTCAAAGCCACCTTTAACTAGTTGAAAATTTCCATTCATAGACTCAACTAATTCTTTTGGCCAATCAGCAAAAGGTAAAATAGCCCCACCTGAAGGTAAGCAAATTCTAATTAAACCTGTTTTAGCTAAACTTTTTCTCTGAACAATTGCATTAACAAAATGTGTTGTGCCAATAATCAAAGCCTCAATATCTTTTGACTCAGTTTTAGACTTATTTAGAGCGTCTATAATGGCATTTTTAACACCAGATAAAATATCTTTAGTTGTAGGACTTTTTGCTCCTCCTAAGAACTTCTCTGATTGCATTACTACAGCATCTGTATTAGTGCCACCAACATCAACTCCTATTCTAATCATAAAATCAATTTAAACTTAATTTAAATAAATTATACATTTTTTCTTTGAGACCATGAGTCAAGTGCAACAGCAATTACAATTACTAAACCTAAAATTATTCTTTGCCATAGAGGATCAACTTGCAAAAGATTAAATCCATTATTCATAAAGGCCAGAAAAAATGCTGCAGCAACAGTTCTCCAAATAGCTCCTTTTCCACCCATAATAGAAGTACCACCAACTATAACTGCAGTTAAAACTGAAAAAACAAAGCTAAAATCATCAGAAGGTTGAGCCGATATTGACCTAGATGAATTAACAATTCCAGCTAAAGCAGCAGCAGCACCTAACAAAATGAATGTTATAGCTTGAACTTGAGGAACGTTTATTCCTGCCAATCTTGCAGCTTCTTGATTTCCGCCAGTTGCAAAAACATTTCTTCCAAAACGAGTTCTTGTTAATAAGATGCTTGCAAGTATTACAACAATTAGTGCAATCCATGTGGCTGAGGTAATATCAAAGAATTTAGTGCGTGCTATTTGTTGATAACTATCTGTTACAGGCCTCATCAAAGATCTATCACTTATTAGATAACCAAAACCAAAAAACATAAAGGAAGTTGCCAGAGTTGCAATAAATGAATTTACTTTAAAGTAAGTTACTACTAATGCATTAAAGGAACCTAGAATTACACCTAAACCAACACCACCAATTATACTGAGATAAATATTTCCAGTAGCATTTTCAATATTAAGAGCAAATAGTGGAGCAACAACAAAAATTGCAGAAATAGAAATATCAAAATTTCCTGAAATAATAACTATGGTCATAAATGAAGCAGCGATTAAAATCGTGGATTGTTGATCAAGAAGATTTCGGATATTTCTCTCTGTAAAAAAACCTTCAGTTGTCAATGCTAAAAGTATGAATAGAGTAATTGTAATTACTGCTATTCCATATTTTCTAGATAACTCTAATATCTGCATATCTAATTATAATTAAAAGCTGCTTCCATTATGTTTTTTTTATTAATATCTGAACCAATTAATTGAGCAGAAAGTTTACCTCTTGACATAACCAATACACGATTTGACATTCCNATTATTTCTTCTATCTCAGATGAAATCAGAAGTACAGACTCACCTACATCAGACAATTTAGCTATCAGTTCATAAATTGATTTTTTTGCACCAATATCAACTCCTCTTGTTGGTTCATCAGCNATTAAAAGTTTTGGTTTACCCATAGCTGCTCTTGCNAATAATATTTTTTGTTGATTACCTCCTGATAAAAACTGCACTTCTAAATCTATACCACTATGCTTAACAGTTGTTTTATTACATATAGCATCAACTTCACTTCTTTCNTGTTTTTTATTTAAACCATACAAAGATGAAAATTTTTTTAAATAAGGAAGNGAAATATTTTCTATCAATGAACGNCCTAAAATCAAACCCTGAGTTCTTCTTGACTCAGGTACCATCGACATACCCAAATTNATAGAATTTGAAACTNTGTTTTGAGTAATATTTCTTCCACNAAAAGTAATCGAACCCTTATCTGGTGATTTATCTCCAAAAATTGTATGCGCTAATTCACTTCTTCCTGANCCAACTAAGCCTGCAAGACCCACAATTTCTCCTTTTTTGATCTCAAATGAGATGTCTTGAAATTCATTTTTTCTAGTTAGATTATTTATCTTTAGAATTGTTTCAGAACTTTCATCAACTTGNTTAATTTGAGGAAATAAATCACCCTCTTCTTTACCTGTCATTCCCTCGATAAGACTTTTTTTGGTTTCATCTTTTGCCTGGTTTGTTCTTATTAAACGTCCATTTCGAAGNAAAGAAACNCTATTTGAAATAGACAAAACTTCATCTAAAAAATGAGATATATAAACAATTGTTGTNCCATTATTAGCTAATGACTTAACAAGAGAGTGAAGCTGCTCTGTTTCATTACTTGCTAATCGAGCTGTTGGTTCATCAAATACTATTAAGCGAGCATTACTATTCAAAGCTCTNAGTATTTCAACTTTTTGCTGTTCAGCAACAGATAATGAACCTACTATCGCATCTGGTTTCACATATAAATTAAAGCGTTCCATCACTTCTAAAACTTTTTCTTTTGTATTTTTTGCAGAAACAAAAATTCCAAAAGTTGACTCTCTTCCCATTGCGATNTTATCTACAACTGTTCTACTTGGTAAAAGTGATAACTCCTGAGATATTCCAACGAGACCAATTTTAACTGCCTGCCCTGGAGAATTTATTGCAATTTTCTCTCCGTCTATATTTGTTTGTCCTGAGTCTAACCTGTAAGCTCCTAAAATAATTTTACCTAATGTTGATTTACCAGCGCCATTCTCTCCAACCAGAGAATGAATTTCACCTTTTTTAAACTCTATATTACAATCTATTAGAGCTTTTGTTGCACCAAAGCTCTTGGAAACATTTTTAAATGTAACAAGAGCTTCAGTATTTTTATTGTTTTTTTCTAACCGTCCCACTCAGCAGTGAACTTAGAAATATTTTCTGCGGTCATTAAGCCCTCATCAGGTATAGATGAAAGAGGATCAATACCTCCTTGATCTACTCCATTATTAAGAGCATCAACCATTGCTTCCATTGCTANTCTTCCTTCAGTGCCAGGNGCTCCAAATACACCAGCAAACCAAGAACCNTCNGCAATACCTTTTATAGCTGGAGCAGATCCTCCNAGNCCTATAAGTTTTACTTTNCCAGTCATGCCCTCATCAGCAAGAACTATTGCTGCGCCTTGCATAGATTGATCAGCACCAACCATTACATCAAAAGCTTTACCTGAACTTAAAATATCTTGAGTTGCAGCAATACCACCATCAGGTCCTAAATACTTACCTTCACCTTCAGCGACTACTTTGATGTTTGAATGGTTAGAAATAACATCATCAAAGCCTTGACGAATTGCATCATCAAGAGGAATTCCTTTGATTCCATATATAAATACTACCTTACAATCATCATTTCCTTCACATGCCTTAACAGTTAAGTTTCCATGACGAGTTCCAGATCTATAAGGTGCAGCTAAAACTGAAGCTGCAATTCCATCAACTTGAGGNTCTGATGTAGTTAAGTCAGCTCCAACAACTTGATTCAATACAACAATCTCAATTCCTGCTGCAATAGCTGCTTCAATATCAGGAATTAATCCTACGCCATAAATAGCACAAAGAACTATTCCATCATACTTACCNGAAGCTATGGCATCTTGTAATTGTGCCGTTTGTTTTGCAGGATCAAACTGCGCATCAAATTCGGTAATGTTNATTCCATTAGCACTGGCAACAGCATCCATTTCTTTTACTGATGCAGCAAGCCATGTATTTGCTGAACTAGCAGACAGNTANGCTACTTCTTTAGCAACAACAGANTTACTTAATCCAAAAATGGAAAATGTCATAACAAGTATTGATGCTATTGTTGTNAAAATTTTTTTATTCATTTCTCCTCCAAATAATTTCAATTTTTTAACGCTATCATGATTGCAAAAAAATCACAACTATGATTTATTGAAAAAAATTGTAAAATAAAAAAAATTCGAAAAAATATACACTCAGAATATTAATCAATACCTAAATATAAATTATGCAACATTACGATATTATTATAATTGGATCAGGCATAGCNGGAATGTCCCTGGGGTCAATTATAAGCAAAGAAAGAAATGTTGCAATTATTGAGAAAGAAAAAGANCTTTGTTATCATTCAACTGGTAGATCGTTTGCA
The DNA here is from genome assembly GCA_002685415.1 of Methanobacteriota archaeon. Lineage (GTDB taxonomy): Archaea > Thermoplasmatota > Poseidoniia > Poseidoniales > Thalassarchaeaceae > MGIIb-O1. The sequence goes on from NYXO01000054.1 coordinate 5,148, forward strand.
TTTTTTATTGAAAGCTATGGCAATAAAGCAATAATAGAACTTACTAATATTTCAAAAACTTTTTTTTATAATAACTTTAATAATTTTTTAAAAAAAAAGGGNGTGCTATTTATTGGAAANAATAATCAANAAAAATTGGTAGAGGATTTTTATAATGANNATAAAAATAAAATANAGNTAGAAATTTTTAANAAAAATNAAACTATNAAGTTAGCTAATTGCATAGATGAAAAATATATAAATAATTCAGTATTAGATGTTAATGCTTGTGAAATAGATGTGAACAACCTTTATGAGTATTATAGAAAAAACTATAAACACAACAATGGAAGTATTTTTAAAGATTTTAAAATCAACTCAACTGAATACACAAATAATAATTGGGTAATAAATNATGAAATTTCTNGTGACGTAATAGTNAATGCTTCAGGCGCATGGGCGGATGAAGTNGCAAAAGTTTTTAATATTAAACCAGTAAATGTTATTCCCAAAAAAAGAACTGTATTTGTTTTTAAGCCAAATAATNTAAAAATAGATAATAAATGGCCATTNGTTGCTGATGTAGAGGAAAAATTTTATTTTAAAAACCAAAATGAANNAATATATGCGTCCCCAGCAGATGAAACACCTAGCTATCCTCATGATTGTTTTCCAGACGATTTAGATATAGCAGTTGGAATTGATCGTATTAAAAAATCTACATTATTTGAATTTAATAGTATTGAGCATAAGTGGTCAGGATTAAGAACNTTTGTAAATGATAAATCTCCTGTNATTGGTTTTGAAAATAGTAAANAAAATTTTTTTTGGTTGGTAGGGCAAGGAGGATACGGTATTCAAACAGCTCCAGCGCTAGCTGAGATATCAGCTAATTTAATTTTAAANAAGAAAAATAATTTTTTTTTAAATCACTCTACAATGTATAACATAAGTATAGAAAGAATAAGAAATGAAATACTTTGATGATCATAATGATACATTTCTAAGATTATTTTAAATAATAAATAATTTTTAAATTTTAGTTGAATTAGTTATATTGGCATGGTAGCTTTTAACTCTTAAAATAAATAATATTCTTATGATAATCAAAAATAAAAAAAAATATGTCATCTAGAATAGGTGTAGATATTGGTGGAACTTTTACAGATTTCATCTTTTATGATGAAATGGGAAAAGCTGTAATAATTGATAAGATTCCTACTACTCCATCTGATCCTGAGTTGGCTGTAATGGAAGTTGTAAAAAGAAATTTAAACAAAGAAGAGCTATCTAAAGTTGATTTTTTTCTACATGGTACAACAGTAGGTTTAAATGCATTATTAGAGAGAAGAGGTTCTAAAGTTGGCGTAATTTGTACTAAAGGCTATCGAGATATTTTAGAAATAAGAAGAGGTGACCGTGATGAAATGTACAATTTATTTTGGCAACCTGCCCCACCATTGGTTGAGAGATATTTAAGAGTAGAAATTGATGAAAGAATTTTAGCTAATGGAAAAATTTATAAANATTTAGAAGAAGAAGAAGTAAAAAAAACTTGTGAATTTTTTATTAAAGAGGGAATTAATAGCATTGCTATATGTTTAATGAATTCTTACGCTAATCAAGAGCATGAAAATAAAATTAGAGATTTATTAATTAAATATGGTTTTAAAGGTCATATTTCTTTATCTTCAATAGTGTCTGGGGAGTTCAGAGAGTATGAAAGAACAACCACAACAATAATTGACTCGTTTGTTAAAGCGAGAATGTCCAATTATTTAAATTCATTAAAAAATGGCCTTTCAGAAATTGGCTTTAATGGAAATTTACTTGTCACGAGATCAGGGAGTGGTTCAATGACATTTGATGANGCTGAAGAGCGTCCGTTTGAAACTATAATGTCNGGTCCTGTGGCAGGNGCTGAAGGAGCAGGAGAGTTATCTAGAAAAATAAATAATGCAAATCTTGTAACNGCTGATGTAGGTGGAACTAGCTTTGATACATGTTTAATTTTAGATGGAAGACCTCAAATTCAATTTGAAGGAAAAATAGTTGGTTTACCAATTCAATCCCCCTGGGTTGATGTTAGGTCAATAGGTGCAGGTGGCGGATCAATAGCTTATTTAGATGATGGTAATCTTTTGAGATCAGGTCCTAAAAGTTCTGGAGCACAGCCTGGTCCTGCTTGTTACGATAGAGGAGGTGAAGAACCAACTACAACTGATGCTGCTTTCTTTTTAGGTATGCTGGGAGAAGGAAATTTAGCTTCTGGATTAAAATTAAGAAAAGATTTGGCTGAAAAAGCTCTTACAAAAGTTGGAAAAAAGTTAAATCTTTCACCAGAAGATACAGCAAAAGGAATATTAAAAATAAGTAGTGCTAATATGGCAGATGCCATTAGGGAGATAACCATAGAGCAGGGAATTGATCCACGTGAATTAAAATTATTAGCATTTGGTGGTGCTGGACCTTTAATGTCTAACTTAATAGCAAAAGAATTAGACATTAAAGAAATAATAATNCCNCCTTATTCAGGGAATTTTTCTGCTTGGGGNTTACTGGGAGCAGACTTGCTTCAAATGAATGCAAAAACAAAAATTTTAAGGTTATCAGATGATGCAATAAATGAGTGTAATATAATTTTAGAAAAATTGTTTTCAGATTTAGAAAATAGACAAAAAATTAATTTCGATACTTTACAAAAAATNAAGGAAATCTCTCTAGATATGAGATGGATGGGGCAAGAACATACAATAAGTTTAAAATTAGATAATGATAATAATGGCAAGATTGAAAGTGATGTTGAGGCAATAAAAAAAATGTTCACTGAAGATTATGAAAAAACATTTGGNAGTAAATTAGATACTATCATTGAAATTGTTTCTGTTAGAGCTGGATTGAGAGTTCCNCTNCCAAGAAAATCTGATTCAGTNAATATAAAAGAAGAAGATATTGATGAAAATGTAAAGAACATTCAATGTTTTTCATTTGCAAAAAACTCGAACGTAAATTTTGAAATAATATCAAGGTCGAAAATTACTGAAAAGAAAAATGGTCCTTTAATTATATTAGAAAGTACTTCAGTAACATATGTAGATACAAATTACACAGTGCATAAAGATAAACTAGATAACTTAATAATAACAGACGAGGAATTATAAGATGACTGATGATCTTCACCATTACAAATGTGGAATTGAGAGAAAAATCCANAAAACNGATATAGANCCAATTACTACACAAATAATTAGAAACAGTCTNAACTCCGCAGCAGAACAAATGAAGAAGGCTTTATGTAGAACAGCTATGTCACCAATAATTTACGANGTATTGGATTTTGCTGGAGCAATATATGACAGAGACCTTAGAATGTTAGCTCAAGCTCCAAGCCTTCCNCTTTTTATGGGTACATTAAACTTCTGTATAGAAGANGCTGTTAAAGGTGTTGGTGGTGAAGAAAATTTAAATGAAGGAGATATNATTATTTATAATTCNCCTTATGGAACAGGATCGCATCCACAAGATGCCGCTCTTGTTATGCCAGTATTTTTTGAAAATGAATTAATAGCATACACAGCAATAAAAGCTCATTGGTTAGACATTGCAGGAAAGGAACCATATTCAACTGACACAGTTGATGTGTTCCAAGAAGGAACTGTCTANCCAGGGGTAAAACTTTATAGCAAAGGTGAGTTAGTNAGGGATATTTATAATATGTGTATTGCCAACTCAAGAGTNCCAAACTCTGTTGCTGGAGACATAAATGCACAAGCTATTGGCGTTAGAACTGGAGAAAGAGCATTAAAAAGAGTTGTTGCAAAATATGGATTNAAAAAATTCCGTGAAGCAGTTGAAGAAATATTTGANGCTGGTGAAAAAATAGTAAGAAATTATCTCCGTCAAATTCCTAATGGTGAATATTTTGGNTCTGGTCAAATGGATAGTAATGGTGTTGAGGATGGTTTAGTGCCATTTGAAGTAAAAGTNATTGTAAAAGANGACTCAGTAGTTGTTGATATGTCAGAAGCACCNCCTCAGCAAAATGGTCCAATTAACTGTCCACTTCCATCTACAGTCTCAACNGCACGAGTAGCAATGAGTATGTTAGCAGGTAGCAATGAAGCCCCTAATGAAGGTTTTTTTAGACCTATTGAGGTAATAACAAAAAAAGGAACGATGTTTCATCCCATTACTCCAGCTCCTGTTTTTTTGTATGGATGGCCGGCAATGCAAGCGCTTGAAGTTTTTTATAGAGCACTTGGATCGAAATTTCCTGAAAAAGTNCCAGCAAGTAGTGGTGGTTGCATAAATGCTGTTGTTTATTGGGGACAAAGGGAAGAGTCTGGNGAACCATGGGCAGATGGATCTCCACATCCTATTGGACAAGGAGCAAGTGTGTATGGAGATGGTGCAACATGTTTGCATCATGCTGAGTCCGCTACACGTTTTGCACCTTCTGAAGTATGGGAAAATAGAAATCCATGGCTNGTAAAAAGAGTAGAGCTTATCCANGATAGTTGCGGTGCCGGAAAAAATAGAGGTGGATTGGGTGTGAATTTAGAATTTGTCATGCTNGAAGATACTTATGCTACTACNGTATGTGAAAGAACAGAGTTAGCACCTTGGGGTTTAAATGGNGGCAAAGAAGGTTTAGCTAATAATTGTTATGTNGTAGAGTCAGATAACAAAAAATCTGTTCCTAAGGCGACNAGAGTATTAGTTAAAAAAGGAAATAGTATTCTTGTCCAATGTGGCGGCGGAGGTGGNTACGGATCTCCTGATGATAGAGATCACGATAAGGTCATAGATGATCTAAAGCAGGAATATATTNCAAAAGATTACGTTAAAAAATTCTATCCAAAAGTAAAAATTTAAATTTTTTCGTAATAATTTGACTCAATCGCATCAATTTTAGCTTTTGCAATATTTAATTGTTCTTTTTTACTATCATCTTCAACACCTTCTAAGTCTTGTATTTGTTTTTCAATAGATGATTTTTCTAAAGAATTAATTTCATCAACGCTTTCCGCTAAAACTATACACTTCTCCGGATTNACTTCAGCAAAACCACCNGANACAAAAAATGCCTTAAGTAGGTTTTTATCTTCACCATAAACCATTACTCTTCCCGGTCTTAATGAAGACATCACTTTGCTATGTCCAGGAAGAACACCAAAATCGCCATCCTTTCCTGGAACAATAATCATTCCAACCTCATCATTAAAAATAAGGTTTTCAGGTGAAACTAAATCAAAAGAAATTNTNGCCATTATGCNGCTTCAGCCTCTAATTTTTTAGCTTTTTCAATTGCTTCATCAATACCACCAACCATATAGAAAGCTGCTTCTGGCATATGATCATACTCACCTTTTACTAAACCATCAAAGCTTTTTATTGTATCTTCAAGATCTACATATTTTCCTGGAGAACCAGTAAATACTTCTGCAACAAAGAAAGGTTGACTTAAAAATTTCTCAATTTTTCTTGCTCTTGCAACGGTGAGCTTATCTTCTTCTGATAATTCATCCATACCTAA
>NYXO01000064.1 GCA_002685415.1 Methanobacteriota archaeon
ATTAGCATAGTCGTTACCCTCAATGATAATTATATGTTTATCATCAACCTCTCTTATTGCATTTGTAATTCTTACATATAAATCTTTCAAATCAACTCCACCGGGTAATTCCCAGTTAGGCTCGTTCAATAGATCATAACCACCAATCCACTCATTATCTTTATATCTTTCAGCAATTTTTTTCCAAAGGGCAACAGTTTTACTTTTATTTTGCTCGCTCTCCCAAAGTGAAGGTTTATCTGGGTCATAATCAGAAATATCTGTATTTCTTCCTTGTCCTCCCGGTGCTGCATGAAGATCTAAAATAACATACATTTCATGAGGTTTAGCCCAATCTAGTATATTATCAATAATATTAAATCCTTCATCTAACCAGGTATTTTGACCAGAATTAGGTTCATCTTGAATAGGTAAAGTAAAAAGATTATAGTGCAACGGAACTCTAATACTATTAAAACCCCATGCTGCTAATGAATCGACATCTCGTTTAGTAAAGTGATTTTCCCTCCATTTTTTGAAAAACTCTTCAGTCTTTTCAGACCCCATNANGTCAGTAAGTTTTTCTTTAATNTCATGCTGAGCNCCAACGCTACCATCNGTTTCATGCATCATGTAACCCTCAATCAGTAGCCATCCACCCGGNGCATAACCTTTTAATANGACTTCATTTCCATTACCATCAATGATTTTTTTTCCATCTGCTTTTAAGTTTTGTGAGAAAGAAACAGTTTGAAAAAATATAAATAATAATAAGAATAAATTCCTAATCATTTTTAAAGACCAAATCCAATATTATAAAGTAAATCATTTTCTGGTGCATTTGCTCCATCTTCAGNATTTANAGGCCAAGGATAAGATAGTTTTCCTGTTGATTGNAAATCTCCNAATAAAATATCTGAAACTCCNTTNCCTTCAGTTCCAGGCAACCATATNGCAGCAAAACCATCCCANTTATCAAGATGATCAGCTATNTTCATTGGNCTTCCNGAGATTAANAATACTAAAACCTTATAACCTTTNTCTTTTAAATTATTTATTGTTTGAATATCTTCTTCAAGNAAGTCTAGATTATCTTTATCTCCAAAAAATTCAGTGTAAGGGTCTTCACCAATTACAACAATTGCTAAATCCCCACTAACATTACCTAAATCTNTTCCNTCTTTAGAGTGAATTACTTTAGTTTCAGNTGATACAGATTCTTTAATCCCATCAAGAATTGTAGTTCCAATTGTAATATCTCCTTGACCACCTTGCCAATTTATNGTCCATCCNCCACATTGCATNCCAAGATTATCTGCACCTCTACCAGCTACAACAATTGATTTTGACTCTTTTGAAATTGGTATTAAATTTTCATTTTTTAAAACAACTACACTNTCTCTNACTGCTTGCCTNGCTATATTTCTGTGGTCATCTGACCCAATAACTTGTAAATTATCATTTTGTACTATTGGATTAGTAAATAAACCGTTTCTTAACTTAACTTTCAATATACGTGAAACTGCATCATCAATTCTTTCCATTGAAATCGATCCTTCCTCAACATTTTCNTTTAATAATCGCATAAATTTTTTATAAGGTTGACCCTGACCAGAAACCATAACCATATCTACACCCGCATTGATTGATGTAATTATATCTGATTTATAATTACCAGGNATTTCATCAATNCCTTGCCAATCAGAAATTACAAAACCTTCAAAGCCCATNTCAACTTTTAAAATATCCGTTAGCAATTCTTTNCTTCCATGACATTTAACTCCATTCCAACTATTGTATGAAGCCATTATAGTTTGAACATTNGCATCAATTGCTGCTTGATANTTTGGTAGTAATTTTTCTTTTAATTCNTCAGTTGTTAANACTGTATTTCCTCTGTCAACCAGACCATTCATNCCAGTACCAAATTCTGTATTTCCATCACCAATAAAGTGTTTTGCACAAGCAACAACTTTTTTACCAGAATTGGTCAAAGCATTTTGATATCCCTCAACTGCAGCTTTTCCTAATTTCTCAACAAGAACTGGATCACTAGAGAANCCTTCATATGTNCTTCCCCATCTNTANTCTTCNGGTGATGAAAGACATGGNGAAAATGTCCAATCAATTCCAGTNGCAGCAACTTCTAANGATGTAGCCTCAGAAATTTTATATACAAGTTCAGGATTGTTAGTAGCNCCTAAGCCAATATTTTGAGGGAAAATNGTAGCTCCATAAACATTGTTNTGNCCATGNACAGCATCAATNCCNTATATAAGNGGAATACCTAATCTGTTTTTTAAGGTTTCCTCTTGGTATTTATTGTACATATCTAGCCAGGCTTGTGGTTCATTTACCTTTGGATGAGAGCCTCCGCCACTAAGAAGCGACCCAATTGAATATGTAGATAAGTCAGTTATTGTGTCCAAAAAGCGTTGATCAATTTGTGTCATTTGACCTACTTTTTCATCAAGTGTCATTGAATCAATTAATTCACTTACTTTTTTACTTATTTCNGCTTCACTTAAATTNTTNNTNTCANTATTATNACANGAAATNNTNATTAATAAAAAACTCAAAAAAACTAAATACTTCTTCATAATATTATTTTATCTATAAACTCTAACATAATCTACTTCCATTGTATCAAAATCAAAATTTGGATCTACAGATCCACCATAGGTACCACCCATAGCTACATTAACAATGATGTTAAAATTCCAATTGAAAGGTAGTGAACATGCATTGCCAACGATATGGTAAGGTTTATCATCAACATAAAATGTCATTGCTGTTTCAGTCCAAACTAAAGAATATACATGGAATTTTGTTGATACATCATTGTAATCATAAGTGACTTTACTATCACCTGACCCATAATTATCAGGGTGATGTACAGTTGATTGTATTTGATTAAGTCTATTTCCTGCGTGTTCTAAAATATCTATTTCACCACATTTTGGCCAGTCAATAGAATTATAATTTGAACCTAACATCCATAATGCTGGCCATGTTCCAGCTTTACTTGGCATCTTGGCTCTTATATCAACTCTTCCATAAGTAAAATCTAACTTTTGAAAAGTTCTAACTCTCCCAGATGTGTAGCTTTTACCTTGGTAATTTTCTTTTTTAGCAGTAATTTTTAATAGACCATTTTCAACTTTAACGTTTTCTAATCTATCTGTAGTGGCTTGTAACTCTTCATTATACCAATCTTTTTTTATTTCATATGACCATTTGTTTGGGTTCAACTTTCCATTATAATCAAATTCATCAGACCAAATTAAATCTGTAAAAAAATCTTTAGATGAGTTAGTTGAAACATCTTTGTCAGTTAACCATATATACCAAGCATTGTTGTCAGAATCAACAGATCTTAATAGTATGTTATTTTCAGAATTACACTCGAGTGTATACTCATGCTCTCCAACATAGAATCCAACAAATGATTTAGTGTTTAAAATGATTTTTTTCTCATCATCTTCATTTTTCACATAAAATGAACCATCATAATTTGAGAGAGTATATTTTTCAATTTCACCATCAGAGTTTGAAGCTTGTCCAGTTGAACCAAAAGTTTCAATTAAATATTTTGCTTTACCAAAAACGTCACCATTTGTTTTGTGAGAATAAGTTCCGTCATTTTTAAATGTATATTCATCGTCATAAAATCCGGAGTTTGATTTAGAAAAAGCTGGTGCTTCCCACCAAGATGGGTACTTGTGATCTTTTGATCCTAATGAAAAATGTGAATCAAAAGCAGCATTAATTTTCCAGGTTTTTTCACTACCGCCAGTTAATATTTNAAGAATNTCAGCATCAGATTCAGGAACAACATAAACAGTTACTGTTTTAGCNGAGCTAATAAAATCTCCAGTAGATGAATATGCGAGAACATTTACGTTATATGTTTTTGTNCCTACATCNGTGTATGTGTATTCGACAGATCCAGATGAAGATTCTTTTGAATCACCAGTTCCAAATCTAAAACTGTAATTCACAGCATCATTAGCAGTGGCAGTAAACTTAACTACACCAGTACCATTTCCATTGGGATTATTATCATCTGCTCCAGANACCTCTATATTAAAAACTAAATTGGAAGGGATTATTTTTGTTGGAGGCTCTGTCCCACCACCACCATCAACATTTTCCTCACCAGAGCAAGAAAAAACTAAAAGTAATAGTAAGAAGAGTTTATACATATCTGTCATAAATATAATTAGAAAGAGCTTGAGAGGAATTAATTCCTCTCAAAACTCTTATCAAACAAAAACAAAAAACCAGTCTTTTATTAGTTGTCGTTGGTAATAATCCAAAACCATCCTAATCCACCAGATCCAACGGTCCTTAAAACCATTCTGCTTGATGATCTAGATAGAATAACATAGTCATGAGAACCAACATAAAAGCCCATAAATCCTAATCCTGAAAAATTGATTGTTTCAACTCCACCAGGTGCAGATATCGACCAAGTCGCATCAAAACTTTCATAAGGATAATTGGTATACTCATTATCACCATTTCTTTCTTGACCACGATCACCACCTAGATCTGCTTCCATAGGGTCAGCTTTTCCAAAGATTTGACCATCAGGACCTACATCAAAACCAAATTTTCCATCAGCATGAAATGTATATCTGTCATCATACATTCCAGTTGAGGCTTTATCAAATGCTTGAGCCTGCCACCAGATTGGAAAGTCAGCATTTGTTGGTCCAACACCCATGTGCATCCATTCCTCAGCTTTCACTCTCCATTTTCCGGTTGTTAAAGCTGCAATTAGTTCAGCTGGAGGAGTGTAAGTAACTAAGACTTCAAAAGTAACAGCTTGGCTTGAGGTAGTACCTCCTTTTCCAATTGCTACAATTGTTACGGTGTATGTATTAAGACCTAGTTTTGAAAAAGTCATTTTTACATTACCGTCAGGACTTAATGTCTCAACTCCATCATATACATACTTATATGTAATAGCGTTATCTGCCGATCCAGAAAAATTAACTTCACCTGAGCCATCACCATTTGGATTATCAGCATCTTTACCAACAATTGCAGCAGAAATCTGAACATTTGTAGGTGCTGTAATATCACCAAAAGAATATTCATCATCTTCAGCAAAGCTGTCAATCTCACAGCCTACCAGAAATAGTAGTGTTAATGATGTAAATAAAGTTTTAAAAAGTATATTAAATTTTTTCATTTTTTTCTCTTTAAATTATTTTAATATTGAGTTATATCATCAATGTATATTGTAAAGTTTGACGAACCATCTCCCATAGTTCCATTATCAATAAACATTACAAGATTATACCATTCAACAGACGTATCAAGTCCTGAGTAATCGAATAATAACTCCTCCCACTCATTTGCCTTAGTTGTTACAGCATTTACTTCAGCTGTAGCTGTTGTATTTGGCCATCCAACTGCATCCTCAAATTTCATCATGAAATTTAGGCCAGCTCTTGGTGACCAAACTTTAACTCTAAGTTTACTTTCAGAATCCAACTTAAACTTGTCGGTAACAGTAAATTTATGTCCACCCCAAGTTTGACCAGAATTCTTTACAAGTTTTAACACCTTATCAGATGAGTTACCACTTGTATCAGGATTTGAAATGATTTCTTGGTCACCACCATCAAAACCAGATAAACTTCCAGCGTCTTCAAAGCTTGAAATTAAAGTTCCAGCAGTTACAGTTGAGCTGCCAGGTACAAATTGTTCTATATCATCAATATAAAAAGTACCTGTTTTACCATTACCAGCATTAATAAAGAAAACTAACCTTGAAAAATCAGCATTTCCATCCCAAGCTCCACCAGGATTTGGCCATGCTTGTTCTGTGACAGTTGAAAGATCAAAGGTTACTGTGTTCCAGCCTTTTTTATTAAATGCTTGCTTTAATTCAATATACTCTTGATCAGGGCTTCCTTCAAGTTTCATCATTAAATCATAATCCTGAGCATCAGGTGAATGAATTTTAACAGTATAAGTATTATTTGCGCCAGAAGCAATTTTGATAGGCTCATCCAATGTTATTTCAGCAGTATCCCACCATTCACCACTTGTAACAATTTTACCAACTTTATTGTTTGAATTTTCTGGGTCAGCTGTAATTTCAAAAGTAAATCCTCCTTTTGCTTCAAATTCTTCGCCTTTATCAAAGTTGATTGGCAATCCAATAGGATTTGATTTCCAGAAATAAATATTATCAA
>NYXO01000047.1 GCA_002685415.1 Methanobacteriota archaeon
GTGATTACAGATGATTATTCATTAATGCAAGTCTTTGAAATTTCAATAATTACTATGCTTCTTGTAATGTTTTCAGGAATTAGGCCAGCATGGCAGGCTGCTAATTTAGACCCCTTAAAAGTCCTTAGGGGCCAAGCAGAAGTCAAGTTATCATCGAAAGCTATGCAGCAATTCACCTCGAAACTTCCCACCACAATTGGACTCACAATTAGGTCAAGTACCCGTAAACCAATTCGTTTGGCTTTCACTTTCTTCGCGGTCGGTTTATCGATGCTAATTCTTGGTTCGATGCTATTTATGATGGATTCAATGGAGGATGTATTCATTGGTAATGCTGATGAGAGTTCCAATTGGGATCAACAGGCAATAGTGTTTCCCGGAATGGAAGTAGAAATCGTAGAATGGGCGGAAGAAAACACAATCGATTACGAATTATTGCTTACCTTACCTGCAAATCCTGATGGAGATTCCCGACAATTAGTAGTAATGGGGTTGGATGTATTTTCAACTTCAGGAAATCAAGCTATGCAGACATTGAGTTTGATTGAAGGAGATTTACCGAACGAGGGTAGTGAACCTCCAGAGGTATTGATTGACGAAGGGATTCAACACTTCCTTGGATGGGAAGTTGGAGAAGTGCAAGGAATCAGATTTGGTTCACAACTTGTTGAGTTCAAGATAAGCGGAATAACAGAGGGAGAGATAGCCAGAACCGTCTACTTTCATCGAGCGGATTTAGCTTCTGAAGTTGAACTAGAGGCGACTTCAGTCTTCTTGTCTTATCCAGAGAATTTTGACAGAACCAATGAGTTAGGTGATATGTCAGTCGGAATAATCGATAAACAACAAACCATTGATGCGATGGAATCGCTAATGGAACAGCAACAAGGATTCTTCATTGCTATCCAATTCTTAGGTATCGTAGTTGCAATTGTNGTATTGTTNAACACTNTAATTATCAACTTAGCAGAGCGGGANTTNGAGTTAGCAACACTCAGAGTTCTAGGTGCNCCGATTAGTAGAATTGGTTCAATGATGCTTGGTGAGCATTTTGCCATNGGATTGATTGGTGGAGTTTTAGGCGCTGTATTTTCAATNCTTGGNACTCAATGGATGGTTAGCAGTTTAGTTCAATGGTCGTTTTATTTCAAAGTCGATGCNGANCCTNTNATTTCNTCATACCTAGTTGGAATTGTNTTNTTTATCTCGGTCGCATTAACTCCNGTAGGTATGTGGAGAGTANANAGAATGGANCTTGTTGAAAAGGTCAAAGAATTTTCAAATTGATNTNGGTGATTTGATGCGAGTNGTNACTTGGAATGTTAATGGNATTCGTGCNGCTATNCGAAAAGGCATGGATGATTGGATGNNNAAAATCGATGCNGATGTTTGGCTNNTNCAAGAGGTAAGGGCATTACCTGAACAATTACCTAAGGATTGGNANTTACCTNCNGGGCATGAAGTTGTTTGGCATNCTGCNGAAAANAANGGCTACTCNGGNGTGGCNTCCTTTTCNCGTNTTGGNATGGAAGAAATNNCNAGAGGNATNGATACNGANTTAGATCCTGANGATTTNGAAGGAAGAGTCCTAACCACCAAATCNGGAGGGTTGACTTGCATCAATATCTACCTNCCAAATGGTGGCTCAGGTCCAGCNAGGCAGGCCTACAAAGACCAGTGGCTGGANGATCTATTGGTTTGGGCNAAACAGTATCTNAATTCTTCCNAGCCNNTTGTTTTGGTCGGAGATTTGAATATCGCNCATACTGAAAATGANATTTGGAATCCNAGNGGAAATNGNATGACATCAGGATTCCTTGACCATGANAGAGANTGGTTCAGCCGCTTCCTTGANAGTGGCTGGCATGATTTGCATAGNATNCACTTNGGNGACNGAAAAGGNCCNTACACNTGGTGGTCGAATAGAGGTCAAGCAAGGGCTCTAGACAGGGGTTGGCGAATCGACTATGTTCTTGCTAATGATGCAGCCTTTTCGGCCTTTGAATCTGCAGAGGTAAATCGCCAAGCCGGGTTGGATTGTTCCGACCATGCACCNCTAATTATTGACTTTAATTTCTAAAAATGGGANTAGTATGCAAACTTCATCAAGTTCTAANTCTCAAAATTCNAAGAAAGCAATTCGTCGTCACGACATCGATTGGCTAAGGGTTATTCTATTCGGCTTGTTGATACCATTTCATGTGGCGATTGGAGTTTACTGGTCGACCTATGGTACAGACATNAATCCAAATTTTGAAGAATTATCTGGAGAAGANCGAGAAGAATTTGCTGAAAATAATAACGACTACACTGCAGAATCTGTCACCTTTACTAGCATGATTCTACATTGGATGCATCAATGGAGACTTGCGGCTTTGTTTATGATTTCAGGAATGGGGACNGCCTTCGCTTTCAAGCGGAGAACNTGGAAGGTATTCCTNACNGAAAGATGCAAACGCTTGCTAATTCCAATGTTCTTTGGTGCNTGGACGATGGGCTTTGCAGGTTCGGTTATTTTGGGTGAACAAGAAATGACTCTTGCTGGTTTNACGGAAGGGTTTCTAATTGGAATAATTTGGAGAAGTTTNTTNTTCTGGATACCTATTTTTGGTAAATTACTTGCNCTTGGNCATCTTTGGTTCCTCTGGAACTTATTCCAATATTCTGTAATTCTTACGCCAATNTTTTATCTGGTAAGAAATAATCCTGAGGGGGANTTGATTAGATTNNTTCGAGCACCATTTAGNATTCCAATGGGAATCGGCATTTTCATTCTCNTGCCGCTAATTCTAGNNTTGACTGAGATTATTTTCAAGCCTTGGTNTCCNGGNTTTATCGGAGTTGGTTACGAGTGGTTTTGGTTCTTCGTTTTCTTTGCATTTGGATATGTTTGCATAACTGCCAAAGATGAGTATTACGANTTTATTGAGANTCGGAGAATGCAAATTTCGATACTAACTATNCTTTGGACAATCGCNTTTGTNTGGCTTAGATTTGAGCAGCATGATTCCGGTATTCCCTATGTTGACGGAGGTTGGCTTNAAAACAATATTTTCCANAATGGANTGACTATCNTGGCTTGNTTAATCCACAGTTTCCATGCATGGTTTTGGTGTCTAACTATTTTTTCTTGGGCTGCACATTTATTGAACAAACCGAGCGATAATCTCGCATACCTCAATCAGGGTGTGTATCCGTTCTACATTGTTCANATGCCACTNACTTTCGCAGGACTTAGGATNTCANCAGAACTTGGATTGAAAAATTACCCTGCGGTAATTATTGCAACAGTATTTGTGGTGTTGACCTGTTGGGTATTTTTCGAAGCCGTTCGACGTACAAAAGTCAGTAGATTTCTCTTCGGAATTAAATCTGTAAAGCAATAGGTTTCAGCCGCCGAATTACTACCCCGCTCCCTTTGGGAGCGAAAATTATTGCAGTTTTATGCAACGCATCCTTTCAAGTGAGGGAGTGTAGGCGGAATTCCATGGCCGATACCCTATTCGAGAGGTTGAATCGCCTACTCCCTGGTGGAAAGGGTGTTTGGATTCCAATGGACCACGGTATCTCCGGGTATCCGGAAAAAGGTCTCGAAAGGATGGACGAGGTAGTCGATTCTTGCATAGAAGCTGGTGCTGATGCAATAGTTCTACAGAAAGGATCGTTGAGTCATCACGTGGAAAGAACAGGATGGAATCGTTTTGTTTGCCATGTGTCAGTTTCAACCGAACATGCAGGTGAACGTGCTGGATACAAAGTGCGAGTAGCAACCGCAGAAGAATGCCTATTTCGAGGAGCAANCGGATGTTCGGCNCAGATTAATCTNGGNGATGANTNCGANCCGGAAATGATTGTCGAAATGGNCGCTTTAACCGGCGAGGCAATAGCCCTAGGNATGCCTGTGCTTGGTATGATATATCCTCGAGGTGCAAATCTAATTGTCTCCGATGATGACAAAACTGGACGAATTGCTCACGCTGCAAGAGTTGCGTGGGAACTTGGATGTGATGTTGTCAAAGTCCCATGGACAGGAGATGCAGAATCTTTTGCCGAAGTATGCGCTGCAGTCCCAATTCCAGTTTTAATCGCAGGTGGACCACGTGGAACATCATTCACAGAATTACTCACAATCGTCGAGCAGTCAATTTCAGCGGGCGGCGCTGGAGTCTGTATGGGTAGGCAGGTGTTTGGAGCAGATGANCCNGCCTCTCATATTCGNGCTTTGAAATCAGTGATTCACGAAGGAATGAGCGCAGCTGAAGCCGCAGAACATTTGAGGTGATTGTTTGCAATTGTGGCTTGAGGGTGAGCANTCCTCTGATTTTGCCAAGAGAGCAGATAGANTATGGAAANCNTCAGACCACGATGTAGCAGTGGTGCAATTAGATGATTTTCACGGTCAAGATGANGCAATCTCACTAGTTGGCATGATTGATTGGATTTTGGTTCGATGTTCGGATTGGACTATGATTCCNCTTGAAAACATTGTAGCNNCANCCGCAGGNAGNGGNACTNGAATCGCNGCTGCGATTTCACAAANCGTAGANCTTAGNGGNGCNGCNNNTGCATTGCAACATGGTGTTGANGCNTTGCTACTTCCNGCNGATGAANAATTGTGGGATGCTGCAGAGNAGATTTCTGGNGAGAGGNCTNNNGTCCAANTNNANGAAANAAANNNCGNNCNANCATTGGTTATGGCCAATGTCACTAACGTCGAATCAGGAGGNGTNGGTGAACGANTCTGTNTNGATTTGACNGAGAGACTTATCGGAANGAGANGGNATGNTAATCGGCTCTTCTGCAAATGCATTAGTTTTGATTCATGGAGAAACNATTCCCTCNGAATTTGTNCCATCTAGNCCATTNCGGGTNAATGCAGGGGCGGTNCACGCTTACTGCNTAATGGCCGACGGNTCAACAAAATATCTNNGNGAATTAACNGCAGGCGACCGAGTTGCAATCGCAAATCCCTCTAATGNAATTCGTAGCGCTACTATCGGTCGCCTGAAAATNGAGAGGAGGCCATTTCTTTTNGTTCATTTTGAATNNNATAATCANTCGGCACAAGTTCTCGTACAACAGGCCGAAACTGTGCGATTCATCAATGAAGANGGGAATATTAGCGTCACCTCGTTAGAAAAAGGAGACAAAATCGCAGTACGACTTTCATCAGGTATGCGCCACATCGGTCGTGAAATAACCGGGGAGATGAACGAAAAATGAAGGTCTACGGTTCAGGTAGGGCTCATGGTGGAATCAGTCTATTGCATGCCCTTGGTTGTGGAAANGGTTGCTCAACCCCTATCGATCTCTGGACCTATGTTGGTCTCGTAGAAGGTAGTTCANTCCCTGATGGTGATGAACATAATTTNCTTAATTCTCTACTTGAGGNTTGGANAGAACGAGATTTACCACTTCCCTCGGGTGAACTTGGATGGCTTGTAAAGTCAGATATACCAATTGGTATGGGATTGAAATCTAGTTCTGCGTTATTGATGGCTGCGGTAAANGCATTATCGACNGGTAATTCNGTAATTNTAANCGACAATGTNATTTTNAATTTAATTTCTACAATTCAAACAAAGGCTAGTTGTAGTATTTCAGGAGGTAGAGATGATATTGCCTGCTCTCATTTTCCTGCTACTTGGATAGTGGATGCCAATNCTACAGGAACAGGCATAATTGAACAAATTGATTTTCCAGAAAAAGAAGTAATAATNGTACTTCGAGACATGCAAAAGGGGACTNTNGATNTACAATCATTCGAAGATCTTCGTCCGAGGTTTGAACAAATTGTTTTGAAATTAAAAAATGGTTCTCCGATTGATGCATTCAGAATGAACGGGCAAGCTGTTGCTGAGGCATTGAAAGATCAAGAGGCATTGCATATTTGTGAGGATATTGAGCTCCGGTTCGGCTGCCCAGCAGCGATTTCAGGATCAGGTCCAGCAATAGCAGTACTCTGTGAACCTNANCAGACAGAAACTGTCAAGCAACATCTCAAATCAGAAGGCTTNGAATTCATACACACAAGAACCCATCATGGTGTTGAACTTCATTGGGAGAGAGAAGAATGGGAATGAGGCTAGGAGAATCTGTCCGCGTGACTCTCTTTGGAGAAAGTCACGGAAAATGTGTAGGCGCTCTGGTAGAGGGTATTCCAGCAGGTACAGAGATTGATTTACAGGCATTGAACGAAGATATTGCTAGAAGAAAGCCAGGAAGAAAAGGTCTCAGTATGCGTGCCGAATCTGACGAATGCGAGATACTTTCTGGAGTCCATGAAGGCAAGGCTACAGGTTGGCCAATTCTTTTGCTAACTTGGAATTCCAATGCTAAATCGAAAGATTACAGTTTTCTTCCCGACCACCCACGTCCTGGGCATGCTGACCTTCCCGAAATGATCCGTTCAGATGGCGCAGCAGATTTGAGAGGTGGAGGTTCTCAATCGGCTAGATTGACCTATGGATTAGTGACTGCAGCAAGCCAACTACGTGGATTGTTGAATCAGTCAGGTTGGAGGGTTGATGCCCACTTAAACAGTGTCGGGGATTTGCATTCCAAACCATTGTATCTACTAGATCGGAATACAGAACTTCCAGAGGATTCGACAATGGCACGTTTGAATTGTCGCGATGAACAGGCTGCAGAGTCGTTCTCCAATTTTATTGAAGAAATCAGGATGGACCAAGATTCGATCGGCTCTAGTGTAGAGTGTATAATCGAAGGATTGCCAATAGGTGTAGGAGAACCCTGGTTCGATGGTCTAGAACCTGCTTTAGCACGAGGTATGATGGCAATTCCTGGTGCTCGTGCAGTTGAGTTTTCTAGGGGTATTCAAGCATCGAAAATGAGAGGTTCTGAACATAATGATGCATGGCAGTTTGATGCTAAAGCACCAGAGTTGGAGGGTTCAGAAACGGCTCAAGCAGATGGCGCTCTAGGNGGTAGAGCAACCGGTGCCCCAATACGAGTTGTTGTACACTTCAAGCCGCCGAGTAGTATATCCCGTGAACAAACGACTCTACACCTGCCCAGTGGAGAACAACGTCCACTACAAGTTGGTGGAAGGCACGACCCAGTATTGGGTCCTAGAGCAGTACCTGTTGTAGAGGCTATTGCTAGACTTGTTGTAGCAGATTTGGGAATGATTGGTGGGTTCCTGAGCCTTGATTAGACTCACAAACTCACTTGTTTGCTCTTCCTTCTTGCATTTGCTGTAGGCGGAGGGGTAAGTTAACTGCAAATGCGGTAGCAATGACCGTGAACACCATGGCTGTTCCAAGTGCTACACCATAAACGGAAGTTAATTCCACAGACTCTCTCAATCTATCGGCTTGAACACTATCGAAGATACCAACCATTGCTGGAATGATTAGATTGATGAGAAGGGTAAGCAACGCTACTATTCCTGCAACAATGGGGGTAATTCCGACTGCCCGGTAGTATTGTCTGATTATTTTCCCTTCTCCCATCACATATACTTCGCCGGTTCTAATTGAAGTATCTAACATGGAAAACCGAATAATTCCGTTTGTTAGTTCGAAGTACATTACTAGGAAAACTGCGTATGCAATCAACAATACCTTCTGTAGAATCTCTTGTTCAGGTAAGAAATTAAATCCGAATTCCACTTTACTTCCTGCAAATCTAAGGGTCACGAGTAGCATGGCTACATACGAGATCAATAAGGCTCTCTGATCACGCTGGAAAATACCATAAGCACCTCCGATTGCACCAATAATCATGATCGAAATATGAATAATTCCTCCAATAATTGGTATCCCAATTAAATTTGCAATAGCAAACCATGCGGTTCCTGATACAGGGGTGAAGAGTAAAGTGAGGGCCGTTAGAAGTACTAAACATCCAGCCGAACTCACTTGCAGATTAGTTACAGTTCGATTGGCTGGAAGAAATTTCATTGAAGATACAATAGGACCTCCAAAGAAAGATTCTATCCAAGTTGGAACGTGAACTTCTGGAATAGCATCTTGAGGAATATCAGTGCTGGACTTTAGTCGACCAGCTGCCTTTTTTCTACTTGGTGCGGATGATCTAACTGTCTTACCATCGTATAGATGAGATGTGTCGGAGCCACCTTCTACTTTGACGTCGTCTGCCATACTTCTGCCTCCTTCAAAATCCTCTTGCTCCTGCTAATGCGGTTACCAGCATCATATCCGGTTCCCAATCCATAACGTTCGCACCCAATCCTCTTAATTCACTGATCAAAATATCTCGTTCTGTCTTCAGTACTTCGTATCCTGTGCGGTCCAATCTTCTTGCATCGAACTCAAATTCAAGGCTAGATGGAGAAAGTATGGTGACATCGAAGTTTCTAGCCCTGAAGTCTCTAACGGCGTCAATAATTGTCGGGTCGTCTTCTAAAGGACTTAGGATAATTATCGGGCTACCTCGGTTGATGTGAGGTAGAATACGATTTGTGACAACTCTCAGTGGCGTGTTGCCCTTTGCCATGGCTCCGGCTAACTTAGTCAAAATCACATACAATTGTTTCTTTCCTGTATCTCGGTCCACTGATACAATTTCATCACCATAAGTGACCAAACCAACCGAATCTCTTCGAGATAGGAAATATTGTGCAAGGCTTGCAGCAGCCCTTGTGCTGTAGACTAAGGAATTTCTACTAACAGGGCCAGTTTCAGATACAGATCGGCTATCGATGATTAGTATGATGTCGCTAACTGCATCACGTTCAAACTCGTTTACCATCATCTTTCCAGATCTAGCCCAAGCCTTCCAGTTGACCTTCTTCATTGGGTCTCCCGGAATATACTCACGGAGGTTGTAGAAATTTGTACCTTCGCCAGGGTTGCGAATATTCACTGCACCAGTGAAGATTTTCGGGACCCTGCTCTTGATTAATGCGTCTTTGATATCCTCCATCTTCGGGAATACTAGGAAGTCATCATAGAGTTGGATTTCTCTTTCATTATGGAATAATCCGAATGCGTCTTGCACTCTAACACAAACTGGACCAATAGTATAGAATCCTCTGAGAGGTGCCTCAATTGTATAGGAGATTTCAGTTTCTTTCCTTCCACCTAGTTCCATCAGAACGTAATTTGCTCCTTTCTTTATTCGCATTACTTCAGGGACTCTGTCTCGGACCTCTAGAACCTTGGAGAGAGTTGATCGGTTCTGAATCCGTAGGACAACATCAATTTCACCGTCCTCGAAAACCCTCGCAGAGGATAATTTTCGCATGGCGACAATTGATTGGAGAGCCACTCCTGAATCTGCTTCTGCATCCTCTAAGCGACGTCCACTAGAAGCTACGTCGGCATGGGTTGTTCTGAAAGCAGCATAGGTGAGGAATGATAGTAACACAACAGCGACTGTGACCAGTTGTTGATTTCTCAACACCAGTCCAAGCAGATACATGGCTACCGCAAGTGCGGCAAACATGGCTGATTTTCTGCTCCACGCCATTGGCTATCATCTCCATTTGCTTAAATCGGTAAATGACCTCAAACAGTAGGGACTGGTACCTGACGTAGGATATCTGAGATTACTTCGTCAGTTTCGAGACCCTTAATCTGGTGTTCCGGCTTGAGGATTAATCGGTGTGCTACAGCTAGGGTTGCTACCGACTTAACGTCATCAGGGGTAACAAAGTCACGACCGCGCATTGCAGCAGCAGATCGACTAGTCTTCAGAAGTGCTTGAGAGCCACGTGGGGAAGAACCTACGAGAACTCTTGGGTCTTCGCGGGTTCGGGATACAATCTCAACCATGTACATTCGAACTGCAGGATCGACAAATACATCCTCAATCGCAGTCTGCATAGCAACTACACGGGCGGGGTCGGTGATTGTCTCGACTTCTACATCGTCCTTCTTTCGAGCAATACGTCGTGCGAGGATTTCGTCCTCATCAGCGCGGTCTGGATATCCAACACTCATCTTGAACATAAATCGGTCAAGTTGAGCCTCAGGTAGAGGGTAGGTTCCTTCTTGCTCAACAGGGTTTTGTGTTGCCATTGTTAGGAACGGTGCTGGAAGTTTGTGAGTAACTGTACCGATAGTAACCTGCTTTTCCTGCATCGCTTCCAAAAGAGCCGCTTGGGTCTTCGGAGGAGCACGGTTAATCTCGTCAGATAGTAGTAGATTACAGAAAATAGGTCCAGGCTTGAACGAGAACTCTCCTTTCTTTGCATCGTAAATGTTCGTCCCAGTTATGTCGGCTGGTAGAAGGTCAGGCGTAAATTGTACACGCTTGAAATCACAGCCGAGTGCATCGGCGAACGTATTCGTCATCAGGGTCTTAGCCAGTCCTGGATAATCCTCGAACAGGAGGTTACCATTGGACAGGATGTTGATCAAAACATTGTCGATAACATGGCTCTTTCCGATGATTACTTTCTGTACTTCGGTACTAATCGCTTGTCCGATTGCACCGACGGCTTCGAGTTTATCGCTCATCCCTTTTGAGCCGCCCTTAGGCTTCTTTTTTGTCGCAGCTTTTTCTTCAGTCATTTTTCTCTCTCCATTTTCTGTTTGTTTCAGTTTTTACCCCAGCGTCTTATCGCCACCATCAGTTGGCGTAATTCTTGGGGAGTATATTTTCTGCTCTGGCTATATGCCAATTCAACGAGTCTTGGGTCTCCAATCATCGTTTGGACCTCTGCTGGCGGTTTAATCGCCATTTGGTCTCTAGTTAGGTCATGATGAACTCTAACTTTGGTGAATAACGCCTTTTGTACGCGTTCTCGATAAGAACTAGGGTCCAATTTATTTGGACGTTCCTTGAATCTCGTTAGGTCAAAGATATGACGCCAGTTTTCTTTTTCTGGAACGACCATCATTGCAACTAACAATAATAGCCCAACATTCAGAACAACTAGCCACTTTAGGAAAGTATTCGATGTCAGTAGTACTACAGTACCCATTGTTTCTACGAATGGAGCAGATATCATTCCCGTAACGTGTCGACTTTCATCAAAGACGATTTGGAATTCGCTTTTGTCATCACGAATGGATTTAGCCAATTTTGGATTATCGTGTTCCATCATATCATCAATTAGTAGTGAGAAGTATTGTTCATTACCCTGCCAGTATGTTTCTCTTACGGTGTTTAGCCAGCAGTTATTGGATTGCTGCTCACATGAGGAACTCATGTCGTTTTCAACTGCTACGTCAAGGCTCCACAATCTGTTTGAGAAAGCCTCTTCATCGGAGACAAAAACAATACTACCTGTAACTTGTAATTCTTTGGTATTTCCACCGACTAATCCACCGGATCCTGCACTAACCTTGTCAAAAGTAGTGATGCCAGGATAATCAATTCGTATGATTAAGGACAAATCTCCTGGTGCTGGGTTTCTCTGGTCATCGGCAAGTCCATTGCCTTGAACATCAATAAATGCAGAGGGGGAAGCGGTTGAGAGAATCTTCACTTGCCTTTGATTTTCTGATGCTTGGCTAGGGTCGTCTTCTGGAAGTGGTTCGAATTTCATTCCAGTAGGGGAGCGGAACATAACAGGAAGTCTACAATTTTCTCTGTTTTCTTCCAACACATCGGTATCGATGCAACCTTGCCTTAGGTAGGAAGGTGGCATATCGTTGACATCTTCTGATACCGCTGCAAGTCCCCAAACATTTAGCCAAGAGCCATCTGTTGGCTGCCCGTCTTCATATTCCATCCAGAACTGATTCTCATCATTTAGTGGGGAATCAAAGAAAGTAACACCAAATTTCTCAGCCAATCGATTTGCATTTGTTCCATCTGCTGCGACAATCACCTTACCTCCATTTTTGGTTACAAAATCATAGATCGCATCAGCTTCAGTCTCCGCTATTGGCTTTTCTGGCCCTATAATCATCAGCGCTGTTCGATGCGGGTCTCTCCAGTCATTTACTAGCATTGGAGTGGACATTGTATTGGCGATGAAATAGCCTTCATCGGTAGCCATTGTATCTCTCATGTCGGTGACTTGAGCAAGTGAACTAATCTCTCCCCCTTCACCTTCGGTATATGCGGAATAGTAAGTTGATTTTCCAGCAACGAAAATCATCGGCAGAATCAACAGAAGTACCATTGTGGTAGCAATAGAGCCAATCACCATTCTAGTGAAATCAGCCTCTTCTGATTTTTCGTCAACCAAAATAATTCCCTTCCTAACTAAGATTTAGCGTAGGCTGCACACACCCACGCTTCTTGGCGAGCCTCATTCCACAGATATATGTTGTTGATTACAGGGCACCATTAATATGCTAATTTTGTACGTTATGATGTGAAAATTGCACTTATGCAGTGGATTGACTTAGATGACTAAAAATGTAATGAAAACCAAATTTTTATCTTCTTCTGGTGTTAACATACAGTGCGCCAATTAGTGAACAAAGAATGACACCTATTCCGGGTGCAGGGAGATTAGATGTGACTACTTCGACAGGATCATCTTCGTCAACTGGAACATCTGGGTCTTCTGTATTTGTCGGCGGCTGTTCAACGGTAATTCGTGTAAAGTCTGTTGAAAGCTGACTTCCGTCTGCGCCATCTGATGCTATCGTAACTTCCACTCGACAATTCCGTTGAGGGTGGCTTTCAGAGGCAGTCACTTTTAGGTCAGCAGTGGTCTTTCCACCTTTCTCTAAATTCCTTGTGAGCAATGTATCAAGTCCGGTGTCAGTAGTCATAAGGGGGCAGTCATCAGTGACTTCTAATTCGCGAACTTTGTCTCTAGTATTGCCTTGGTTCGTTACTGTGACTTTGAGAATTGTATCAGTTCCTGAGTTCATTGGGCCTATTGGGTCAGCAATTTCAACATTAAGCAGGAAAATTTCTGGGATTTCCAAGTCACCAATTTTCTCTTGACTCTCAGGAATAATCACTGGCATACCATTCCTTTCTTCTAAATTGGCAGTTATTGTAAACGACTCTATTTTGCCAGCATCGATATCATATACATCGATACCACGAACCGTTATTGTAAATGAGTCGTTATTTCCAGGCTCAATTGTTGCATCTTCAGGAGCCCCCATAATTTCTGCATCAAAGGGGAATTCATACTCGAATGAAACCTTTACAGAAAGTGGTGCTTGATTATCGACGAACATTGTAATTGATGCCATACCTGCCTCACTGACTATGAATGGATTACTATCGTCTTCGTCTGGATATTCTATTCCCAATTCCCAATTCCCTAGAGATGGATCAGGTTGAGCCATGGAGTTGGGAATTGTCGCAACTATCATTGCAAATATGAGAAAAACCGGAATTATGACGTTCCTCAAGAACCTCCCTCCATTAATCCCGTGCAGGCTCGTCGTGTTAACACCTTCACCATCTTTCTTCTGTATGAGGGAGAGAACCATGTATTTTGAACAGGCTTCACAGCCTTTCTGATGGATTCCGCCAAATCGTTGATTGATTCAGTTCCGGTCCATCCTTCCAGACATTCGGCAACCTGTTTTGTATGAAGCATTGGAATTGACTCCAATCCAGTTGTTGCCACTCTAAGCTGATCTGGTTTTGTTGTTCCGTTTTTCTTCCAAAGCGCTGCAACTCCAGCCTCGGGGAAATCCCATGATTCTCTCTGCCGCAACTTCTGGTAATCTCCTTGCCATTCAGATACATCTTCAGGGAGAGTCAAATGAGTGACTAATTCTCCAGTTTGAAGCACATTACGGGTCATTCCATCTAATTGAAAGAATTCGCTGAGGGCCATAGAACGAGTCCCATTTGGCCCGGCGAGATGTATTGTCGCTCCCAGACACATTAGTACTGGTGCGAGATCTGCTTGGTAGGTAGCCACACATAGAGTGTTTTGATTTGGAATCACTCTGCAATCAGCTTCTGTTCCACAGTCACATTTGTGGCACCAATCAATGGACTCTCTCCATTGTTCGGTTTGATTGAACCAATAACAGCGAGTATCAAGACAGATATTTCCACCTACTGTTCCTGAACGCCTGACCATAACACTAGCCACTGTATCTGCCGCTTTGGCGAGAACGGGATGTGTAGAACTTGATTGAACTAAATCTTGAAGTCGGACCATTGCTCCAATGTGTGTCTCATTTAGTTCAGTTAATTCACTTATTTTTGCGAGAGAAATTACGTTTGCCTTTACATTAAGATGCCATTTGTAATTCGGAAGTAAGTCAGTCCCCCCTGCAATCCAGTCAAACTCTTGCTTCTCTGAAGTCAATTTGGCAGCTATAGAAATTGCCTCCTCAAGGCTGGTGGGGGCGTGTAATTGGAAAGGAGGCATACGCATTAGGAATCACCCCTATGTCTTCTTTCGGTATGTTTCCAAGCGCTACCTGCCAAGCGAGGTTCGGCTAGATATTCCTCAGACGGGATTACGTTGACTGCCCATTTTTCATCAACCTCATCGGGAGGGATTGCGGGGTCTAATCCAAACAATGCTCCGTTGTGATATGGCTCCCTATCTTTGTTATGTCGTCGTTGGAGATCACGCTTTGCATGATCCTCTGCTCTTTGAGATAAAACCGCTTGAAGTTCTGAATGCTCTAGTCGCGGGCAGGGTAATTCCAAAGGGTCACTTACATCTTCGGTCTTACATTTTCTTTCAATGAGTTTTAGCAACCTGTCAGGAGTGATTGGTAATTCAGCGGTCCTGACACCTATCGCGTCATAAACCGCATTACAAACTGCGGGTAAGATAGGTAGAAGTGGACCTTCACCCGCTTCCTTTGCACCGAATGGCCCTTCTGGGTCATTAGACTCGACAATTATTGGAAAGACTTCAGGCATCTCATGTACGCTTGGAATTTTGTAGTCCAATAAATCAGGATTCATCAAGTGACCACTCCTTCCATACTTCATCTCTTCACTGAGAACTTGGCCCATACCCATATGACAGGAACCGATTATCTGTCCCTTGACGGAAAGAGGATTCAACGCTTTACCACAATCATGTGCTGCCCAAACTTTGTCGACTTTTGTTTGCCCAGTCTCAACATCCACAGAGACCTCAGCGACATAAGCTGAGAAGGAATACGCAGGTGCTAATCCAGCTGCAGCTCCTTTGTGAGTTCGGCCCATCGGAGGTGTCCTGTATGCTCCAGATGCAACAAGGGCTCCACGATCTTCTTGCGCTTTGTGAAGGGCTTCAAGATAAGAGACTCCGACAGCGGGGTCATTTTTTGCAAAAATACGGCGATCCCCAATGACTAGTTTTTCTCTCTCTGCACCAGTTATTTCTACGGTCGCATCAAGTAATTCGTCGCGAATTTTCATCGCTGCGGAGATTGCAGCATTTGCATTCATGAAAGTAACTCTCGAAGAATATGAGCCAAGATCAACTGGCGAGGTGTCAGATTCCCTAGATCTGACTCGAATCAAATCTAGTGGCAGTCCCAAAACCTCTGCTACCGATTGAGCGACTACAGTGTCGGAGCCTTGACCGATATCAGCCGCACCTGTGTGAATTGTAACTCCTCCATCCATATCGATTTTCAGATGAACTGTTGCATGCGGGAATTTATTCGGGTCCCAATGAATAGGTAACCCGGAACCTGATATGAAGAATCCACAGCCGATTCCAATTCCCTTTCCTAGAGGCATTTTCCTAAATTTTTCATCCCAACCACTTTCTTTTTTGACTCTCTCTAAACATTCACGCATTCCTATGCTAGTTACTCTAAATCCAGTTATTGTAGCGGAATGGGGTGGAAGTAAATTTGCTAATCTAAGGTCTATTGGATCTACAGATAATTGCTCAGCTAAATCATCTAATCCTGTTTCTACAGCACAGCGAGAATTTACTGCTCCATGACCACGCATAGCCCCACTTGCTGGCTTATTGGTCCATACTCTAGCACCTGTGTAATGGAATGCTCCAATCTCATATGGTGCAGTATGAAGTACTCCGTTGTAATATGTGGTCACGTGTCCGAAAGAGGCAAAACCTCCTCCGTCAATCAGTGCATCGGTCTCAATTCCACAGATTCGACCTTGTTCATCAGCATGTAGATTCATTTCTATTCTAGAGGGGTGTCGACCACGATTAATCCAGTAAACTTCCTCTCGATCAAAAGTAATCCTAACCGGCCTACCGGATTTTCTTGCTAAGATGGCCGAGCACATCTCGTGAGGAAATGGGTCTGATTTACCTCCAAAACCACCGCCTACAAAAGTCCTGTAAACGTTGATTTGATGCATCGGAATTTCAAGTACATCCGCTAAAGCTCGGTGTACATAATGAGGGACTTGTTGAGGCGTATAGAGTGTCAATCTACCAGAGGGGTCCCAATTGGCGACTACCGCATGAGGTTCCGTTGCAGCATGATTAACTCCAGCGAATAACCAATTTTCTTTGTGACTTACTATTGCATTTTGCTCGATTCCATCTACATCTCCGAATTCTTGGAAAACACGTTTTTGGATATTTGCTTCACCAATGTGATATTTGCCACGATCATGGATGGGGTTTTCACTATCATTCAGACCCTCACGCATGTCATGGATTGAATCCAGTATTTCGTATTCCACCTCGATTAGACGTTCAGCTTCACGTGCTGTCGCTTCATCTTCTGCAGCAACGCATGCGACCAAATCACCTACATGACGCACCAGTTCGACAGCCATTGCGTGTTCATCCTTGGTTACTGGCAATACACCGAATTTGTTTTCCGCGTCAGCACCGGTTGCAATTGCTACGACACCTGGTAGCTCAAGAGCCTTGGAAAAATCGATCGATAGAACTCGAGCATAATGATGAGGTGATCGAATAATTCGTCCGATTAATTCTCCAGGTAGTCTGATATCGTCCCCATATTGAGCCTGACCAGTAACCTTCCATTTACCATCTACTAATGCAGTAGGTTTTCCAATAATTTGTCCACTGACCAAATTGTCATGACGGTGCGAGCCCCACGGTTGGGCTAGTTCCCCACCTTGGGATTCAGGAATCATTCCTTGGTCAGTTGGGCGCGAGAACCTATCTTTCCCGCCCGATCCAGGTTTGGCAAAAGGTAACTTGCCAGGTTGTTGCCTGTATCCAACCATTTCATCCTCATTTTCACCCTTTGACATTGAATCACTCTCCAGAGAATCCGGGGTGGGGGTCGCTCTTTGGCGAGGTGGAATCTTCGATTTGCTGCCCTGTGGTTAGAATTTCAGATGCGGCTCTAACTGAATCGACAATCTGTTGATAGCCTGTGCACCTGCATAAATTTCCTTCAATCGCAGATTTGATTTCTTGATCTGTCGGAGTAGGGTTATCTTCGAGTAAAGCTGAAGCGACTACCAGGAATCCTGGTGTACAAAAGCCACATTGAGACCCTCCACATTCAGCAAACATCTCTTGAATTGGATGTAAGTGATGTCCATCAGCGAGCCCTTCAACCGTTGTAATTTCACAGCCTTCGGCTTCCAAGGCAAGAGTTAGACAGGAGAGTCTCGGCTCACCATTTATCAGTACTGAACAACAGCCACATGTTCCCATGTCACATCCTCTCTTGGTGCCGAGACTACCGACTTGGTCTCTGAGTACATCTAACAAAATAGCATTGTTTTCGATGTTCAATAGTTTCTTCACACCGTTAACCGATGCGGCCCAGGAAACTTCTCCTGCTGAGGGTAACATCGGTAGCCGGTGCTGCACCATCACTATACTCCAATGCGGATTATTCTATTACGCTTCGGTCTGAGTCCTACGGACTCAATTCAAGTCTGAACCCGCTTTTTTCATCACTGCTCTTTCAGCATCTTGAAGGTGTCCGCCGAAGGTAGAGCGAGAAATCCCCATCTCATCTGCTAGTTCTTTTATTGTGACAGATTCTCCTTCTTCGTAGTATCCTCTTTCAACAGCAAACGATAGCACTTCTTGTTGCCTTGTAGTCAAAACTTTGTCCCAACCATTGACCATTTCCCCTCGCATTGTTATGACACTGACTTTGTCAGGAGGTAGTACTACTCTGAGAAGTGCGAGAAACCTTCGCATAGCACCAGTTAATCCAGTGACTCTCATTTCCATGCCACGTATTGCATCTAGTGAGTACGGTGGTTGGAGGTGTAGGTTGGATAGTTCTATGGCGGACTTTGCCAAACTGTGTGAACATAGTATACTGGCCAATATTCCATCCTCGGATTCCTCGTGAATTTCAACTACCTGAAAACTATCCAGATCATTTAGTTCGTGTATGTCTTTTCCATCCTGTAATTCGATCTCTGCTAATTGAACGACTCCAACTGGGGAAACCCCCAAATGAGCCAGAACTTCGAATCTCTGNCAGATTTGTAGGAGCTGNCCCAATTCCTTAGCGCCTTGAATAGTNGTGAGATTCCATCTCAGCACTACCTTGCGCATTGATTCCACATTCTAATTGTGCTATTCAACCCTATGCTATGATATTCAAAGATACAATGNACGAAATTATTCNTGAACACCTTTCTCAATCGCCATAATTTCAGCGCATACTGCGATNGCAATTTCTTCAGGACTTTCTGCACCGATTTGAATGCCTATAGGGCACCGAACGGAATCAATCGCAATTTCTGAGACGCCTGCAGAAATAGCCGCCTCTCTGAAAACCTTCCATTTTGCTCGTGATCCTATTGCCCCAATACGCGGTCTATTTGCATCCCCTCGATTCAATAATAGGCCAATCAGTAAATCTTGGTCTACAGACCAATCATGGCCTAGCAAAAGAACATCAGAAAATCGCATGAAACCGTTATCAGATAGGCTGGAAATAAAATCCTTCACATCGCTGGAATGATGTTCCACCGCGTTAGGATATNCTTCACCNTCAGCATATTCGTTTCTCACATCAAATACACTGTGTGACCAGCCGAGGTTATCACATGCAGCAGCGATGGCTAGACCGCAATGNCCTCCTCCTGCGATTAATATGTGTGGCACGGGTTCTAGGACCTCCAAAGAGACGGTAACGCGACCGCCGCAGAGGCTGTTAAGCGCCGTCGCCTCTTTGCCCTTCGCATCCCTATGCAAGACATATGTCTCAATTCTGCTTGTACCGGATTCGGCCNTCAACATCTCANCNAGATGCTTCTCTACTTTCAATTCTAACCCTGCTCCTCCAATAGTTCCATGTCTATTTCCTAAGTTNCTGACTGCCATTCTAGCTCCAGGTTTACCTGGGACACTTCCACTAGCTTCAACAACCGANGCAAGAGCAACTCTTTCNCCGTGATTTAATCGATCTAATACCCACGCTAGTGTGGCGCTGGTCATAGANACGCGGAAGAGNCTCAAGGTATTGGATTTGTTCGCATGGAGAGNAGAGATTCCAAGGCGANATTGAAGAGTTAGCCTAGGCTAACTTTGATACGAATAACCANCCCAGCAACTTACATGTCAACTGACATCAGTGCTGGTCAAGCGCTGGAAATCTTAGTNNTCTCGATGAGAGATGCTTTCCTTGCAGTGACTGTTTTTGTAGCTGCAATGGTTCTTCTATTCAGTTGGCTACAATTTGTTACAGCAGGTAGATTTGTAATATGGATTCGAGAGAATACAAAGTTCCAACCAATAATTGGTGCAATGATGGGACTGACTCCTGGCTGTGGTGGAGCAATTATTGTAATGCCNATGTATGCGAGAGGGTACGTCACCTANGGAACAGTTATTGCGACCCTTATTGCAACANTCGGTGATGCTGCGTTTGTACTAATTGGTGCTATATTCCAAGACTCATCTTTCCTTACTCCTGTTATAGTTGTCCACGTTACTTCGTTTGTTGTTGGTGTTTTGTGGGGGTATGGAGTGGATTGTTTNCAGGTCACACCATCTGCTCCATTAGGCCAGTTAGGGCCTAAGTTTGGTTCTGAGGAAATATTAGGGGAAGAAGCCNCAAAGGAGATGGAAGTTGAGGGCTCACTTATCGATGAATTACCTAGGGAGATTCCNGAAGGATGGGGATATCGTGTATTGCACCAAGGTTACAGAGTGTGGTGGGCAACAACAGCAGTTGGTTTATGTCTTGCAATCCTGCTTCTAATTTGGTATGCACAAGATCCTGAATATTCGCCAGAACTTGTCTGGAACCCTACATCTCGAGACGGAATCATAACTTGGGTTGGTTTAATCGGGACCACTCTATCTATCATACTGTATTTCTCATCAAAGAATTTCTTTGCTGACGATACGGAGGCTACAATCGGTGACAAACTCAATTCACTCGACGAAACCCTNGTTCATGCGGCATCTGAAACNGCATTCGTTACTTTTTGGGTCCTAATCGCCTACTTGGTTTTCGAGTTCGGTATGATATTGTTTGGGATTAATGAAACCGACATGTCCGAACTCGGGTCTGGCTCTGGGGCAGTGTTGCTTGCAGCAACAATTGGTCTAATTCCTGGGTGCGGGCCTCAAATTATCGCCATCACTGCATATGTTGAAGGATTAGTCTCATTTCCTGCTTTAGTTGCAAATGCCATATCTCAGGATGGAGATGCACTTTTCCCTCTCTTGGTAAGGCACAAGACTGCCTCAATTTGGGCAACAATTCATACCACTCTTCCAGCAATTATTGTGGGTTTAGTATTCCTATGGTTGATGGGTGAATATCCTTCAGTCACAAATACTTTGCAACCTTGATCAGTTCGATTACGTCACCTTCAGTATCTATGTTTAGGTGTAAATGCGGGTCTTCTACCGTTATCCTAACTGGGTTTATCAGTTCATGAAGCGGTGTGTCTGGTTCAGCCCGCAATATATTCTCACAATCCTCNGTAGATATTGCAATGGGATGACCTCCTTTTTCATTTAAGGTCGGAATCGTTGTGTCGTTGCATTCACACAGTTTCTTTACAGTNTCTAGACTAAACCCAGGTCTGTCAACTGGGACGATCAACATAGGTTTAATGCCAATAGATTCAATTCCATATTGAATTGTTCCAGTTCGTCCCAATTCAGGGTTTGGATTTGTTATAATTCTAACGTTGGGAAGTAAATCTTGGATTTTTGTTTTAAGCGAGTTACGAGTAATTACTGTCGCTAAAAGACCAGCATTTTGCAATTTACTGCATACTAACTCGATAAGAGTTTGTCCTTTGACTTCAACCAATGCTTTGGAGCTACCTAGGCGTTTACTCGCCCCAGCGGCTAGAACAATCGCTTCGTTAATCCTCATCGGAATTTGCACTCCAAATCGAACTGCGATTGAAGTAAATTGCAACTCCAATAACTGGAACCAAGAAAACCAATACACCAAAAAATACAATCAACAACGATTGATCATTCAATCCATTTTCCTGATTGTTTGCCACTTCGTCGATTAGAATAACTCTTCTAGCATCAATAGGCGAGATGTGGTCATCATCAAGATATAATCTGGCAAAAATCGTAGAATTGCCAGAATTATTGTGTGGTTCGAGTTCTAAACTCCAACTAGTCCAGTCTCCATACTTTGAGTTATCGTTTGCTTCTTTCCATTCTGCACCACCAACTCTAACCTCAACTCTGCCATCTGTTCCCGAAGGCAATCCACTTGCAATTCCTGTAATTTTGCTTTGATTTTCAATTACCTGCAGGGTGTCGATATTCATTGATACATTGAGTGTACGATCAATGCTTCCCGCTACTTCAACGAATACAACTGGATCGGCTTGGCCGTATCCAAACTCATTATCTGGCCGAGTCTCTATCGCACTACAGTCATTGAATCCAGGGTCGTCTAAGAGTACAATTTCTCTTTCAATTGAGTAGGCTGCAATGATGTCTTTGAATTCAGAGGGAGTAATATCTGGATTTGCTTGCACCATTAAAGCCGCAATTCCTGCCATTAATGGGGTTGCCATGCTGGTTCCTGATTTACTAGTATATCCATCATTTGTTGCTGCATCAGGCGCCATAATACTCGACCCGATGGTGGCTACATCTGGTTTTACTCGCATATCAGAAGTATATCCCCTACTACTGTAAATTGCTAGTCCTAGATCCTTGTCTAAACTGGCTACGGTTACTGGTAAAGCAGCATCACCGGGACTGTCAATTGTATTACAGCCAGCAAACGTCGCTCCTCCAAATTCGTTTCCGGCAGAAAGAGTCGTGATTATTCCAGCCTCAACGACTGCATCCATTTGGCGGCTCCAAGCAGAACTACCGTCATTGTCAACATGAATCTCAAATTGTTGCTCCCCAAGCGAGGAAGTCAAGATATTGATGCCATATTTTTCTTTGTTA
This sequence comes from Methanobacteriota archaeon, assembly GCA_002685415.1. Classification (GTDB taxonomy): domain Archaea; phylum Thermoplasmatota; class Poseidoniia; order Poseidoniales; family Thalassarchaeaceae; genus MGIIb-O1. The sequence continues at coordinate 22,148 of NYXO01000047.1, forward strand.
TCTATAGCCCATTGAGCACCTTGCATTATGTCTTCAATATCCCCGTCACAGCATGCTAAGATGTTAATCAGCCATGCACCGGGTGCTGCCCCTACATATTTCTCTCCAGTTGCAGGGTCTGTTTGTCCCCCACCGCTACCTG
>NYXO01000065.1 GCA_002685415.1 Methanobacteriota archaeon
TTTGTTTCTTCTGGTAAAGTTTACACAATAGATCCAAATAGTTTACCAGGTGGAAATAGTAATCCTAAATCATTTATTTATTTTGTCGATAGTATGCCGAATGATCAGGTTACTGGATTACTTTCATCAATTGATGAAGAGCTCTTAATTGTATCTAAAAATGGTAAAGGATTTATTAGTAATACTGAAACTCTTGTAACAAACCAAAAGAAAGGTAAGCAATTATTTAATTTAAAAAATAATGATGTAGTTATTAAAGTATTAAATCTTTCAAAAAAACATATAGCTTGCGTAACAAAGTTACAAAAAATGTTAATTTTTGAAATTGATGCTTTGCCAAAATTACAAAAGGGTGGAGGGGTTCAATTAATTAAAATTAAGAAAGATGATTTTTTATCCGATGTCACTCAGTTAACTATTGAAGATGGATTAGAATGGAGCACTGGCTCTAAGAATAGAAAGTTAGAAGATGTTGATTTTTGGATGGGAAAAAGAGCTCAGGCAGGAAAAAAAGTCCCTAAATATTTTAATAAAAATCTTAAATTTGATTAATAAATACTTTTATTATTATTCAATAGGTTTAATATTATTACATGAACAAACCTAATCTAAATACACAATCTGTTTTATCAATGAAAGGTGAGGGTTATTACTCTCAAAAAACTGTTGGGGCAAAAAATGCTATAGATAAAATGGAAGTATTAATTGAAGAAGCCTTTAAAAATATTCCTAAAGTTGACAAACTTAGAATAGCTGATTTTGGCAGTGCTGATGGCGGTACAAGTCAAGAAATGTGGTTTAATATTATTGAAAAAATAAAAAAATCTGGAGATAATAGAGAAATTGAAATGTTGTATACTGATTTAGCATCTAATGACTTTTCAGTTTTATTTAGAATGATGCAAGGAATGCAAGGTAATGATAATTTTGCTTACCAGAATAAATTTGAAAATGTTTTCGTGCACGGATGTGGTACAGGTTTTCATAAACAATTGATGTCTAATAATAGTTTATCCTTAGGATTCTCTGCGACTGCAATGCACTATGTTTCAGAAAGACCATGTTTGATAAATAATCATGTTCATATGGTAGGCTCTAATGAAGAAGAAAAAAAACAGTTTAAAAACCAAGCTCTAAAAGATTGGGAAACTATTTTATTAAATAGATCAAATGAATTAATTCCAGGAGGAAGGTTTATTTGTATAAATTTTGGAATAGATGAAAAGGGTCGATATTTAGGTAACACTGGNGGTCATAACATGTTTAATAATTTTACTAAACATTGGAAAAATTTAGAGCAAAANGGNATTATTACNAATGAAGAATTTGTTAATGCNACTTTTACTCAACATTATAGAACTGTTGAAGAATTTAGAAAACCTTTTGATGACCCTAANTCAGAAATATCAAAATCTGGGTTAATTCTTAAAAAATGTGAAACAATGTTTACCGATTGTCCTTTTAAANTTCATTATAATAAAAATAAATCTACTATGTCATCAAGNGAATATGCTGAAANATTAATACCNACAATGAGAAGTTGGTCAGAAACTGTATTTAAAACAGCATTAGAAAAAAGAAATCCTAATGANATAAATCAAATTGTCGATCAATTTTATAATNCTTATCTTGAGGAANTANCNGAAAATCCANCAGGTCATGCAATGGATTATATTCATATAGTAATGGATATAGAAAAAAAAATTAANTAAAAATATAAAGAAATATCTTCATGTACAGATTTACANGAAGCTAAATAAATAGCTTGNTCTTTATTAAGTTTNTCTTGTTTTCTTAATCCAAAAGTCTCNGTACCAGTTTCAGATAATTTAATTAAATCACTTAAGATAATTTTANTACCATNCAATCTCCAATTTTTTTCCAAATTNTATNTTTTTTTTGCTTCATTAATTAAANCTAATGCNTCTGTTTTNTTATNNTAATTTTTTTTCAACANTTTTCTTGCTTTTTTNATTGGTTTTGTAATNTNTGAAGTGTCAGTGAAAGNATTAAATAATCTNTCNAAATTTTTNATTANTTCTTNNATTNCNTCNNTCTCTTCATTNANATTATTTANTAACTNATTAAAATTNNTTTCTAANTTTGAAAANTCNTCAGCATTTTGAAAAATNTTGATAAATTTTTGTAANTCATTAAATGAGTTATCTACTGANTTATTATAANTNANTTTCTTTTTCTNANAATTATCTAATATTGTTTTGAAATTATNATTTTCCTCTTTCCAATTTGNNGGAATTGTCATTTTTATACTCTCAATTTCATTTTCTAATTCAAAAATTTCCTCTTCAAACTTCTGAATTTCATTAAGTTCAGTTTCAAGTCTAATTTCTTTTTTAATTTTTTCTATCTTTGACAATTTCTTATAAATATTTTTTTCAATATTCCTTACTTTTGTGTGAAGTGGCTTATAATTAATAGAGTAATCGTTAAAATTTTTACGTGATAATTTTACTTCTTCTATCAAATTCTTTGANTCATTGATGTTATTAATCATATTAGNAAAATTTTTATTTTGTTTCTCTGGTAAAAAATCAATATTAGANGACATTAGGTCATTTGTAATTANTATTGATTCAGAAAAATTTTCNTCATATTTATTATAAGAATAATCTATTAAACATTCTTGAAGTTTAGGATTAATTGGAGGAGGAGAAACTTCTGATGAATAATAAGANCTAAGAGGTAAATAATTTACTAATTGTGGAAAATATCCNACTACACCTAANCCAACTAATTGNAGTANNATAAACACGCTTGCACCTTTCCAAATTTCAGTCGTTTTTATTGATTTTGGTGCTACTCCTCTTAGATAAAATAGTGAAAATCCAAANGGTGGAGTNAAAAATGAAGTTTGCATATTTACACCAATCATTACACCCAACCAAACTGCAGTAACATTTGCTGATGTTTCAGCTAATAGTATCGGTGCAACTATAGGAACAACAACAATAGCAATTTCTATGAAATCTAAAAAAAAACCGAGTACAAATATAACTGCCATTACAACTATAAATTGTGTCCAAAAACCTCCAGGAAGACTAGTNAGAAAATCCTTAACTATTTCTTCACCTCCAAAACCTCTAAACGCTGCTGTTAACATTGCAGCNCCAATCAGAATTATAAAAACCATTGAAGTAGTTAAACTTGTTTCAATCATTACGTTTTTTAAAACATTATTTATTTTAAATGTTCTCCAAAAACTCCAAACAACACCAACAAGTAAAAATATAACTGCAAATATTGCAATTACTAAAGCCACCACTTCTGATGTTGATGAAATATTTTTAACATTAAGTTGAAAATTTATTACAATAAAAGTTATTACTATTAATGAAATTATAGTTATTAAAGCTGGTGTATATTTGTTTTTTTTATCATACAATCTATAACCACCCATCACACCTGCACCCACAGCACCTATGGCACCTGCTTGATTTACTGTTGCTATACCAAGTAATATTGAACCTAATACTACAAAAATTAATGCTAATGGTGGGACAAGCGATAGAAAAACTCTCCTAAAGAAATCTCTGTCATAATTTCCTTCATATTCTACTGGAGGTACAGCTTCTTTTTTAAATATTCCAATCAGTAAAACATATAACATGTATAGACCAACAAGAACTAAACCAGGTAAGAAAGCTCCTAAAAACATATTCCCAGCACTGACTGAATCTACACTAAATTGACTTGGTATATTTGTAGAACCAGTTACGTTTTTATAATTTTCTATTCTCATATTATCTGCCGCATCTGAAGCAGATGCTAATTGATCTGACAAAATAATAAGGACAATTGAAGGTGGAATTATTTGACCAAGTGTACCAGAAGAACAAACAATTCCAGACGCAAGTGATTTATTATAATTATTTTTCATCATTGCTGGTAAAGAAATTAAACCCATCGCAACTACCGTAGCCCCTACAATGCCTGTCGTAGCAGCTAATAATGCACCAACAAATATTACAGAAATACCTAATCCTCCCGGAATAGGTCCAAACAATTGCCCCATACTTATCAATAGATCTTCTGCAATTTTTGATTTTTCAAGCATTATTCCCATAAAAATAAAAAGAGGTATTGCTATCAATGTATCTCTTTCTACCTCCCAATATACTCCTCGGAAATTTGTTATTCCTGCATTAAGCCATTGAAAAGGACCATCAGATATAAAATATTCGTTTGGATTACCTTCAATTAAATATCCTGCTAAACCAGCTAAAAATATTGATATAATAGCTGAACCAGGAAGAGCAAAAGCTAATGGATATCCAGAAGCAAGTGCAAATGCCATTAAAAATATTAATAAAAAAAGAAAAAATAATTCCATTATTAATTCTTTCTAATTACTTCTAAACTTCTTAATGAATAAATTATAAATTGTATCAGCATTGTAAGAGCAAATATTATTAAAAAACCCGCCATTAAATATTTGATATTCATTCCTTGAGTACTTTGAGATGTTTCAAAATTCATTATTGGTTGGTTTAAAACACATTGTTTGCAGTACATCCCAAGAAAGAATACAGTTAAGCAAAGTGGGATACCCAATAATAANCTNCCAAAAAGATTTACTCTNGCTTTATTTTTTTCACTAAAATTAGTATACAAAACATCNACCCTAACATGACCATCTTTAATTAAAGTATAATAACTTCCAAATAAAAATAAGCTTCCATACCAAAATCTNACAAGATCNCTCATTAAAGTTTGTTCATATGAAAAAACAAATCTTAAAATNACAATTTGAAATTCNGCNATTACAACAAGAAATGCTAACCANTAGAAATTGAGAGCTNTNAAGTAATATGCAAANATTAANGATACAAATAANAGAGGAAAATGAANATANGGNGCTCNAAAAGAATTNTTTGAAAATTTTATGTTCCAACTTTTTCCAATCATTTGTTCAAGGAAACCNTCAATTATTAGAAAAGAAATTATGGCNTCAATTATTCCTATTATTAATACTGACCAAAAACCAAATCTAATTATANAATCATTNACTCTTTCAAGGTTATTNGCAAGAGTCAAATTATCNANTTTTTGNTTATAATAAATAAATATTAATGGAAAAATAATTGCNNATACATAAAGAAAAAATTGAAACGATGAATATATATTTGCTGAATTATATATTGTAAACGCTCCAGGCCAATCACCTGCGAAAGTTAAATAGTTATTAACTANAAATGCAAATACTATTAAGATTAAACAAATTGAAAAAAATTTAGAAATATTTGAGATATTCATANAAANAAGTGGGGAGTAAACTCCCCACATNATTTGNAANTTTAACCTTCAAGTACTCTATTTCTTTGAGTAAAGAAAGCTGAGTCAGCTTTTTCTANCCAACCACTTATTTCACTTCTTGATTTTCTAAAGCTNGCNAGAATTCTTCCNGTTAATTCATTACCTTCAGCAAGTTCTTCATACAGTTGTTCTGCTGCTTCACCCATTGCGTCGATAACATCTTCGTTGAANTCTCTNAGCTCTACACCATGATCATTTACAAGTCTCTGCAACGCAGCTCCATTATTAGCATTATATTCAGTCAACATTCTTTCATTTTGAACTGTTGAAGCATGCTCAATAATCATCTGATCTGTTTTGCTTAAACTTGTTAACCAAGATTTATTACAACCTAGAGTTATTAATGTTCCTGGTTCATGACATCCAGGCCAGTAATAATACTTTGCGGCTTCATAGAATCTTGATCTTTCATCATTCCATGGTCCTACCCATTCTGTTGCATCGATGGTTCCATTGATTAAGTTTTCATATATTTGTCCACCTGGCACACCTACAACAGATAAACCAAGTTTAGACATCATCATTCCACCTAATCCAGGAATTCTCATTTTAAGACCTTTGAAATCATCTGGAGAATTAATTTCTTTATTAAACCATCCACCCATTTGAACACCAGAGTTTCCAGCCATAAAGTTTTTCAAACCAAATTCATCACCAAGTTCATCCCAAAGTTCTTGTCCGCCACCATGTCGTATCCATCCGTTGATTTCAGTTGCTATCATTCCAAAAGGAACTGCTGCAAAGAAACCCCAACCTGGATGTTGTCCAATCCAATAGTAGTCAGCACTATTATACATTTGGGCATTCCCAGATGTAACTTCTGTAAATACATCTAATGGTCCTACTCTTTCTCCACCAGCAAAGTGATTTACAACAATACGACCATCACTTAAGTCTGATATTCTTTGAGAAACAGCTTCAGCTCCTGTACCTAGTCCAGGATAGCCTCTACCCCAAGTAGCAACGCAGTTGACTTCTATTCTATCAGCTGCAATAGCTGGAGCTGGGAAAGATGAAACGGCTGTTGCAGCTGCTGCACCAATTCCTGCTTTTTTTAGGAAGTCACGTCTTTTAAAGTTTTTTTTCATATGTCCTCCCGAGATTATATGAATTAATTAATTAATTTAATGATAGAATTACACAAAAATGGAATATCTATCAATTTCTATTAATTATAAATAAGTAAAAAAATATTAAAAACTAGAAATTCCTGTCTGATTTTTACCTAATATCAATGAATGAATATCTTCAGCTCCTTCATAAGTTTTGACAGTTTCTAAATTAACCAAATGTCTCATCACATGATATTCATCAAGTAAACCATTAGCCCCCATCATATCACGAGCATCTCTAATAATTTCAAGAGATTTTTGGCAATTATTTTTTTTTAATATACTTATAGCGTTTATAATATTTTTTCCACTATCTAGAGCTTTTGCACTTAGTAAACACGATGCTAAACCAAGATTAATCTCTATTTGCATTCCTGATAATTTTTTTTGAATTAATTGATTTGATGCAAGTGATTTTTTAAACATAATTCTATTTTCCACATAATCTTTTGATATCATCCAACATTCTGTTGCTGCACCCAAAACGCCGAAGCTTATTCCAAATCTTGCTTTATTAAGACAACTAAAAACAGATTTCCATCCATTTGTATTTTCTAAACGTGATTCTTTTGGGACTAGAACATTATTTAAAATAATTTGACCAGTTGGGCTAATTTTTAA
>NYXO01000076.1 GCA_002685415.1 Methanobacteriota archaeon
GTCATCCACCAATTCATTCATGGATCCACCACCTCCACCTCCACCCCCACCACTACCATAACCTGCTTGGGAGTGGTCACCCCAACTGAAAGCAGTATCCCAGTTTTGGATTTTTTGGTTAGTAATGTTTGATGCAGGGGATGATGAGTATACAGGATCAGACTCGCTAGATGAGATACCAGACCTCCAACTTGATCCATCCCAGATCCAAGTAACGCCACCAGCTGTATAGGTAAATGACCCATCAGTTGGTTGCCCTGTTGTTGAAGGGAAATTTAATGCCATCTCTAGACCAGACTATCTTCTGATTTATTTATTATAGTAACCTCTAGGGAACTGCAAACCTCTATGTGGTCTTCTTCCTCGTAAGAATCCACGAGTTGCGCTATGGTCGTTACCAGCACCTTCATCCAGAGATTCAATATGATGATTTATTGGTGTGGATGCATTAGAAATAACTCTATCTACACTAGAAAAACTTGGAGAAATAAAACCAGTATTAGTGTAGTCAATTAATCTTATAGTAGGACTAAACCCAGGCACTGCAGTACCTGGGGTTTCTGATAATGTTATGTTTGCCATCAGGTTGTACGAGCTAAGAATAACATACCAATAGAAGTATTATTAGATATATCGTCAAGACCATTTTGACTAGTTTGATATCCTGCAAGAATTACTTCATAGATTTCAGAAGCACTAATTGTTACAGTATCTCCTGGTCTGAATACAGTTGCTCCTGGTGTTGTAGCAAACTGAAGCATGACAAAATCATCAGGTAGATAATACGGACATGGAATTGCATTATGTGCTACAGGGAGACCTTTAATTGGTTTGTAATAATCAGCATTAGAAGTTACGCTGTAGAGAATACCATTACGTGTTACGTTATCATAATTGCTATTTCTATAATAAGTCATAATTTCACTTGCACCACTTTCATCATTGTCAGTGTCAATGTTACAAGCATAACTTGTCTTTAATGCGTAGCCATAATTAGGATCTCTGTTATATCCATAAGAAGATTCTCTGGCACAAGAATACGAACCTGCAGGTTCTTCGGTTGGTCTTTGATTAGTACCAGTGTAATAACCTGGAATCTTATAATAAGTGTCAATAGATCTACCACTGCTATCAGCTTCATACGTAGTAATTGTTCCGAGGAATACATCATCCAAATCCCATATATCAGATCCAAATGACGAACCCCTATGAACAGTGAATGTACCATATGGTTCAACGATACCATTAATTGTCTGACAGAATTGTATGACAGCAAAGTTAGTATCTTGTGGAGATTGAGCTCTATAAGTCCTAATACTCATAGGATATGATGTTGGAGTTGAAGTACTAGCAATAGTAATTCTTGAGTAAGAACTATCATTAGTTCTATTAGGAAAATTAGAAGTTGTATCTCTATCAAGTCCTGCAACGCCACCGAACTCACCATACTCTGTCTGTCCATTTTCTTCTGTTGATTGTGTGCCAACTTTATTCAAAAATTTCCAATGATTACCACTGTTAATATACATGTGATAAAAATTGTCATTTGCTGTACTAAAACTATAATATGATGTACCGTAATTTTTAGCAGCATCATTTACAACTTTCAGTACAGCAAACTTTCCAGAATCACTCTTTTGAAAAAAGTTAGATCCAGCACCTATATTTGTTATTAAGATTTCAGGAATACCATCTCCTGCATCAGTAGATGTTTCCAAAGTACTTGTTCCAAAAGTAATATCATCATCTGGTGTAACACCACCAATTTGATCTCCAGGAATAGTAAATGTTTCACCAGAAGACCATCCAGATCCAACACTATGAATTGTCACTTCATGCACTTCATTACTATCATCTGTATCTCTATGGATTCTAAGTTTTAATGCAGATCTACTACCACTAGCAGGTACAGTATATTTAAAGTATGGATTATGTCCAGCATTACCTGCTGCTCTAGGAACAACCCTAATCTCTCCTTTCATACTAGCGTGGGTATCGCTAGCATAGATATATTTTTTATTTTGATAATAATCAGGATCAGTATTGGATCTATACGCTAATGGAATTTGTTCATTAGGAAGATCTCTTTCAGTTTCAGTTTGTTTCCAATAATATGTACTCCAATACAATTGACCTGAAGTAATATTACTAGTGCTAGCAAGAGTAGCACTTGTAGTTTCGGCATATTCAGTTCTGAAGTCACTATCATTCAGAAGTTTATTAGCATCATAGTTATCAGTACCACCACATAAACTAAAATCTCCACCACTGGTATCGTTTACATCAAAAGTTACACGATCTCCAGTTCCAACGATAACAGTACGGTTGTCAAATTGTGCGTCATCAATATCTCTGAAGTGTGCTAGAGTAGAACCAAGTGCTGCACTATCAGTCCAGTTGTTACCATAGAGAAGATCAATTTCTGTGCCATTACTGGCATCCGTAGCATTTAATGCTAATTTAATAGTATTTCTATCAACTACAATAACATAATAAACTGTATCTAATGTAAGACCATTGATATTTTTATTTGCCTCAGTTTCACCAGGAGCCCAATGAATTTGATCGCCTGTTGTTAAATTGTGATTGTAATTAAAACTAATAGTATCATCAGTACTATTGGCACCAGAAGATGCATAACTTACAACATAATGCTTTCTTAGAATTCTATATGATGTTGTTCCTTGACTAATAACATCATACGTATGTTCTTGATATCCACCACCCAACTGACCAGGCTCTCTGGCAACAGTATCCCAGGTGCCACCCCAACCTCTAGTTCCATCAGGTCTTACAACAGCACAAGGAACTCCATTTATAGCAGTACCACCATGGAATCCAAGATTAGCAAAGGCAGTCTCTAATGCATCCATTACGTTTGCCTTAGTCCAACCAGCGTTGCCGTTGTTGACATCAATAATTTCTCTTAAAATTGCCATTTTCTATTATTCTCCGATTTGTAGCGCGGTTAGAGTGACTGCGATTGGGGTAGGTGCGCCACTTCTATTAGTGACGGAAAGATAAATGTTATCTGTTCTGGGACTATCATTATTAAATCCCATAATACCAGGAGAGGTTAGAATAGATTCTGCTCCACTGGTTCTCACTTCAGCAATGACACCGCTGCCTGGGGTAGGATCTTGACCTTCACTACGTGTTAAATCTGCATCTCTAGATGCATCATCAACATATACTCTTACCCATGCTTCAGTATCAACTGTAATTTTAAATAATGCGTAGGCTTTGTAACCTGTAATATTTAGTTCTACCGTGATATTATCAGCAACCGAACCTGTAGTTCCAGTAAGATCCTGAATTTGAGGAACAGTAGAACCACCAGTAGCAGTTAGAACACCGTTACCATCAATAGATAGTCCACTACCAATTTTAATACCACCTAGAACAGTAGCACTTGCTGTAGGTAAAACATATCCACCCGTAGCTGCGGAAATATTACCATTGGCATCTACTGTAATAGTAGTGCCGTCAGGAATAACACCGCCTAAAGTTGAAGTTGTAGCAGCAGGTAATGTATATGCTGAAGGAATTGTTGGTTTGTTTAGAATTTCACCGAGACCTGATGTAGCATTCCAGTCAGGTTGTACAGGTGCCGTGCTATTAATTGTAATTTTGTTGTTAACGCTATCCCAGGAAATATCAGTTCCATTACTTCCTGTAAATTCAATGCTGTCGTCATTATTATTAGCATCACGCAATGTTAGAATTGCATTGTTGCTAGTGGTGTTTGAACCAAGTAAATCATATGTGGTTCCTCCACTTCCGCCACCTGTTACGGTTGCATCAATTGAGTTGTTGGCATCGTTATATGTGAAAGAAATTCCAGTGTGAGTTCCGTTGACAAATAACTGAGATGCAGCGTCTTGAGCATCTTCTGCTGTATATGTTCCACCACTAGCACCAGAAGGAGCTCTAAAAGTAATTGTATTAGCGTCAGTTCGCTCTACCAATAATCCATCTGCACCAGCAAATGTGATATCATCAGTAGCACCAGCATTATCAGTCAATCTTAATATTGAATCTGCGTTACCAGTAGCAGATTCTGCAGAGATAGTGTAAGTAGAATTTGCTACATCATTAATAAATTCAATCTCATCTCCATTTTTACTAATTGATAATCCATCTCCTGCTACGAGAACTACCTGATCTGTAGTACCACTAGAATCTTCAAGTCTAATTATTTTCTTATCAAGCTCATTAGTAACATTAAGAGCATTAATTGTATATGTTAATTGACTATTACCTAATAAAGTTGCAAAATCTGATGTAGTTACGCTATTAGTTGTTACTAATCTCTGACTAGTCCAACTGACACCGTTGGAATAGTACATGGATCCAGTATCATCTGCATATGCAAANAGACTTTCCGATGCTCCTACTGCAGGAAATGATGCTACATCAGCATGTAAAATTGATGAATTAGTTCCANTNCTAGTAGCACTCCAACTAACTCCATTCCATTTGTAATTTACAATACCAACTGTATGTGTAAAAGTTCCATCAGTTGCTTGTCCCGTGGTTGAAGGGAAATTAATTGCCATTTGTTTAGAGTGCTCCTTCAGCGTTATTTATTTCAATCATAGACCAGCTGCATCTAATCTTGCTTTTAATTGAGCGTTTTCTGCTGCTAATTCCTGCATCGCTTTGATCATTGGTGCAATGAGCTCAGTATATCCAATGGTTAATACATCCCCACCACCATTTACTTTATGATCTTGGTATCCAGCAAAATCAATACCCAATGAATCGGATACTGATTTTACTTCCTGAGCAATTAATCCATGATGAAAGCGATTACGCTTACGACTACCATCTTTGGTTACAGCAGTTCTTTCATTAGTTTCTGGATCAAAATCAAAGTAATCATCTCTAATATCCCAGCGGAAATCAACAGGACGCAATGATTTAATAAAATCTAATCCTAAGAGTGTATCGCGAATATCTGTTTTATCTCTCTCATCTGATCTATTATTAACAGCACTCCAGGCATAAATGTCTGTATAATTACCACCAAGTTGGACTTGATCATTTCCACTACAGTTAGAGTTGTATCCTAAGGCGGTAACATTGTTATAATTGGGATTTGTTGTTTGTACTAATCCAGACCAACCAAAATATCCAGCATATGCACCAATATGAGTATTCTTTTCTACATTCGCTGTTGTGCCACCAGCAGAATAACCTAGGGCGGTATTATATCCATCTTCTACATTGGCATCTCCAGTTCCTACCAAATCGTTCAAAGCATATGGTCCAACAGCAACATTGTACCGACAGGTGACATTTTTTAATGATTGAGTACCAATTGCAACATTATTTGAGACCGTGGTGGCAGATTGCAAACATTCATATCCAATAGCGATATTAGTATTACCTGATGTATTTTCATAGAGGGAATCGTATCCAATCGCTATATTTCCAGTTCCTGTGGTTTTAGGAGCAGCTCTAAAACCAACAGCAGTATTTGAGGTTCCATCAACAAGTTCAAATAAAGCTTGTCTTCCAACAGCTACATTACCTCCACCAGTAGTTACATTGTTGAGGGCATAATATCCAACACCAATATTGTAATTAGCTTCGGTATTTTTGGCTAAACATCCTATTCCTAATGCGGTGTTGTTACTACCAATTGAATTTGCTTCTAAAGTATATGTACCAATAGCAGTATTGCCATTTCCTGTATTATCAGCTGCAGTGGTACTACCTCTTAATGAATTGTATCCAACAGAACAATTAGTTTTATTTTCTGTTGGATTAGCATCACTATCAGCATATCTTTGGGAATAAGCACCAATTGCAGTCAATCTACTACCAGCTACATTTGTATACGCAGCTGCATATCCAAGAGTAGTAGTAGAATCTCCTGTAAGATTTGATCCTAAAGCATATGTACCTACACTAGTGTTGCGAGAACCAGTGGTATTTGCAGTGAGAGTGAATGATCCAAGAGCAGTATTTTCAATTCCAGTAGCAGTATTAGCATTTAATGCAGATACACCAAAAGCAGTATTGGATACAACTTGACTATTACCACGTCCAACAATAACAGGATTAGTTTGACCTATTTTTATAGTTCCACTAACAGTAACATCTCCATAAAGAGTACTTCCATCATCACTTGTGATTAATCTTGCCTGAGTACCAGTATGGTTAATTCTGAGAGAAGTTGGACCTGCCGTTAGCCATGTGCCTGTTCCATCCCAAAGATAGATTTCCGATCCCTGGATATCTAATTTGTTGGTTGAAGTAATTTTAGCTCTATCATCCGTTCCATTATAAAAGAGGTAAAAATCATTATTGCCTCCAAAAGTTACGTATCCCTGTCCAGTGCTTAATGCTCCAGATGCATCTGGTAAATTTAGATTATTAATTGTTTGCGCTGATGTAATAAAACCAGAATCATTATTTAAATCGCTAGTATTGATTGGAATAGTTGGTTTATCAGTTAGATCATTATAAGATCCAGAGAATGTAGAATATCCAGACAGATCTGGTGGTGTGTAAGTGAATACACCACTAACATTATTATAAGATAGTGCAGCAGTACCAGCAGCGGCAGTAGTAACAGAAAGATCTGTTAGTGCGATACCTCCACCACCTGAACCACCATCTGCTGCAGCGGTCCAATTAGATCCATCCCACTTTAGAACTTGTCCTGTTGTAGGTGCAGTTGATAAATCTACGTTTGCAAGTTCACCGAGATTAGCAGCAAAACTAGAAAAATTTGGTGGAGTATATGAAAATACACCGCTATTGGCATTGTAAGATAATGCTGGACTACCAGCAGCATTTGTAGTAACGCTAAATGCTGCTAAGTCTGTTAATGAAGTTATATTAGCACCGATAGCATTCCAACTTTCTCCATCCCACTTGTATCCAACCCCAGATTCTAGATGGGTGTAACTACCATCAGTTGGTTGCCCTGCTGTAGAGGGAAAATTAATTGCCATGGGATGTTTTTAGTTATTTAGGATCAGGTGGCCACTAAGAAATTGTTATTAACATTGGTCAAATTGTTATTGGCAGCAGATCCTGGTACATGAACTCCAGTTGCACCACTACTAATTATACCAGTGTTGTCTGCAATCATTACATTTTTTGTGCGAACTACTCTAATACAATAACCACTAAATCCAGGAACATCAAAGGAATTATCTTTAATAGTTAAATTTGTTCCTTGATCAGCAGCATTGGTAGAAGTGGAGGATGAAATATACATTAAACTAGAACTAGTTGCACTACCAATTTGTGTAAAAACGTTATCCTTAATAACACAGTTACTAACTGTTTCATCATTTGACGTTACGATTTTAATCTGACTCATGTATTCAGTGTTAATGAATTTGTTACCACTAACAATATGATGTTCTCCGTTGACCAGATCAACTACACCTTGAACAACAGGATCATTATTAGGATTAGTTGATAACGGTTCTGAAGTCCAGGTATTATAGAAAGTGTTGTTAGAAACTACTGCGGAGTTGAACTTAATTTTACATCCACGACGGTTAAAGTCTTTGATATGATTACCAGTGATGAATACGTTAGCATTCAAATAATTTGAACCACTAATACTCATAATTGAGATTGCATCACCCTCATGACCTGCAACAGTGTCAATAACATTATCAGCAATTAAAATGGGTTTATTAAGTGTTTGATCAGTATCAAAAGCAATTCCTCTTGCCATGCCACGCCCCACGACTCCTCCACTATCGTCATGAGCAATTAGATTGGTAATATAGTTATCAGTAATTTTTGCTCCAGTGTCTCTAACTCCTGGTTGAGGATTGCCATTGCTATCATGAGCATAGTTAAACAATTCAAATGCAATAGCTTTACCACCTGTCGGATAAACAGGTGATTCCAGATCTCTAACTCTACAATGGTGAATATGTGGATCTAAACAACGATCAAACTGTGCAAAAACTTGAATTTTGCTGTTACCTTTACAGTCCAAAGAAAAATCAACATAATCACAAAATAAAAATTTAATAGCTACATCTAGATCTGCAGTTGCAGTGATAGCACCTTCACCATAGATTTTACGATTATCCTTACTAGTTGAAGTTAGAGTACTGCTAATAAGATAATTTCCAGTAGGGAAGTAAATAGCCTCGTGATTGGAGTTAAGAGCTGATTGAATAGCACTAGTGTCATCCGTGCTACCGTCTCCTACAGCACCGTAGTCTTTTACAGAAACAATACCTGTATCAGGAATAGTAGGTTTATTACTTAAATCATTATAAGATCCAGAAAATAGTGTGGGTTTGTTAAGTATCTGTTCAACACCACTAGTAGCATTCCAATCAGAATTTACTTGTGCTGCTGGAATAGTAGGTTTATTCTTAATAAACGCAGCATCATTAGAATCTGTTTCTCCCCAGTCAGATTGAACTTGACTAGCTCCAGATGATAGTGGTGGTGAAGCATCAACCCACTGAGTACTGTCAGTATCTTGATAGTAAATTTTTAAACGACCACTACCACTATTCCACCAAAGATCTCCTGACGCAGGAGATGTTGGAGCAACATCTGCAATAACAATTGCGTTGCTAGTCAAATATCCAGCATTTGCATGGTCACCCCAACTGAAAGCAGTATCCCAATTGGAAATATTAGACGAAAGAATATTTGCTGCAGGAGATGCCGTAAATACTGGATCAGTTTCCGTAGTTAGATATCCAGAAAGATCTGGTGGTGTATATGTAAAAACACCACTGATATTATCATATGAAAGTGCTGCAGTTCCTACAGAATTTGTAGTAACAGAAAAATCGGTGAGACTGGTTCCTCCACCACCAGATTGTGCAATCCAATCATAATCAGAACCATTCCAACTGAGAACTTGCCCAGTCATAGCGGTTGATCTATTCAAATGAGTATCAACATCAGAGTTAGTGTAAGAACTACCACCAGTCTGATCTGCCACCCAAGCATAATCAGAACCATTCCAACTCAGAATTTTACCAGCAGAGGCACTGGAAACATTTAGATGAGTATCAACAGATGCATCTGTGTATGAAGAACCACTTCCACCACCGTCAGAAATACCTGGGGATGCATCAACCCACTGCAGTGTATCACCATCATCATAATATATTTTTAATACACCAATATCAGACTGCCACCAAAGATCTCCATCTGCTGCATTAGATGGAGGAGCATCCGAAGTTGTTACTGAGGCACCTCCTCCAGTAATAACACCACCAGGAGA
>NYXO01000085.1 GCA_002685415.1 Methanobacteriota archaeon
ATTTCTGCAAAGGAAATACAGGATTGGAATGAGTTGGAAGATGTCTCAAGGATCTTTCCAGGTCAGGTACTTAAACTGTATCTTTAGGAATCTGCGGTTCGTGGATCTAAAGCGTCTCTAAGTCCATCACCGATAAAATTTAAAGAGAAAAGCGTTAAAGAAAATGCTAACGATGGAAAAATTAGTAACCACCAGTATTCTTCCATAGACACTGCACCATCCCTAATCAAAAGACCCCAAGAACTCAAAGGTGCTTGAACTCCAAGCCCCAAGAAACTTAAAAATGCTTCAAGAAGCATAATCTGAGGGACAGTTAGAGTTGCATACACAATCACCGGTCCAATTGTATTGGGTATGAGATGCTTATAGATAATAGAAGGTTTACTAACACCCATGGCTTCAGCTGCCAATATAAACTCTTGCTTACTAAGCGACATAACTTGGCTTCTAACTATCCTTGCCATGGTTAACCATTCAACTGCACCAATAGCCATGAATAATAGAACTAAATTGCGTCCAAAAATAACCATCAAAAGAATTACAAAAATTATGAAAGGAATTCCATAAAGCACATCCACTATCCTCATCATAATAGTATCGGTTTTACCTCCAGCAAATCCTGCTACAGTTCCCCAAGTTACCCCAATAGTTAAAGCTACAATAGTAGCTAAAAAACCTACCATCAAAGAAACTCTGCTGCCGTACATCATTCTAGTCAGAAGATCTCTGCCCAGGGTGTCGGTTCCTAACCAATGTTCAGGAGAAGGTGGCGAAGGGCCCAATTCTAAATTCTGATAAGCGTAATCATAAGGTGCAATGAAAGGAGTAATCAGTGCCAGGGTAATAATAAAAACTACATAGATTAAACCGAACAAAGATAGTCTATTTGAAACTAACCTATCAAAGGCATCTTTCCAGGTATTACTATTCATTTTAATCTCTTAACTTAGGATTAAGCGCCGCGGCTATTAAATCTGAAATTAGATTGAAAGTTATTATGAGAAAAGAAAAGAAAATAGAAGAGCCCAATATCATTGTATAGTCTCTATTAAATGCAGCTTCAACATAAAATCTTCCAAGACCTGGAATTTGAAAAATGGTTTCAACTACAAATGATCCTGCTAATAGACCTGCAATTGCTGGTCCAAGAAAAGAAACAACAGGAATCAGTCCGCCTTGCATTGCATGCTTAATAACAACCATTCTCTCTGTAAGTCCTTTTGCTCTTGCTGTTCTAATGAAATCTTGATTAAGTACTTCCAACATACCTCCTCTTCTCAATCGGGCAATATATGCTGCATAAGCAAATCCCAAGGTTAAAGATGGCAAAATTTTGTCCCCAGGTAATTGTCCCCAACCTGAAACTGGAAGTATCTCAAGATTTATTCCAAATATTAGAACTAATAAAGGCCCCATAAGAAAAGTAGGGACACATATTCCAATCATTGCTATTGCCATTGGAATAAAATCAAGAAAGGTATTTCTTTTTAGCGCAGCTAAAACTCCAGAAAATATTCCCATAACAAGTGCAATTAAGATTGCATAAAATGCCAGTTCAAATGTGACTGGCAATCCAGTTGCAATCATCTCAGTTACAGAACGTCCGGGAAACCTAAAAGATGGACCTAAATCACCTCTCAACAAACCAGACATATAATCAACGTACTGCTCCCAATTAGAGGCATCTAAATTATATGCCTCGTTTAAATTTTTAAGTACTTGAGGTGAGACGGCCTTATCTGCATCAAAAGGACCACCAGGCGCAATTTTTATTAAGAAAAAAGTAATGCTAGCAACTGCTAACAAAACAGGAATTGCTACTAAAATTCTTCTAAAGAAAATCGCTATCATGCGAAATTAATCTCTTTCTAAATAAATAAATTTAGGATGATGATGATCAAGAATATGTGGATTAAATCCCTTAACATCTGGAGATAATTGATAAACCCTAACATAAGTGTAAAGAGGAATTATTGGCATATTATCAATTAATATTTTCTCTGCTTCATTTAGCAGCTCATATCTTTTTTCTTGATCATTAATTGTATTTGCCTCTTCAACCAATGCGTCAAAATCCATATTCTCCCAACCAGTTTTATTATTTCCTCTATT
This sequence comes from Methanobacteriota archaeon, assembly GCA_002685415.1. Taxonomy (GTDB): domain Archaea; phylum Thermoplasmatota; class Poseidoniia; order Poseidoniales; family Thalassarchaeaceae; genus MGIIb-O1. The sequence continues at coordinate 2,113 of NYXO01000085.1, forward strand.
TGGCCTCATTAAATCTAGGAAAGTATTTGGATCTTCATAATCTCCAATCCAGCCAGCTCTTGATATTTGGAAATCTCCTACCATTTCCCTACTTAAATAAACTTTCCAATCTTGATTCACAAGCTCAACTTCAATACCAAGTTCATTTTGCCACATTTGCTGAATTGCTAGGGCAACCTTTCGATGACCCTCATTGGTATTAAAAAGAATCTCCAATTTAGGAAATGGATTATCAGAAGAGTATCCAGCCTCAGCTAATAATTGTTTTGCTAGAACAGGATCATATGGTATTTCGGTTGATGGTTGATAGCCATTTGAACCTGGAGGCGTAAAAGAATATGCAGGAATTTGACCGCATTGCGTTACCTTGTCAACCAAAAGTTGTCTATTAATTGAGTAGGCTAAAGCTTTTCTTACTCTTACATCACTTAATGTCTCATTTTCAGTATTAATTCTATAAAAATATGTTCCCATGTATGGATCAATCTTTAAATTTGGATTTTTTTCTTCTATATATATAGGGCACTTTTGAGTTGGCATGCTTGAAGTTAAATGTAATTGTCCAGCCCTAAACATTCTATCTTCAGTCATAACATTTGAAACCGGGTAATAATGAATTTCATTAAGGCGTACCATCGATGCATCATAATAATAAGGATTTTTTTCAACTACAATCTTATTATTAAGCTCCCATGTTTTAAGTTGAAAAGGACCGTTGCATACAAAGTTTCCTGGTCTTGTCCATTCTCCGTTTCTATCATCGATATCGCCGAACTTTAAAACAGTTTCTTTATGCACAGGCCATGTACTGTAATGACTTAAAAGACCAATGAAAAAAGGTGTTGGATTTTTTAAATTAACCTTTAGTGTATGTGAGTCTAGAGCCTTTACACCCACTTCATCAAAATTATCTATTTCCCCATTATGATACTCATAAGCACCAACTAAATAATAAAGCATGTCAGGATATTGCGATCCAAGACTAGCGGTTAGAATTCTTTTCCATGACCAAACAAAATCATAAGCGGTAACAGAATCACCATTTGACCATTTTGCGTTTTTGTTTAATTTAAAAATATACTCCTTTCCATCATCACTAATAGTCCATGACTCTGCAGTTCCAGGAATATATCCATCAGGACCCATAGGATTAGGATTTGGAATAGTTAAGCCTTCGCATAAACTAATAAGAATATGATGCTCAGGAACGCCTGTGACGATGTGTGGATCTATTCCTTGAGGTTCAGAGCCATTTCCATGGTGATATATTTGTTTCTCTAGGCCTGAATCAACTGGAGAAATATTTTCTGAACATCCAATTAAAAATATTAAGGTTATAGACAGTATGTTTATTTTCTTAGTCATAATGAGATTCCTATAGAGCCAAATTGCTCAAATTTACTCTTGCTTTGTCAAAAACATCTTCATTAATTATTTGCGACATTTTTGTCATTAAAACATCCTCACTAAAAGAAGTATATTCATTTAATAAATCTTCAATTTCTGTGTCGCTTGGAGAATTAAATTTAGCAATATCAATTATATATTTATCACCATTACTAGCAGTAGCAGTAAACTCAGAGCCACTTTTACTATTAAATACTTCTGTTAANATCTCTCTTGGCATTAGTGATGAATATCTTTTAANNCCAACGAAAGACTCTTCAGTAACATAAGGGTATGTATTAATAAATTTTTGTTTATCATCTAAATTTTCAATTTGATTTAATTCATTGCTTAAAAGACTAACTTTTTCTATTGCTTTAAGATTAGAAAGCTTTTTGTTCACCTGATCTTCAACAGAATCATAATTCTGAAGCTCAGGTTCTTTAATCATATCTACTGACATAATTATTACCCTATCAGATAACTCAATTGTATAAGGTTCACCAATATTAGCTTCTGAAGAAAATAGATAATCTTTAATTTCAGGATCTGTTAAATCAAACTCATATGTAAGAGTCGAATAAAGATCTGTACTATTAATTTCTTTATTAAGAAATTCTGAAATATCATTAAGCGTACTATTGTCTAAAATTAAATTTTCAGTTTCATTTAAATCATCTTGCATCAATGCAAAAGATTCAGTTTCAATTAGCTCATTTAAGAAGTTTTCTTTAATTTCATCTTCTGCCATAGGTTCTTGAAATGTTTTTTCAGTAACTTTTAAGATGTGAAAAGTTTCATCAAGTTCTACTATGTCACTTATTTCGTTTAATTCTAAATTTGTTAATGCTTCATCAAATTGAGGAGGAAAAATATCTTTTTCAAAATACTCTAGATCGCCACCAAGATCTTTGGTGACAATATCCTCACTGTAATCTTTAGCAATGCTAGAAAATTCATTACCCTCATTAAGGAGATTCTGTACATCCTCAATTGAAGACAATGCATCTTCTCTTGAATCATAATTAATTTTTTCAATCATAATGTGTGAGAATCTTATTTGTGCGCTATTTTCAAAATTTGCTAAGTATTGATTATATGAGTTAGTGAGGTAATCATCTGGAACTTGCACTAAGTCTGCATAGTCCGATTGAAGCAATGTAATATATTCAAAGCTTCGTTGTTCGTCAGAATAAAAAAGTATTTCGTTCTCATTGTAATAATCTAATAATTCTGATGAAGTATTGGTGATTGCATCTTCAAGACCAGCGAAATTAATTTTAATAAAATTTAAATCTGATGATTTTTCAAATAGCTCTGCTAAAGTTTGCAACTCTTTTTGTGTTACAAAGCTAATAGTATTAAGAGAGCCTCTATACAAATCTGATGCAGTAAAATCTGTCATGACATCTATATAACCTTCTTTTGTATAACCATTAGAGTTTACTTGAGCCTCATACACCCCTTCGTTAAAAATTCCATCTATTTGAAAAATAGGGCTTTGAACAATCTCCTTTTTAGTTTCATTTCTTGTTGATTCATTAATGAATCCTAATGATCTCGCTTCTGCTAATAAAACTTTTTGAAGTATTAGTTCTTGTTTGATACTTTGATTTTTAAAATCTTCATCTAGCAAATTAAAATCAAAGTCTTCGCCATATATGCTTTGAAACCTTTGAACAGCCGAACTTGAAGCCAATGCAACATCTGTTTCAGTAACATCTTCACCATTTATACTTCCAAAAGATCCTGTAAATCCTGTTCCAAGAGAACCTGTTCCTAAAAAAACAAAAGGAAGACCAAGCAATAGTATTACAAGTATGCCTGCAGGGCCTGATAAAAAATTTCTTAGTGAATCCATCATAGTGCCGATATTATAGAATAAAAAAAGGGTGCATAAGCACCCTTTTTAAAGTAAAAAANATTTTAACTATTTTTTACCATATCTTTTAAACCTTTACCTGCTTTAAAGCCTGGGACTTTAGATGCTGGAATGTGCATTGCNGCACCAGTTTGNGGATTTCTTCCTTCNCTAGCAGCTCTATGTCTNACTGAAAATGTTCCAAANCCTACAAGCGCCACTGAATCNCCTNTACCTAAAGCNCCTGATATACCATCTAAAACAGCATCTACAGCTCGACCTGCTTCAGCTTTTGACATATCTGCACTTCCTGCGACTGCATCAACTAAATCTGATTTATTCATATTTATNTACTCCTCTGTGATAATTTATTTAATAAATANANCTCTATGAAAAGCTTTTTATAGCTAAAAGTCAAGTAAATAAAGGGTTTTAGTGNGCTTGTTTANTCTCNGATTTTCTNGAAGTTTTAGATTTTTGACCCTTAATTTTNTTNGTATTNGGAGTTGGCTCCTCAACTAAAGCAGCTGAAATAACTTCATCAATCCATTCNACTGGAATNATGTTAAGTGANTTAGTAATTTGTTTAGGAATTTCTTGAAGATCAGGTTCNTTCTCNTTNGGTATAATTACATTTTTAATTCCNCCTCTTTTTGCAGCAAGTAATTTTTCTTTTAATCCNCCAATTTTTAATATTTGGCCTCTTAATGTNATNTCNCCAGTCATTGCAGTATCTGCTCTNACNGGNATACCAGTAAANATTGAAATTAAAGAAATAGCCATTGCACCACCNGCACTTGGACCNTCTTTTGGNGTTGCTCCNTCCGGCACATGAATATGTACATCATATTTTTCATAAAAATTTGGTTGAATTCCAAGAGATTCTGCTCTTGAGCGGACTACAGTTAGAGCAGCTTGTATTGACTCCTGCATTACATCGCCTAGAGAGCCA
>NYXO01000055.1 GCA_002685415.1 Methanobacteriota archaeon
TAGGAATTTCAAATGGAAATAAGATTTCATCACTGGTATCAGTTGAATTAGTTGACATATATAAATTAATTAAATTTTTACCATCATTAACCACAATTTTTGAACTGGTATAAAGCATTGAATTGTTTATTTCTTTAAAATCTTTATAATAAATACTTAATTCTCTTCCCAATTCAATTTGTTTGATCTCTTGGGCAATTAATTTATTTAAGTTAGTATCAAAAAAAAGACTTACTGAAAACTCATCATTGACATATTCATAAACAATTAAATTGTTGTCAATTTCATATGTATTGTAATTAGCTATACTAAATAGATTATTTAAAGGCTCACCAGTTAAAATGTTCTGAATTTGATTAAAGTCTAACGTAAATCCAAGCTTATTATAAATATCACCAAAGTCAGTACTGAAAAAAGTTTTATCAATTTTTTGATAACCTAAAATTTTATCAGGTTCAATTAAAATTTTAAATAATGGAATTATAAAGCCACCCGAGATTAAAATTTTTTTATTCTTTCTAATTTTAATACTAATATCAAATGAATAATTAGAATTGTTATATTCAAGATTAGCATTATTAGATAAAACCAAAGTGTTAAAATCGAATAGATTTAATTCATCAGCTTTAAAAGACTTTTTTGTGTATTGTTGTTTATTGTTGTAATTAAAATCTTTGAAATCCTTGTTTTTATTTTTGGTTTTAATGCCACAACCTCCAATGATTAAACATAATAATAGGATTTTTAACCTCATTTATGTTAAGTTATTAATTTAGGCCTGTACTTCCAAAGCCACCTTCACCGCGAAGTGATGTATCGATAGATTCAACGTTGTTCCAAATTATACTTTCATGTTTTGCAATTACCAGTTGAGCAATCCTATCCCCTGATTTTACAATAAAGTCATCCTTTGAATGATTGATTAAAATAACTCCTATTTCACCTCTATAGTCAGAATCGATTGTTCCTGGCGAATTTAAAACTGTAACCCCCTTTTTTAATGCTAGGCCACTCCTAGGTCTAACTTGTGCCTCAACACTTTCTGGTAATTTGATATGAATACCTGTACTTATTAGCTTAAACTCCCCTGGCTTAATAATAATAGGTTCCTCCAAGTAAGACATAAGGTCCATACCTGCAGAAAATTTTGTTTGATAAGTTGGATTTGGATTATCTGATTTGTTTACTATTTGAATTTGCATAACAAATCTTAGCCTTTTAATGCTTCTGCACCTGAAACTATTTCTAAAATTTCATTGGTAATTGCAGCTTGTCTTGCTTTGTTATATGTCAAAACTAACTCATCTTTTAACTCAGTAGCATTGTCAGTTGCTTTATGCATGGCTGTCATTCTAGCCCCATGCTCACTTGCAAATGAATCTCTAAGGGCCTTAAATAATTGTATTCTTAAAGATTTTGGGACTAATTCACTAACAATTTGTTCCATCGAAGGTTCAAAAATATAATTTTGTAAAGCCTCAGATTCTGAGTCATTAACTATTGGTAATAATTGTTCTGATTTAATAATTTGATTAGCAGCATTTTTGAAGCTGTTATAAATTATTTCAACATGATCATATTTTTCATCTGCAAAATCCTGAATAATTTGGTCAATAATTGGACTCGAGTTCTCATACGAAAGTTCATCAAAAATTTCACTTTTATTTTGAATAATATTTTCTGTTTTAGACAAAACATCATTTGCTTTTTTTCCAATAACGATGAAATAAAACTCAGCATTAGAGAACTTTTCTAAAGATTTTAGTGATTTTGATTGCTTAACAATATTTGAATTAAAAGCTCCACAAAAACCTCTGTTAGAAGCAATAGCAACTATCAAAACTTTTTTTATTGGTCTTTGTGCTGCCAAATATGAAATATTTGAAGAAGAAATAACATTTGTAAAACTTGACATCAACTCATTCAATTTTTCTGAATAAGGTTTCATTGCTGTAATTGCATCTTGAGCTTTTTTAAGTTTCGCAGCAGAAACCATTTTAATAGCACTTGTTATCTTCATTGTTGAAGTAACAGATGAAATTCTATTTCTTATTTCTTTAAGATTAGGCATCTAATTATTCATATGAAGCAGATAAATCCGAAGCAACTTTTTCTAAAGTAGAAGTTACCTCATCAGTTAATTTACCTTGCTTAATTTGATTTAATATTTTTTTGTGCTTTAGGTTCAAAAGCTCAATAAATTTCTTTTCAAAATCCTTTACTTTTTCAACCGGAACAGCTTTTAATAAATCTTTTGATCCTAAATAAATAATTGAAACTTGATCCTCAACTTTAAAAGGATCATTTTGAGCTTGTTTTAGAATTTCAACATTTCTTTTACCTTTTTCAATTACGCTTAGGGTTACTGGATCTAAGTCAGAGCCAAACTTAGCAAATGCTTGTAATTCTCTAAATTGAGCTTGATCTAACTTTAATGTTCCAGCAACTTTTTTCATGGACTTAATTTGTGCAGATCCACCAACTCTTGAAACAGAGATACCCACATTAATAGCAGGTCTAACACCTGAGTTGAAAAGATCAGACTCTAAAAATATTTGACCATCTGTAATAGAAATAACATTTGTAGGTATATATGCTGATACGTCACCTGCTTGTGTTTCAATAATTGGCAATGAAGTTAAAGAACCTCCACCCTTTACAATTGGTTTTAGTTTTTCAGGAAGATCATTCATGTTTTTTGCAATATCATCATCATTGATAACCTTAGCAGCTCTTTCCAATAATCTTGAATGTAGATAAAATACATCACCTGGATAAGCTTCACGGCCAGGAGGTCTTCTTAAAAGAAGTGAAACTTCTCTGTAGGCAACTGCTTGTTTTGAAAGGTCATCATAAATAATTAATGCAGGTCTTCCTGTATCTCTAAAAAATTCACCAATAGCAGCACCAGCAAATGGAGCATAAACCTGCATAGGGGCGGGATCAGATGCATTTGCTGCAACAATGGTTGTGTAGGCTAAAGCACCTTTTTCTTCAAGAACTTTTGCAATAGCTGCGACAGTGGAGGCCTTTTGTCCAATTGCCACATAAATACAGTAAACAGGTTCTCCAGCATCAAAAAATTCTTTTTGATTCAAAATGGTATCAATACATACTGTTGTTTTCCCTGTTTGCCTATCACCAATCACTAATTCTCTTTGGCCTCTACCAATTGGAATCATTGCGTCAATTGATTTAATACCAGTTTGAAGAGGTTCATTAACAGGCTGTCTATATATAACACCAGGNGCTTTTCTTTCCAATGGCATCTCATACATNTTGCCNTCAATTTTNCCTTTACCATCAATTGGTTGTCCTAATGTATTTACNACTCTNCCAACNACTCCNTCTCCAACATTAATTGAAGCAATTCTNTTNGTTCTTTTTACAGTATCTCCTTCTTTTATNTCTTTGGANGGNCCTAANAAAACNACACCNACATTATCTTCTTCAAGNTTTAANACGATNCCCTCCATTCCATTATCAAACTGCACTAATTCACCATATTGAACATTTGAAAGACCATAAACCCTTGCAATACCATCACCTACTTGCAAGACAGTCCCTACCTCATCTAATGATGGGCCAACTTTTGATCCCGTTAATTGATTCTTAATAATTGCTGATATTTCAGCGGGCTTAATATTTGCCATAATTTATTGTATTGTTATGTTTAAAAATTCTTGCTCCAACTTTTTAAGTTGGTCTTTAAAACTAGCATTGTATTGTAAATCTCCAACTCTTAAAACAAATCCGCCAACAATTTGCTTATCAACTATATTGGTTAGATTAACATTTTTTGATGTTAGTTCTTTTACTTTTTGTTCTATTTCTTTTAACTTCTCAAATTCAACTTCAGAAGCTGTTGTTAGAGTAACTTCCTGATTACCTACATAATCATTGTATAAAACTGTAAAACTTTTGGAGACGTCATCAAAAAGATCAATTCTCCTATTTTTCATTAATAGTTTGATTAGACTTTTACTCAAATCATTAATATCCTCAAAAATCTCATTTAGAGTAGCTAGTTTATCACTGTCTTTGATAACCTTGCTATCAATAAAAAGCTTAAGCTCTTCAGATTCATCAAAAGTATCATTGATAAATGACATATCATTATGTGCCGCTTCAAGTTTTTCATTATCATCTTTACATGACAATAATAAAGCCTTAGCGTATCTGAATGCTACTCTGTTATAATTCATTTAAGTTTAACGTCCTTTAATAATTCATCAACAATTTTCATTTGCTTATCATTTTCTGAAAGCTTCTCATTTAGAAGTTTCTCGGCAATTTCAATAGAAAGGCCTGCAACTTGCTTTTTAATCTCGGAGACAGCAGCGTTTTTTTCATTTCTAATTGCTTCATTAGCGCTTTCAATGATTTTTTCTGCTTCTTTTTTTGCTTCATCTTTAGATTCATTTATGATTGCTTTCTTTAAATCTCTAGCTTCTTTTAAAATTGAATCTCTTTCAATTCTGGCCTTTTTCATTATTTCTTCATTATCAGCTTGTAATAATTGCATCTCTTCTCTTGCTTTTTCAGCAGATTCAAGAGCATCTTTAATTCCTTCCTCTCTTTCATTAATTGTATCCAAGATTGGCTTCCAAGCAAATTTTTTCAACAAAAAAATCAAAGACAAGAAAATTAAAGAGTGCCAAAAAAATAGCCCAATTGAAAATTCTTCTAGTAATTTTTCCATAATAAATAAAATTAGAATTACTCCAATTTTTTGAAGTAAGACCGTTAATTAAGTTTAAACAGCAAATAAAGCTACAAAGCCAAATCCCTCTGCTAATGCAGCTAAAATAAGTGCTAGAGTTTGAATTTTGCCATAAGCATCGGGCTGTCTACCGATAGCTTCCATAGCTCCTTTTCCTGTTAAGCCGAGTCCTATTCCGACTCCGATTGCGCAAAGTCCTGCGCCGATAATTGCTGGTATTTCCATAATAAAATATAATTTAATTTAGTTTAACATAATTTAATTTTAATGTTCATGCTCTTCATTTGCAAATCCAAAATACAAAGCAGACAAAATAGTAAAAATGTAGGCTTGTAANAGCGCNACAAAAAGTTCAATAATCATTAATAAAAAGGCAAGAACAAATGAAAGTGAACTGCCAATCCAATTGTAAAATATAAACATAAGNCCTATTATNCTCATGATTACTATGTGNCCCCCTTGCATATTAGCATANANTCGAATCATTAGGGTAAGTGGTTTTATAAAAACNCCNAAAAGNTCTATTGGTGCTAAAATAAGTCTNATGGGCTTNGGCACCCCGGGCATCCAAAAAATATGCNCCCAATAATTNTTATTGGCTGTGATATTNGTAATAATAAAAGTAAGGAGNGCTAAAGAAAAGGTAATTGCAATATTTCCAGTAACATTAATTCCAATAGGGGTNAGACCTAATAAGTTTANGAANAATACAAAAAAGAAAATNGTCAATAAAAAACTCATGTATTTCTTATAATTCTTCCCAATATTTGGTCTAGCAATTTCGTCTCTAACATATAAAACTACAGGTTCGAAAAATCTACCCATTCCTTTTGAAATCCCTTTATTGGTTTTATAAGATCTAGCCAAGCTTATGAATAACCATAACATGAATAATGCTGTAAAAATCATAACGACAACGTTTTTGGTTATTGAAAAATCTATTGGTTTTTCATTCAATAATTTATTAGAATCGTCGTAAATAAATGTTCCTTCACTATCAGTTTTATAAATTCTATTTTTATCATAATACATTCTATAATAATTTTCATTGCTAGTGACTACTTTTTTACCGTGTTTAAATTCTGATGACATAAAAAACTTGAAGCCATTATCATATAGGATAACTGGCAGAGGAATTTCTAAATAAACTTTTTCGTCATTCTCGTTGGTGTAAGATGCAATACCAAAACTATGAGAATCTTTTAAGTGATGAGCAATATATTTTTTTATTTCTTCTTTTATGTTTCCTGTTTTCTCAGGGTCTTTATCAAGTGAGTAGCCGTTAATGGATAGGCTAAAAATTAAGCTAAATGAAAGAAAAAATTTTGCAAAATTCATATGAGAATATCGGCAACAATTAACAATGCCGCAAAGTTAAGATATTAACTCAAAAAATAAAGCTATTTATTTAATTTCTTTAACTGTTTATAAACAACAAAAAATGCAAGTGCAAAACCAATTAAAGACATAATTAGTGTAAAGTTTATTTCTAGATCGTAAAGCGAATCAATCCATTTACCAATTCTTGAAAAAATGAATATGGTAATACCCATTTCAAAGCTGATTACTGCAAATGTTGCTAATGTGCTAGGCCGTTTTTTCAGCTTCTGGTTTTTTATCGTTGGCGCTTTCGCTTTCAACAGCTTTTAATTGCTTTCCAGTTTTCATAACAATTGTTGCGTCAACTTGAGCACCCTCTTCCACTGAAAGTTTAGCTGTAGTTATGTCTCCTTGAATATAAGATTCCGACATTAATGAAAGGGTTTCAGATATTTGAATATGTCCGCTTATTGAACCTGACACATCAGCGTTTGAGCAATTTAGTTTTCCCGAAATTTTACCAGACGTTCCAACAACAACTTTACCAGTTGTAGTAATGTTTCCTTCAACAACACCGTCAATTCTAAAATCAGCTTTTGATACGATATCCCCCACTATTTTAGTTGAGGATTCAATTACATCCACTGATGGGGATGAAAAAAATTTATTTTCTGCCATAACTTAACTTTTTAGTTCATCTAAAGTTTTAAAAACCAGCACATTAATGTATTGGGGGGTCGAAATTACAAAATATTTATTATTTGACAATGTTTTGTTTTTCTTAATTATTTCTTGCGACAAGGACTCGGCATCATTAAGTGAGCTTAAATCATAAATAGATAAAAAGTCTATATCCTTATTGTAATTGTCAACTTTATATTCATAATCAACTAAACTTTTGACTTTTTCGTTTTTATTTAAAACAAAAAACAACACAAAAGAATCGTCGTCTATTGAAATTGATTTTTTATCTGAAATGTTTTTTAAAAACTGTAATCTTGTTTTTAATTCAATTGATTTCTCAGGGAATATTTCTGCTAATTCGTTAAGGGACTTTAAGTATTGTTCAATTCCATTTACTTTAGCTTGTAGCTCATTTTTTTTAAGATATAAGCTATAAAGCTCTGGTCTAGATCTAAGTTTAGGCAATATAGAATCAATTTTTGAAACAGCTCTTTCAACTCTATTTTTATCAACTAACATGTCAATGTTCTCAAAAAACTCTTCTAAGTTGAATTCTT
>NYXO01000002.1 GCA_002685415.1 Methanobacteriota archaeon
AGATGATGTAGAGACATAGACGTCGGTTGGCATTGAGCCTTGGAATTCCTTCACCAGAGAATTTGTTGTGGCTATTCTTCTTTTCGAGGTCACCCAAGGTCCCTTTAGAGTACGCCAACGGAATTGATGCCGACTTGATTTTTCTAGCCAACTTAAGTCGATGAGATTTGATTTGTTGTAATGCTCAGAAAGAACTGACTCAGTCCATTCCGGCTTACCTGCCATACCCTCAAGAATCAGTGCTAGGTATTGGATTAATCCCCGTCAGCGTCAAAGAGTTAATGCTTCTCGCATAACTGTGAATCAACCTCTAGTTGTGGTCAATCTGAAGACATACGAGACCGCACATGGCGCTAGTGCAGAAGCTTTAGCCAGAGCAATTGCGAGCGTTGAAACAAATGCTCGAATGGTANTTGCAGTATCTGCTTTTGACCTTAGTTCNGTTGTTGCTGCNGCACCNANTTTAGAGGTTTGGTGCCAACATCTTGACCCAGTCGGATTCGGNTCATTTACTGGTTGGTTACATCCNGCTACCGCTNTTGAAAGAGGCGCTACTGGAACACTAATCAATCACGCAGAGCACAAAGTGGAAATCGAGCATGTNGCCATGTTACTCGACCAAGTCCCTGAAGGNTTCACTGTATGCGCTTGTGCAGCAGATATCGAAGAGGCTCGTGCATTGACCGCATTAGGCCCGGATTTTGTTGCGGTTGAACCACCGGAATTGATTGGTGGAGATATTTCTGTAACAACAGCAGANCCCTCGATAGTTAGTGGAACAGCCNCTGCAGTAAAGGAAATTTCCGAGCAAGTTGGAATCCTGTGTGGTGCTGGAGTAAAAAACGGAGCTGATGTTGCAGCAGCGATTAAACTTGGAACAACGGGAGTTCTACTTGCTAGCGGTGTCACGAAAGCACAAGATCCGGAAGCTGTAGTCGCAGACCTTGTTTCTTCTCTGTGAAGAGTTCATTGACGGGCTTGCTTTCGAGCAGCCTTTCGCCTTCGTAGCTTCTTCTTTCGCCACTTCCAGCGCTGGTTCCCAGCCTTCTTCCACGCACGGGAACCTCGCTTCATGCGTCGCGCCGACCTGCTTGGTGTATTTGATGTAAACGGTGAATACCTTCGGAATCATTCTGAGGAGAATGGTGGTGGGCGCGCCAGGATTCGAACCCGGGTCACCGGCTTAGAAGGCCAGCATGATATCCAGACTACACCACGCACCCATGCGAGGCGGGGTGCTTCCCCTTTGTGAAACCTGCACCTTGCCATCTAGAGTTAGATAGAGTTCCAATCTGAATAACAATACTACTCATTGACTTCTTCGCCAGTGCTATGATTGAGTATTCCATCGTCCAGCATATCTTCACGAATATCAGACTTTGAGCGACCGGTTTCCTTCGCCATTTTCTTCAATTTCTTGTTTACTCTGCGTTGTCCGCCAATCAATTCTCTAAGGCCATGATAGATACGCAGTATAGTCTCTAAGATTGATAACAAAATGAGGCTATTGAGGTAGGATTGAGCCAACTCATTTCGATTCTCGATCAATTCTTCGAATTCACTGAACTCTACAGAAATTGAACTGACCAAGAATACACCAAGAACCGCAAATGGCAACATCTTTGCAACATCTCGAGACAAATCCTCAGTCCAATAAGACAGAATTCGCACCGAACCTACAACCGCTGTGGCAAGCAACGCATTCCTGGCGTGATCATCTCCATCAGCTAGGAGGGTTAGAATCACTGCCATAACAACGGTCCAGAAGCCGATGAGAACAGGTATCGCCAGAGCGTATTGGATTAACCAAACAGCGGTCCTAAAGAAGGCTCGAATCTTTCCATCCATTGTCTGGTCATATTTGCTTAGGTCCAGATTCAGGATATCTCTTTTCGCTAGAAGCCTGTAGAACATGAAAACGAACCCAGAGTATGCTGCGATAGCAATAATCGCCATCAGTGTAGGAAAAGATTCAGCTATGAAATCGTCAACCAAATTAGAGATATCATCTGGTGTTGGCGGGAATTCCATTGGCTGTTCTTACCTAGTACGAGTTCATGGTGATTTTGCAGGCATTATCTCTTCTGATCTGATCTATCGACTGCTAAATGGGCGAGCGCATTTTGGACATCTTTGAGGTAAAGACACCCTTCTTCTCTGCCATGTATGGCCACATTCTCCGCATATCCATGACTGTTCAGGAAGTTCCGCTAGAACCTCCTCTCTCATACTCCTCAAAACGGGTGATTCAGATAGTTTTGGAGCGGGTGCAATTTCATTNACAAGCTCACTATGTTGGTTACCATGATCAACTAATCCAGCCGCATGTAGTAATTCATGGACTAGAGTGTGCATGAATAGTTTCTCATCATCCTTCAATCTTGGATGTAANGCGATTGTNANTGGNCCAGGNGAGCCCCTGAGTCTNCGTCTNCGNAACAATTCGTGATGGTCAAACTCAAACCGAGTAAANCCNAAGCGATTATCTGAGGCATCTGCCCACTGTANAGAAAGTTGCTTGGGTAAATGTCGAAGAAAAGGCGCATCATCACGCGATAATCTAGAGGATAGTTCATCCATAATGCCCTCTGGTAAATNGGGAGGTCCATTCGGACTGGATGAGACAGCACCATCACTCATGCCATTGCCTGCTCAGTTCTCCTTAAATGGCCGTCGCAGGTCGTAATCTCACTGGGCGTGTGGCGCAGCTTGGAAGCGCGCTTCCTTGGCATGGAAGAGGCCCCGAGTTCAAATCTCGGCACGTCCACCAAATCTATACTCCAATCACGTCCCACGCAGATAAGCTTTCAAGCATTAAAAATACAGATATCAAGAACATCCCTACATTGTCGAAGCAAGTAACAAAATACAAAACTGGATTTATTTCGAAACTATTTACTACTTTCAAAGTGAATGTCGAATATGCTGAATTAATCGTTTGGCAAAAAGGAAGGGTTATATTCTGCGAAATTTCGTCATTCTAATGAATTTATTCCCAATTGTTATTCATTTGTTCAATTTCTTTTTGATTCATTGAAATTGTTGCGNCTATNCTATCAGGAAACTGAACAAATGGTGAGTTATATTAACCGTACATTATTCGTCGTATCCTATGGACCCTAAAGCCAAACTTGAGTACATCTGGTTAGATGGATACGAACCGACACAGAGCATGCGAAGCAAGACAATGATCAGATCTAATTTCGGAGGTACAGTAGAAGAGTGCCCGATGTGGTCATTCGATGGCTCATCAACCCAACAAGCAGAAGGTGGTGATTCTGACTGTCTCCTAAAGCCCGTTTTCATTTGCCCAGACCCTGATAGAATCAATGGTTATCTAGTAATGTGTGAAGTCTTGAATGCTGACGGAACGCCCCACGCTTCAAACGGAAGGGCAACAATAGATGAGGACGATGATGATTTCTGGTTCGGATATGAGCAAGAGTACTTCCTATGGGATCCTGAATCCAACCTACCACTTGGATTCCCTCGAGACCAAACTCCGCAAGGCCAGTTCTATTGCTCTGTTGGGGCTATGAACACTTTCGGAAGGGATGTTATCGAAGCCCATCTTGACATGTGCCTAGATGCCGGTTTGAATGTCGAAGGGATCAATGCAGAGGTGGCTGTTGGCCAATGGGAATACCAAATATTCGCAAAGGGTGCGAAAGAAGCCGGCGATCAGATTTGGGTCTCAAGATACCTTGCAGAAAGAAATGCAGAAAAATATGGGCTAGCAATTGAATGGCATCCAAAGCCCCTCGGACCCACAGACTGGAATGGTTCAGGAATGCACGTCAACTTCAGTGACGGAAGGATGAGAGATGAGGGTGGAGAGGAGCTCATGAGTAAGATCTGCGAGGCCTTCGGTCAGAATATCAAGAAGCACATCGATGTTTACGGTGCACACAACGAGCAGAGGCTAACCGGTCTTCATGAGACTCAAAGCATACACGAATTCTCCTACGGGGTCTCGGATAGAGGTGCCTCAATTCGAATTCCAATCGGCACAATAGAAGATGGTTGGAAGGGCCGATTAGAAGACAGACGCCCATCCTCTAATGGAGATCCTTACAAGATTGGAGCAGTAGTAATTACAACCACTAAATCTGCGTATTAGAATAGTCCTCTGGATTTTTCATTAATTTTCTCCAAATTAATGAGAAAGCGGGTGAGAAAATCGATGAATCATCTAGATTATAATCATCTAAAGTTTCTTTTGTGAACCACTTAATTTCAGAAATTTCATCCTCATTNGGTGAGAATGGACCTTCAGAAAAATGTCGATAAACCCAAGAGAACTCATTGTCGGTTTCTTCACAAGCATCCACTTTGGAAATCTTCTCAGGAACCCCTTCAAATTTAACACCCAATTCTTCCCAGGATTCTCTAATTACGGCTTCGTCATAATTCTCTCCAGAATCAACATGTCCGGATACTGAAGAATCCCAAGTTCCAGGAAATGTATCCTTTTCCATGGACCTCTTTTGTAACAGTACTGACCCTTGTTTGTTGAAAATTAGTAGATGGACTGACCTATGTTTCAGGCCCATTCTGTGAACCTCGTTCCGACTAGCCGAGCCAACGATTTCGTCATTATCATTCACTATATCAAAAATTTCAGATTCCTCATTCATTGGGAGGCCTCTATCAGTGAAACNACCTCGTCAGCACAACCCCAGGAGAGGGTCACTCCTGCGCCTCCGTGTCCATAATTATGGACGATTAAGGTGTCATTAACTAACTCAGATTCAAGACGAACTTCACTTCTTGAAGGGCGGAGGCCAACCGATTCTCCAATAATCTTGCTTCTATCAAGTTCAGGCCAAACCGCTTCGCATTTTTGTAGGATAGTTTCACGGTCTGATTCACGTAATTCAAGGCTCCAGTCATCACTTTGAGCGGTTCCGCCAAGTACTGTACAATCCCTCCTTGCAATGGTATATGTCAAGGTCTCTGGTTGTTGGTCAAATCTACCATATCCAGGGTCTTGATTAATGTAAATGATCTGGCCGCGAACTGGTTTAACCTCTGTATCTTGGCATAATTCTCTTGCTCCTATACCGCTACAATTCACAATAACATCAGCTGATATTTCGGCTAAATCTTCAACAATAATTTCTTCGATTATTCCACCCAATTCACGAGTTCGTTGTAACAGCCAAGGCATGTAGTGNTGCATCTCAATAATTGGTGATTCAAATTCCCATCCGAAAATCCAACCTTCTGGAATTTCGTCNGAGTCTAGAACTCGGAAGTGAGTGATATCTTTCCTCCAACCGGGAAGTTCTACAACTTCACGAAGGTATTCTCTACCAAATCTCATGGTTATTCCAGACGTTGGTTCTTGTTCCCCTAATCTCGTTAGTTCGGTATAGGTCTCAGCACCCCAACGNTCTGTTTTCTCTATTGGATGAGCAAGAAATGGGTACCACAAAGCGGCAGCAACATCTGATACCAAATCCGGTGAAAATTCTCTAGCAAAGACTCGAACATCATGTCCGGCCTCTAACAAACGGATTGCAGTGGAGAGGCCAGAAACACCCGCTCCTATCACAACGCAATCCATGATCTGTGGGAGTTGAATAAACACTTGATGTCAACGGTCCAAAAGTGTCTTGAAACACTTGATGATGTCAACTATAACCGATAGTATGCCGAAGGTCAGGAAACCCAAGGGAGGATGGTACATTCCCCGAAAGAAAAAGCGTCGAACAGGACCTAGAGTCGCTCCTAGTGAAAAAGGCCTCCCTCCTTGTCCAGCATGCGGTGAGTGGTCTATGCAGAAAGACAACAATAGAGTGGAGTTGTATTGTGGCGCTTGTGGTGCAATCATGGGCTCACGCTAGTAATCAGGGCTGAACCTCAAATGGAAAGCCATCTACCGAGTCTTGTCGCTGTGATGAGGAACCGCACCGGATGCCTTGGGCGTCGCGAGTGATGGGCGATCTGAGCGGCACCGGGGTGATTCTATGTCGAGGATAATCACAGATGCAACTGGAAGGCGGTATCTACTGGAAGATCCAGTAGCCCTTACCCAAGCACCTGGGAANATACAATTGGCAACAAAAAGCAAGCCATGGAATAATTACTGGAGAATGCTCGGGACGGTAATTCTTGCATTCATTTTGATTTGGTTTGGGCTTAGTTTTGTTATTGCTGGTCTAATCTACGGTGTGGTTGAGCTTTCAGCTTTAGGGGCTATTTGTTCTTTGATTCCACTACCATTCTTAATTCTCCTCCACCGACCTAAGTTGATTCATGTTAGGTTGGCAACTCCGGACAAATCAGGAAAGAACCATCACCCTCTCCCAGAGGGTGGATCCCTCAAAACTCNCGAGCGAACAAGCTTCCAGCGTTTTGTGATAACGGACGATTCAGTTCTAGACTTGCCCCCATTGACTCAAGTTTGGGGTGCATTTATCGCGATCTTGGTATTTGGTGTGATGCTATCAATTCCACTACTGCTATCGCTAGTGTCTGGAGATGAAGACTTACTTGGAGTAGTTTACTTACTTTCTTTCATACCAGTGCTCCTCCTCTCAATAGCAGCATTTTCGATTCCTGTCTTTGCATGGTGGGCAACCTCATCGAAAATTATTGGTCTGCCTACCAAAAGAAGGGACGCTGAGGCGTGGATGATCGCTGGAATGGCCTCTGCTCTTCCAGCATTAATTGTCAACAGTTTCCTCTTTCCTCTAATTCTTCCAAGTGGGCTTTCAGAATCTACTGAAATGGCTTTGACTGCAGCGATTAGTGCGCCAATTGGAGAAGAAATCTTCAAATTATTGGCTGTATGTTTGTTTTTGTCTTCTATTCGTAATCCAAAAAAGGGATTTCAAGTCGGATTCACTGTTGGATTAGGATTTGCTTTAATCGAGAACCTCGCCTATATTTTGGGTAGTGCTTTTGGGGGCGCTCCCTCAATGACCTTAACAGCGCTGATGAGAGGAATTGGCTCAATTCCTGCGCATGGATTATGGACAGGAATCTCAGGTTTTGGTCTTGGCTATTATTCGAAAACCACAGATGCCGACAAGCGAATGAAGTGGGTNATTAATCGATTCAGCATTAAATCGGTTGATTTCGCAGAAAATCTTGGCTTCGACATAGATGGTGATGGTGACTATTCTGGCTTTGATGATTTTAGACCTACGTTTGAGGAAATGTTGGCGAAAGACGATGAAGGGTCTAACTGGAAATTAATAGACAAAAAAACAGGGGGAGAAATCGATGCCCCCGGTGTCAGAACTAGAGATGTCGGTCATTCATTGGTGACTTCATTGGATGCTGCAAAAATAAGAACAGATGCTGGATTCAGCATATTGCCTGCAAAGAATGTAATGGCTTGTCTCGGCATTGCCATAGGTGGTCATGCATTCTGGAATGGAACTCTGGTTAGTGTCGAGAAATTAGGCGACTTAATTGGACTTGGTTGGGGTGGTGTTTTTTTACTGAATATGGCTTGGGTTTCGATACTGATTATTGTGTTACTCATTCTCGCTCGTGGTATCTTCAGGGGGGTTCGTTCTCTCCCTGCGAATTAGGCCGCATTGGGGAATCCTTCATCATCCTCTGACGTCGTAATGGTAGGGTAGGACATGGACCCAACAGCAGACCAGATGATTTCAGTCAGCCTAGTATTCGGCTTGATGATGCTCTCTGCAGTGCGTGGAATGTTAGATAAAACTGGATTAATTGCTGCCGCAATAGTCGGACTTGCAGTATCTTTGTTCGGTCATTGGACATGGTTAACGATTCTGATTTCATTCCTCGCAGTAGGCTCATTAGCCACATTGTGGAAGTATGAGGAGAAGGCTGCCTTAAGGTTGGCAGAGGACAACAAAGGAGCCCGTGGATGGCGTAATGTGATGGCTAATGGAGGCGTAGCCTCATTAGTCGCTATTGCAAATTTCACTCTCGATCAACCAGAATGGGCTTACTTGGCAGCCTGCGCTTCAATCTCCGTCGCCGCCTCAGATACATTAGCCTCCGAAATAGGTAGTTTAGATCCTAGAACTCGAAGTATAATCAACCTTGAAGCNGTACCGGCTGGAACTAANGGGGGAATGTCGGTTACCGGCACATTCGCTGCATTGGGTGGTGCTGCATTAATTGCATTCCTTTCGGTGAGTCTTTCTTCAATTACTGACGTTGAAATCCCTCTATTGACAATTTTTGTGGTAATAACACTCATCGGTTGGCTTGGTTGTCAAGTGGATTCCATTCTAGGGGCACTTTTTGAGAACAAAGGCCTAATTGGAAAGCATTCTGTAAACTTCCTTGCAACACTATCAGGTGCGTTAATGGCCATAATTTTCCATACTCGCTTCCTCTAACGGGAAGCCAGTTTGGAGTCTAGAGAATGCGGTTTTGTTCAACCCAACGAAGCGGGAGGTTTGAATGCCGGTTCAATTGGCGAAGGGGCAAGAGGTGTNACCGTTGTTAAGGACAAGATCAGTTGCAACAGCAATTTTTCTTCTTCTTGTCGGAACTTTTGTAGCCAGTTCTACTAGTGGTCAAGAGGTAGAAGAATTTGGTCCNGGNCTAGAACTCAGCATCCCCCAAAGTCACAATATATTCCTTCATGGTACAGAAGAAGCCCCCGAGCTTCGCAGAGACTGGCCTATTCTTACCGGGATACCGGGTGGTTCCGCCAGTTTCTCTAAGACAGCGGGTGCGCCGCAAAATCTCGTTGATGTTCAAGGAATACCAATAGTAGAGGCGCTTTCCCTAAATGGCACAGTAATGGTTGAGTTATACGCTTCATTAGAAGCGAAATCTCCAGTTTGTAGACAAACGAATGTTGTCCCGGGTTCTCCTGCAGGAGCTACAACCCAATTTTTTGTCACACTAAGATGGGGCGCTTACACCCTTCTAAATGACATGGCCACAAATGTCGTAACAATGGAAGAATCCTATACTCAATCCCATATTTTTCAGGTCGAAGCACCCGTCAATGATGTGGACTTAGGACCAGGAGATGCCTTATCTCTCCAAATATCCGTACAGCATGATTGTGTTCAACCCGGGTCATTATGGTGGGGTACATATGATGCCAAAAGTGGAATCACATTTTCTGGGGATTTGATAGATCCTCAATTAGACCAAGTCACCGATTCGAATCGCATAACCAGAATCGAATTTACTCCTATNTCACCTTGGGGCCCTACGGATTTTTCACAGCAGGTAATCGAAGTTGTCGGGCCTATGGATAGTTACGAATCCATGGTTCATGGATTCGGTCAAGAAGATCAGAGGCTAGAACACTTTGAATCACCTCATTCCTTTAGAGTCGGAGAAGCAAATAGGACCGTTCTTACATGGTCTACGTCAAAACCATTGGAACCCGGATTGTACATGATTGATGGTTGCTTCAAACTTCAAGATCAAGACCCTGCTGAACCTTGTGATGTTATTGGAGTTTTGAAATTCAAAGTGGAGGAAGATCCTCAAGCACTGTTGAGTGGAACGTGGGTCGCTGTAATGATTCCACTTGGAGTAATTGCTTGGCTCGGGGCCTCAATGAGAGAGGCCATGTTACCTCTTCCTGCTTATGCTGTAATTCTCGTTCTCGCCATAGCCAGCATAGGTCCCGCAATCCATCTGCCCGACATAGACGCAAATGCACCACGTTCAGATGGCGCCGCTCCCTCTTTTACTCTCTTGGAACATGGGGGGGATGGTTCGATATCTTTGTTTGAATTACTATCTGATTCCGACGCAGTTGTTGTTGGATTGTATGTTCCCGGGTCTGCTAATGCAAACCGACAAGCAAATGATTTCCGAATGGCTGATGCGTTGATTGATAGAGACATTTCATTCGTTCAAATAGCTACGGGAGAGGGGGTTAGAGCTGTCGATTTAGACTCCCATTCNGAGTTGATTAATGGCTCTTGGCCATTATTGATGGATAANGCTGATTCAANTGTGGGGAAATCCTTCCCAAGTGGGGCAAGTGATGCAGTAATCATCATTGACGCGGCGGGTTTCATTACCGCCTGGTCACCTGGAATTTACTCAAGCTCGGAGATTGCTGACGCGGTCGAAGAAGCAACAAAGGGCTCTGGTCATAGCGTATTCGATCCACTTACTCTACTATGGGGGACTGCTTTACTTCCATTGTTTGTTCTAGCAATGCCGCGCGAAAGGAAATATGAGCAGCCCGATGAAGTTCTCCTGCCTGGTTCCGGAGTATTGTTGACTTTGCTTGCTGCAGGTGTGGGTTTTTCTTTGTGGGCAATACCAATNTCATTGATGGCAGCATTTGGCTTGGGGGCATGGTGGATTTGGATTGAATTTACACTTGCTCTCATCCTAACTTACCACGGAATAAGGACACTAACAAGTGGCAAAATCCCAGAGTTGGACTGGATTTCAAATAAGATTCATTCTAGACTACCAGATGAGTATCGTGATTGGAAAAAGGCANCATCATTCAGTGATGACCTTCACTTAGGAATTTGGGTGGCCTGGCTGATTTGGTTGCGCACACCCGATTTGGTGGCTCAGGGTGTGGGTGCAATTGCTCGGACTGGATTTTTGGGAATAATTCTCTCTTTGTTGATGCTATTAGGTCTAATCCTAGCAGCAGGTTTGACAGTAGTAATTGCTCGTGCTGTAATCGGAATAACCGGTCCAATACCTAGAACACTTGGTAGTCTAAGTGTAGGGATTCGTCCAAGAGCATGGGGTCTAGCGAGTGCNATTCTNGGGTCTTGGTTGNTTATCAGCCTTCTAGTCGGCCCATTATTTGGGAATTTTTGATTTCGAATAATCAACTCAACTCTAAACTAACCAACCGAGAGCATCATAAGAGTATGGCCGCTCGTCTAAGCACAGATTGGGGGTATAGTATAGCCCGGTATTATTACCGGCTCCAGACCGGTGGAGGGGGGTTCAAATCCCTCTGCCCCCACCATTAAATCAGCGATGTTTTACCTATTATCTCCAGATTCATAGTGTGGTGGGATTGATGAAGTACGGCCGTTCGCGCTTGCTNTAATGGATAGTAGGTCGATTGCAGTAGCTCTAGTGCTCATTCTATTGTCTCCACTCGCTGGAAGTATTGCTGCCCCTAGTTCAAATCCTGAACATACCNCATTAGATTCTGGAGGCCTTCAGTTAATTGAAGAAGGTCTCACAACTGAAGTACCAGATCAGGAACCAATCTGGTGGGATTCTAGTTTAAATTGGTGGGAACATACCTCATTAGATTCAGATCGCAATGGAATTCATGACTCGTTACAACTTGAATCCGGACCGGTAAATGTTGGACTATCCTATTTCCGTGATGTTTCGGTTATGGACAAAATCAAATTGGAAGAGTTAGGTTTTGATATTCAAATCGAATTGCCTGTTGTCGATGCATTATTACTTGGGGATGTCAATGCAAGTCAAATCTGGCAATTAGCAGAATTGGATGGTGTAGTTATGGTGGAGAGATACGGTTCTCTAGTTTTCTATGGAGATGTACAAACTCCTGCGGTGAAAGCCATGAACTCCTCAGAATATCCAATTGGAGCATGGGATTTTGGAGTGACAGGTAAAGGAATTAATATCGCGATGGTTGATACTGGTGTTGATAATGAACATCCTGGACTCAATACGAAATTTGTAGCGGGATATGATGCTGTTTGCTTCGTACATTCAGACCCGCAATGTATCCTTGCAGGAGGTCGTGAGGATGATGGTTCATTTGATCCAGATGATGGCAATCAACATGGTACAGCATGTATGGGTATGGCAAGTGCAACTGGTATCGAGGCCGACGGCTCCCAATCTGATTTCTACGGTTCTGCGCCAGATGCTGGCTTAGTAGACGTTCGAATAGGAACAGATGTAGGTGCAGGACCGTTCGAAAATTATCTTTTGGAGCAAGAATTTTACGAATCTGCCATGAATGGTCTTCAGTGGATTATAGACCATCGAGACGATGCTTGGCCAGGTGTAGAGGAAGAGAGTCATGGGATAGATATTATTTCTCTTTCATGGGGAATAACCAGCCATGAGAACGGAGGTTCAGATGGGACTGATATGCACAGCAGAATTCTTGATGAAGCCATGGAGTTAGGAGTAGTGGTTTCCAACGCTGCGGGTAATGATGGAGAAGATAACGATGGGCTATCTGGAATGAGTGCGTCCTCTCTTTCGATCACTGTCGCATCAACTGATGATCAGAATACCGTCAACAGATCAGACGACACCATTGCTGGATATTCATCAAGGGGTCCTCGCAAGGACAATGGTGATGGTAATCCGCTAAACGAATTAATTCCAGAAATTAGTGCGCCAGGGACAAATATAATCCAAGCGGAAGGTTGTGTTTCGAGTGGGGGATGCAACAATTTCCTTGGAGGAGATGCATCGCAAAATACGTACACAGGAAGAGGTAGTGGAACTTCTTACGCTGCCCCTGCAGTGACTGGCATTGTAGCGTTGATTTGGGAGGCAAACGAAAATTTAACTCCATTACAAATCAAAGANGTTCTCAAGCATACCTCTGAATCACGAGGTGAAGCCAGTGCTCCAGAGGTCGATCCATANTGGAATAGAGAATTTGGATATGGTATGGTTGATGCTTTAGAAGCAGTTGAACTTGCAATTTTCCTAAGAGATAGCGGACAAACTCCACTAATCGAACCAACATTACAGAATCACAGACTCAATTATTCCTCTGGTGAGGTAATTAATTTGACAGGTCATGCTTGGGGCCAAGAAGGAAGTATTGATCGAGTAGAATATCGAATTGATGGAGGCGAATGGATGGAGACAACTTACTCAATCACTCCAAGTCAGGTAGGTGCTCTAACTCCCTTCTTTTGGCACATTTTATTGNATCCAAATAAACTGTCATCTGGGAACCATACTGTGGAAGTTCATGCTGTTGCTGGTGCTATGCATTCATTACCGGTATTCTTCGAAATAGAAGGTTCAGGTGGCACTTCAGAATCACTAGCAATTCCTCCAGTTGCAATTGGTATTGTTGTTGTTGTTGCATTGGCCTGGGTCGCATCATTAGTTCTAGTCAGAACGCGTTCTGATGACAAGATTGAGATTATGATTAACAGTATTCGAAATCGAAATGAGATTGAGGAAGTTGTAGAAGCAGAGTTACTCGACTCTGATAATTAATTGGGAAATAATTCAGGCTAATTTCTCATCTTATCCTGCGAATCCGAAGGATTCGAGGGTGTTAGTTCAAATGCTCATTCTGTTCTCCGTAGGTCATGGTGCGGTTTTCGGAACGGGCGAACAGCATACGTCCGACTGGAGTACGTCGTATGTTCGATATGGCGGGTGATGACTCGGTTCAATTTGGCTTGGGAGAACCAGACTTTCAGCCGCCTGAGTTGGCAATCGATGCTTTCGAGAAAGCTATGAGAGAAGGTCGTAACAAGTACACAACTACTGCGGGTTTACCTGAACTTAGACAAAAGATAGCAGAAACTTGGCACTATCTTTCCCCAGACTTGGATGAAACTAATGTCTGCATTACAATGAGTGGTACAAATGCATTGTTGGATATTTTTCTCGCACTAGTTGACCCTGGAGACGAGGTCTTGATTCCGGAACCCTACTTTCCTTTGTACCCTCCAGATGTAGTGATTTGTGGTGGTCAACCTTCGCTTTATCCATGCAGATTTGAAAATGGATTCGTACCGAAGATTGAGGATTTAGAGGAAAGAGTCAACGAAAACACTGTCGCAATATTGTATAATTTCCCAAGTAACCCTACCGGAGGGAATGTCACCCCGGAAGAGCGCGATGAATTACTTGCTTTTGCAGAGCGAAACGACTTATGGGTAATCACCGATGAAGTCTATGATAGAATTGTATACGATTGTGAACACGTGTCCTTCCTCGGTGCTGGTTATGACAAAGTAATCATGATCAATTCATTCTCCAAAACTTTCGCAATGACTGGTTGGAGAATTGGATATATTCTTTCGGAGAATGAAGAGGCCATGACTCACATTACAAAAATGCAGTATTATGTCACTGCGTGCAGTAATGATGCAATGCAATATGCAGTGCTTGAGGCAATGGAAAAAGCGCCAAACTATCCTGCACAAATGTGTCAAGAATTCAAGGCTAGAAGAGATCTAATTTGTGATAGATTGAATGCAATGGAAGGAGTATCTTGTCATATCCCTACCGGGGCATTCTATGTATTTCCCAAGGTTGATGTTCCTGGGATGAACAGTGAAGAGATTGCGATGGCTCTCCTAGAAGGTGGTGTTCTTTGTAGCCCGGGCTCAGCCTTCGGAGAAGCTGGTGAAGGCCATCTTAGATTTGCATATACCATTGGCCGAGAAGACATTTCAAGAGGAATGGATAGAGTCGAGAAAGTATTAGCAAATCTTCGTTCGAATTGAGTGGGTGAAACTTTGACTGGTATCAGCCTGCTGGCTTATTTTTTGACTGGATTCGCGATTTTTTCCTATAGTTGTGCTAAGTTAGATTCGAAACTAGTGCTTGGGTTAGCAGTTTTAGCAACCATCGGCCTTTACCTCCTAGGGCCTAATCCATTCCTGTTCGGAATGATATTGGCAACTGGGTGGTATTTGCTCAATATGGGGGTCGAGAAATTCTTTCCAATCATCGACTAGTCATCGAATAAACCAAATGGTAAATCAACCATTCTACTTTCATTTTCATTTGTTTCGTCATTCAATTCATTGGTTTCAGTTGAATTAGTAGTACGCCGCCATGGAGGTAAATCATCTGTTTTTTCTTCTGAAATTTGCATTTCTACTGTTGATGTACTTTCTTCTTCAAGCTGATTTTGGTTTAGATTTTCGATTTTCTCTTCTGGATCTCGCATCCAATCAGGCATTTCATGTGCCCCTGCTAGAACTGAAATAGTTGTGAAAACAGCCACAGGAAGGACAGATATAGCTACAAGAAAATCGATTATTGCTCCATCGGGAATCTGATCTGCTGGCATTATTGATTTCATTAAAACAGCCTCCAGCTGAACATTATGCCATGCCTGATAATCAACATCAAGTCTATCCAGGGAAAACTGAAGCATTACTCTTGCAATTACCCAAAAAATAACTATAGGTAATATCCAGGAAAACTTCGAAATTTTTGCTAGAATATTCCTGAACCAAGCAGCGATTCCAATAAGGTGCCTTGAATAAAGAGGTTGTATTCTTAGGCCGAACCAAAGAGCGATGAAATAACCTACCATACCCAATTCAAATGCACGTTCGGGCTCGACATAACTTTCAGGAATTCCTTCCATAATTAATAGAGGGATTGCGATTAATGCAACCTGGATGGGGATGGCTAAAATTTGTAATCCTCCATGGATTGAAAATAAATCGTAAGTGTCAGTTCTGCTACTGACCAAACGGGCCATTTTACCGTAGGGGCTATTCTGTAAGTTCAATCTCGCTCTATCAATCAATTCTGGTGTATTGACGTTTCTTCTCAAGCCCAAAACTGTCGACCAACCGCCCCTTTCTACGACGCTTACGGGTGAATATGCCCCTGCAATTAGGGCTAAGATCAATGATAGTGTTCCATATAGTAATCCGGCAATAATGATCCAATCTAGGGCCGCTAAATCAATGTCAAACGAGAGTTGATCACCTTCGTTTTTTATTGACAACAAATAAGTCAAGGAGAATCCAATAATCGGCGCAATTGTAACTTGTCCGAGAACAATTATGGCGAGAACAAAGCGTGGAAAAAACGGGTTTGCACGCTTAGTCATATGCCCGTCGCACCTTGCTGACAACATAAGCCCTTCATCGGTTGAACAGCATTCTAGACTCGTTCCTAAACACCTCTATGATTTCCCAAAAATCATTTTCATGCCGCCCGTAGGGCGGCGCACGCAGTTACCGAACCTTCATACCCGAGCCGATATCGCAGAACCTCGTTGTCCATGCGTAATATGTCACCACTAGCCCTTTTTGCCATTCTTATGGTGACGAGCCTTTCGCCACTCGCGTTCGGCCCGGCACTGGAGCACAATCCCACTCGAGAAGTGTCTCCAAGAGCACTGATCGATTTCGAGGTATCTGATATCGAATTAGGTAACGGTACACTAGAGGCGCGTGAATGGTTAAACCCAGATGGTAGTATTGTTCAGTATGTAATGAGAGATGAATTGATTCAAATCAACGTGACATTTACTCAGGCAGGAACCTCCGGTCAACCTGCTAGTGCAGTTGGAATAATGCAAATCTGGCACCCAGTTGGTGTAATGGTAGCAGAATGGTCAGTGAATATGACCCTGTCAGGAGCCCAATCATTCAGGGCTGAATTTTATTGGACTCCAACCGCTGCTCAGAGTTATCTCGATGATGATGGATACCTTCTCGGAGGAATTATCCTCAGAGGAATTGTAGACGGTGGCCTCGCAGATGACAATTCAAACAATAATCAGTACGATCGCTTGATGCCAGTCGCGATTTGGAACGACCCGATGGAAAACGGAATTTGCGGCGACGTTGACGGGGATGGAACAATCGATTGTCCAAACCAGCTAAGTTACAACAATCCAACATGGGTAGGTGCTGGATACGATGCGGATGGATCTATTTCTGGAGACCCCGATTACTACGGCCATTGGAGAATGGAGAATGCATCGAGTGCTGTTGGCGAAAAGCATTGGAGAGTTTCGAGACCTGGTGCAGACTATGCCAGTAACAGACAAGATAGACTTTGGTGGGGTTGGCTAACTCCATTCGATTCATGTGAAGACCCAGGTCATGGGTTAGGTTCTGGGACATACGATCCAACCGTATCGACAATTTATGCAAACTATTTCTGCAGAGCAAGAATTCGTGGGTTCGACTATCTAAACTTGCAGTTAGTCACCAATGCATGGGGTAGTATGGGACAAGGAGACACAGTCAGATTAGAGGCTGATGCTGGGAATGAGGAATTCTTCAACTACTCAGCAATGCCATTATCCACTACTTTTGGAAACTGGACACAATTGGTTTGGAACATGACCGATGTTCATCCTAATGGAGATTATACTGTTGCATTCAGATTTGATTCAGATTCATCAGTTGCCACCCAAGGAATTCATCTTGATGGTTTCATCCTCTTTGGAATTGAGAGAGTGCCGGAATATACACTCGATGTTGAATGTGATGATCCACTTCCTAATGCTTACATCGTAATNCCAGCNGACCCAACCCCTCCTACATTAGGCTGCACTGTCAAGAACAATGGATATGTTGATATTACACTTCGAGTTTACACTGAAGTTTCAAACAAATCTTGGATGTGGGATTTCCCACTTAGAATCGAATCAAATCATCCAAATGATTTCGACAATAATGTTGTGACCAAGAATATCAAACCCTTGGAAACCATGGATTTATGGGTCAATCTTACAATTCCTGACGGAGCGACTGTACAGGAAGTAGACTGGTATGTTCATATTGGAGATGGGATAACTAACTTTTCCAAATGGAGCATCAATCTACCCGTTGATGTAACGGCTTCTTATTCGTCCTATCTCACTCAAAAAACCTTGGAAAACCCCGCAATAACCTTACTTCCAGGGGAAACCGGTGATGTAGTTATGACCCTAAAGAATACGGGTAACCAAAGGGCGATTTGGAATTTAGGAGGTACATTTGCCGACAATCGTTGGAGTGCATCCAATCTTGTCTGGACAAATGAAACCGGAGTTGAGATAACAAGTGTGGAGATGGATTTGAATGAAAAATTCGAATTGCATGCCAGAATCACATCTCCTGATGAGATTACTCCTGGAACGTATGCAATAACNCTGATTGCTAGTGGTAGAGCTCCTGCCAATTTCCAAACAGAATGGACAATTCATGTTGAGGTTCCAATAGATCANGACCTGAAACTAGTCCCTCAAATTAGAGANATGATGGCTCCAGCAGATGGTGCNTTACGTTGGATNGAAATTCAATTGGTAAATGATGGCAATTCNGAAGAGGCATTCGATTTGTCAATNGCNGCTGACTGGCGTCTGGGTTTGGAGATGAATGCTGAACAAACCCTCGGAATAGACCCATTCGGNGGGGATACAAGTGTCTTGTTGATGTTCCCAATGCCGTATGGTATAGAAAATGAAACCTATCAGATATGGGTCCATGCAACAAGTCAAATCAACCCTGATTATCANAGAAGCGTTCAGCTATTACTTACTGTTCCAGAAACNTANCTNATCGAAATACCAGACCTAGATNTGACCAANGAGGTNTATCGTGCNGGTGACGANGCTAGGACAATGCGTTGGGAGGTTTGGAANAACGGAAACATGCCNGATAAATTCGACATTTCNTTTGATAAGAGTCACGAAGATATCACAGTCTTTGCAACAGGGCTTAACANTGGAAAGACAGATTGGATTCAACCTGGGTCCTCAGTNAATTTGACAGTAAGTTATGCCTTTAGTCAAGGTGCAGATGGCGATAGAACAGTCACTTTGATCGCTGAAAGTCAACAAGCAGGTACAGTAGGGCAAACTGTCGCTGCAGAAGGCGAAGCGGACTTCAAAGTAGGACAGGTTGGTTGGCTTCTCGTCACACCCCCAGCAGGGATAGTAATAGAAGACAAGGGCGAGGTTTCCCTAGAGTTCGTTGTTACGAATCTAAACCCTTCTTCGGAGCAATTGATGCGAGCAGATATCGATAGGATTTCTGAACCTAACCTGTTCTTCAACGTTGAGGATGTCAGAGTAAATAGCGAAGATCGAGATTTCGTTCTTCCTGCCAATGCAACAAAGATTGTCACAGTCACGGTTGACCTAAATCAAGAGAATCTCGATAATTTGGCAGAAAATACAATGACTTTCAATGTTATATTGACAGTCGACTCAGATATCGATAAAGTATCTGCATCAACTACTATACGGCTTGTGAAGACAGTCCCAGTTGAGGATGGTCCAGATGTGGGATTCATGGCTAAACTAGCGGCCAATATCGTCTTCGTTATTGCTGGATTAGTAGCCATGATTGTAGTTTCAGTAATTACCTTCAGGGTAGTCAAAGAGGCTAGGGCACCACTGGAAGAGTACTCCAGTATCGAGGATTATTCTCCAAGTTTTGTGAATCTAGGAGGAGATAATTCAGTCCCTGCCGCACCCGACCTTCCTGCGGCAGATGAAGTAGCCAATTCGATGTACGGTGGTTCTGCCGAGATTTTTGAAAACCCTGCAGCAGAAATGCCACCTCCGCCACTTCCATCTGACCAAGAGCCTACTTCTTCTGAATCACTAGAATCCGAAGAAGAGGGATCAGAGGATGATGAGTCCTCTCAAGAAGCGGAATTACCACCTGGGGTGCCGCCAATTCCTGAGGAAGGCCTACCTCAAGGTTGGACCATGGAGCAGTGGGCCTATTATGGTGAAAAGTGGTTAGAACAAAACAAGGGTGAATAATCCCTCTATCTAGTACTTGCTTTGACATCTCGCGTGCGTGCTAACGTGTGCGAGGCCTTATGACCCCCACTTGGGTCGGCGGATTGCTGGATTCTGGAGCGTGATTTCCGATGTACAACGGTCAACAACCTATTTTCATTCTAAAAGAAGGAACCACTAGAACAAGTGGTAAGACTGCACAAAGTAACAACATTGCTGCTGCAAAAGCAGTTTCTGATGCTGTCAGAAGTACCCTTGGACCAAAGGGTATGGACAAGATGTTAGTCGACTCTATGGGAGATGTAGTAATCACCAACGATGGCGCAACTATACTCAAAGAGATGGATATTGAACATCCCGCTGCAAAGATGATTATTGAAATCGCAAAGACTCAGGAGCAACATTGCTTTGATGGTACAACAAGTGCGGTTGTTATCGCGGGAGAATTACTAAAACGCAGTGAAGATTTAGTAGAACAGAACGTCCACCCAACTGTAATTTGTGAAGGCTTTAGGCTTGCAGCAGACAAGGCTGCAGATCTTATCGATGCTCATGCTATAGAAGTAAACGAAGAAAAATTGCATGAGGTTGCAAAGACCGCATTAACTGGAAAGAGTGCGGGTGCGGTCAAGGAATTCCTTGCCGACATATCCGTAAGAGCAGTTTTGGCAGTCGCTCAAGATACAGATGAAGGAGTAGTTGTAGATTTAGATGACATCAAAATCGAGAAAAAGCAAGGTGGCTCGATTAAGGATAGCACACTTGTAGACGGAATTATCCTCGATAAGGAAAGGGTTCATTCAGGAATGCCTAGGTCTGTTACAAGCGCCAAGGTCGCTTTGATTAACTCCGCAATTGAGGTGAAGAAGACTGAGGTAGATGCTAAGATTCAGATTACTGATCCAAACATGCTTGCACAATTCCTAGATGAAGAGGAAGCCTTCCTCAAGGGATTGGTTGACACAATAATCGCTAGCGGTGCTAATGTCGTAATTTGCCAAAAGGGAATAGACGACCTAGCTCAGCACTACATGGCCAAGGCAGGTCTTTTCGCAATCCGCAGAGCAAAGAAGAGTGACATGGAAGCTCTGTCAAAAGCAACTGGTGGAAATATAATTACAAACATCGATGATCTTAGTGAAGGAGATCTTGGCCAAGCTGCAAAGGTGGAAGAGCGGAAGATTGGAGATGCAGATATGGTCTTCATCACTGGTTGTCCACAAGCCAAGAGTGTTAGCGTGCTACTTAGGGGTGGTACTGAGCATGTTGTAGATGAAATTAGACGGGCTTTCGACGATGCTGTTGGAGTCGTTGCAGTCGCTCATGAAGATGGAGCAGTTCTGACTGGTGGTGGTTCAGTACTGGCTGCCATTAGCCGAGATCTTCGCTCATATGCAGAAGGAATTGGTGGTAGAGAACAAATGGCAATCGAGGCTTTTGCTGGGGCTCTAGAGGTCATTCCTCGAACTTTAGCGGAGAATGCAGGATTAGATCCAGTCAACACAATCATTGACCTTCGAAAAGCACATTCAGAGGGTCTTTCCTCACATGGAGTAAATGTCTATGACGGCGGAGTTGTCGATATGGCGGTCAGCAAGGTCTACGAGCCAAGTCGAGTTGTTGAGCAAGCGGTTCAGAGTGCATCAGAGACCGCAGTCATGATTCTGAGAATTGATGATGTAATCTCCAGCAAGGGTGGAGGCGGAGCCGACCCTGCTGACTTTGATGGCTTCGATATGTAGGGTCGAATACGACCATAGGTCGTAACCCTAGTTTACATCAAGTTCAAGAATCGCTTTCCGCTGGGAAGGTCATCAATTGGGGCTGAGTTAGGAGAATGGCTATCGTCAGCGTCTACATCGAAGAGGGCTGTATTACCTGTGATGCATGTGAAGAGACACTCCCTGAAGTGTTCCATGTTACAGACGACACCTGTTTCATCAAAGCTGATGTTCGACTTGATGGTGGCTATGATAGGAACGAAGCAAAAGCGGGACTAAAGCCCGAAACCATCTCCCAATTCCAAGATGATATTCTCGATGCGGCCGACGGCTGTCCAGTTGACGTAATCATAGTAGTCGAAGGTGGAGAAGTAGAGGCTACAGTCGAGGAAGATGTGCCCGCAGTAGTTGAGGTAGTTCCCGAATCAGCGGTAGAAGAGACTGTCGAGGTGGTCGGAGATGACCTGGCACAACTTCTGACTGCTGGTGATCGAAGCCTAGCGATTCTATTCGGTTCTCAATCAGGAAACTCCGAAGCCTTAGCAGCTAAGTTTGCCAAGCAAGCGTCCGATTATGGTCTTGAGGGCACAGTTTACGACATGGACGGGTTTGATTTTACATCTCTGTCATCAATGAAGCGAGTCCTGATTGTTTGCTCAACTTGGGGAGAGGGCGAAATGCCAGATAATGCGGAAGACCTATGGCAGGTTGCAAAGAATGCATCACCTGGTTCACTCAATGGGGTCCATTACTCAGTTCTAGCGCTTGGCGATACAAGCTACGAATTATTCTGCGAATCCGGAAAGGATTGGGATGAGCAGTTAGAGAAACTAGGAGCTACTCGCCTTGTAGAACGAGTAGACTGTGACGTTGACTACGAATCAATGGCGGCGGCTTGGGCAGTAGACTCATTGGCGGCTATGGCGGCTGTCGATGGCACCGGTGTTTTCCATGAGGAAATGGTTCAAGCAATCAAAGAGTACGTTGCAGGTGGAGATGAAGGGGCCGACGGAGAAGATGGATTTACCGTCCCCGATATTTCCGGCGAATCAATTCAAGCAGAGATTAGCATCTTCCGGTATCACCCTGAGTCTTCAACTACTGGCTCTGATACTTGGGTATGTGCAATGCCGGGACACTTGAGCTTGCTAGAGGCCCTTAGGGCCATAAAGAGCACTCACGATGGCAGCCTTTCATTCCGCGATGGTACATCGGACGACTCAACTACAGCGATCTGTGTCAATGGNCGCCTGGTTCTACCCGGCTTNGTACGTCTAGACTCTGTAGCTCCGATTCGAGATGGGACTCTCAGACTACGAATTGATCCTTTACCTGGGTTCGAAGTCATTCGAGATTTGGTGGTAGATCATTGGTCAATGGAACGTCGCAGAGAATCTACCAAGCCTTGGATGGTTGCAGCAACCCGCGGAGGGGCCTCTACCATGCAAGGTGACATTGGCTTAATGGAGCCCAATGTTGCTACCGCTTTGCATTCAATCACTGATTTCGGGAGCTCTGCCTTACTGCAAGCATCTTCCGATGCAGTTCCACATGCTAATGGCTACCTTGGACCTGCAGTCCTAGCATCGGTTTGGGCAAGAAGGAATGATCCGAGGACTTCAACTTCTTCAGTTAATGGGCTTGATGAAATATTAGCAAGCTCAAATGGAATAAAAGCNGAAACTGATCTTGCAAGTATTAGACGACAGAACGGTTCAGGATTAGTCGTGTCGGAAGCATTGTTGGATGCTAAAACCCATGTTTTGGAGCGGGATGCATTCAATGGACGCCATGGTAAACATGTTTGGTGGTACACATGGACGCTAAAGTCAAGTGGAAAGGTCAACGATACCGTACTCTATCGTCAGGTTTTGGGTCCNATTGGGCTANTGGGTAATCTAACATCTGGCGTGACTGCTAGAATGATGACT
The DNA here is from genome assembly GCA_002685415.1 of Methanobacteriota archaeon. Taxonomy (GTDB): domain Archaea; phylum Thermoplasmatota; class Poseidoniia; order Poseidoniales; family Thalassarchaeaceae; genus MGIIb-O1. The sequence continues at coordinate 23,022 of NYXO01000002.1, forward strand.
GGATTCAGNCGTACAGGAGGCGATATGATCACCGACATGCTAGCCTTTATTGCCCCGCCTGCAGGTATTGGAAAGATGCCACGTCAATTCAATTCCTCTGTTGATAATCATCACGAAGTAGTTGCAATTTTCAATGAATTAGACGGNAGGTTCTGAGGTGAAAATATGGCAATAAAATATGCATATCATCCCGGAAACGTCTCTCATAGCAGTTCNCCAGAAGTTGCTGTTACCATGGAATCTTTCGCAAGAGCAATGGGNATTACTCTANTTCCTTTGCCGGGTGCNACAAGTTGTGGGGCGGGAATTGTTAGGCAAGCAAATCGTAGGCTACAACTTACCCTAAATGCTCGAACATTTGCAATGGCAGAANCAGAGGGGTTGAACATCCTGACTCCATGTGCTGCCACNGCTGGAAATTTACAAGAGGACTTGAAGGCGCTACAATCTGACCAAATTCTTTTGCAAGAAGTAAATGAAACTCTACAGAACACCTGTGGATTAACCATGACAGGTGAGGTGGAGGTACACCACATTTTACACGCAATAGTGGATGAAATCGGCCTTGATAAACTAGAGGAGAAAGTAAAGAATCCGATTGATTTTACCATTGCAGGCTACTATGGCCCGAATATTCAGCAGGAGGGTGCTTGTGGGGGAGACGATGTTTACGATCCAAATTATTTGGAGCAAGTAATAACAACATTAGGAGGTACTCCAGTAAGTTGGGAAGCAAGAACTCAGAGTGTTGGAGTTCCCGGTCTATTCGGAGAAGAATCTACAGTAATGAAGCAGGCAGCTGAGGCCTTATCCGAAGCAAAAGCAGAGGGTGCAGACTTAATCGTAAGCGCATGCAACTTATCTCAAGCGGTGCTCGATATTTACCAAGGAAAAGCCGGTAGAAACACAGGTCTTTCCACAAATATTCCAGTGATTCATCTTTGTGAGATGTTATCTTTCGCACTTGGTTGTCACAACAAGAGACTAGCCTTATTGAGGACTAGAATCGCAGTAATCGGTGACTAATCCAAATCTTCAATTGAGTTGAATTGTTCAAGTCCAGTTTGCCCCCTCGGTCGGAATTTGGAAGGTGGCAGTTGCCCAGGGTTAGCGGATTCTGTTGTATCAGGTGTATTTTCAACTTCCTTGAGCACGGGCCGATTCTGTTTTCTAACAGCGATTACGAATTCATTAGCAGGTATTTTCTTTCCATCCTCAACCACCGAGAAGTTACTCAGATTAGAGAGGTCAACATGTGTGCTACGAGCTAGTTTACGACTAACTCTAGCAACGGCTCGGNGCATATTTTGTTCACGTCTCTGTGCCGCCGCTCTCGCGCCCTCGTCGCGGGTATCTTCTGCGATTAGTACCACAACATCGCCATCGCGTTGCCTCCCTGTTCTGCCTCTCCTTTGGATTGTCCGAATTTCACTTGCAACCGGCTCGTAAAATATGACCAAATCGGCTGTCGGAATGTCCAATCCTTCTTCTCCGACACTAGTTGCAATAAGCACATTTCCTTCACCAGATCGGAATGACTCTATTCGCTCAACTTGTTGTTTTGGAGTCAAGCCAGTTCCACTTGCCCGTTTACTTTGACCGATGAATTGTATCGGTCGAACGTCCTTTAGGTTCAGTAAAGCAGTTTCCAATGCGCTAACAGTATCTCTGTAGGTTGCAAAGACAATAATTCTTGATTCAGGGTCGCGACGTATTCTTTCCCTCACCAGCCTTCTAACCGCGCCTACTTTACTGTGCGATTCAGGCATTTCTGCCAGACTTTCGCGAAGGCTTCTGATTCGATGGTCTCTGAGTAAATTTCGAGTATTTTTCTTTTCAGCATCTTCTCCAGTTTCCTTCCTNTCGAGAAATTCCTTCGCAGCCGCTAATCCTTGACATAGAAGGTGATTGATTAGATGATGGAGAGACATTGCTAAGCCAATTCTACTCATAGATCCATAAGCATCGCCTTGACCTTTTCGGACGGACAAATTTGCTCGTTCCATCGCATTAGCAAGACCTCGATGAGTTACTGCACCTGGCATCACATATCGGCCCAATCTTCTCTCCCTTTCGACAATAGATTCTTGCCATCGAACTAAGGGTTCTGCGAGTTCGCGTATTTCATCAGGAACTCTTACTTTCAATTCTTCAATATCGAGGCTTGCCAAGTGTTCTGAAAGCATATTATCTTCCGATGTACGGAGATGAATTCGGCCAACTTGGAGCCTATTACAAATTTCTTCAACCTTCTCTCTATTCGACCCNGGGCTAGCGGTCATCCCAAGAATAAGTGGNTCCTTTCCTAACTCAAGGTACAGGTCAGCTACCTGTGCTTCAGCCCGTTCTCCAGTGGCATGATGTGCTTCATCAATAATCAACAAACAACAATCTGAGATGTCGAGCAACCCTCGGTTAACATCGTTGCGAACTACCTGAGGGGTAGAAACCACCAATCTACCCCTGTTCCACATTCCTTCTCTTTTGGACGGCGGGATTGCTCCACTCATCGAAATTGGTTGNAAAGAATCTTTGTCAAACACTAATTCCANATCATCTANGTGTTGCTTGACTAGAGCTGCAGTCGGAGCAATCATCAGAGCCCAACCGTTAGTTCTCTCTAGCATCTCNGCGATGACCATCCAAGCAACGGCTGTTTTACCAGCTGCAGTTGGTAAGACGAGTAGGGTTGAACTGGATAACGCAACATCGACTGCTTCCAACTGATATGCCCTAGCCTCTACAACTCCTCTTTGGAGTCCGTCGTGGCAAAGACTGGTGCTCATGGGCCCAGTGATTCGAGGTCAGGGTTCAAAATACTTACACTACCCCCCCTCTTTTACTTACACCCCGTAGGGGTGGAATCTAATGCTAACCAATTCGTTCATATAGGGTATGGAGGTCGCAAGGCCGCTCACTACGTGAGGCACCAGACACCACAGGGCTCTGCACTATCATCCCGGAAAACCGAAATCCACTCGGAATTCGGCTTTCGGTGTCACGGTTCCTCCCTAACGTGGTGNCCCGGTCTGAATCCGCTTCGGCGGCAAACTTACCGGTAATTACTGGAGGACAAAACGATGGCCGACCGACATAACCCCCGCCGAGGTAGCATGGGCTTTAGCCCTCGAAAGAGGGCAATTCGACCCTATGGACGAATTACTTCTTGGCCNGAAAGCGATGCAACTGAGATTCGAGTACAAGGATTCGCAGGCTGGAAAGCCGGTATGACCCATGTTTTGATGAGAGATACTAATCCTAATTCCACTTCTGCTGGGCAAGAAGTTCGAAAGGCGGTTACAGTCGTTGAAGTCCCTCCGATGAAAGTTCTAGCCGTTCGTGGCTACCACATGACTCCTTACGGAATGCAAACTGCAGGAGAAGCCTGGGCGAATTCCGACGATGGGCCANCAGGGCTCCATCCACGCTTTGCTAACCAAACTCGCGGAGAGCGCGATGTAGAAGAGGGTCGAAAGCCCTCCAAGCGCGCTGGTCGAATCCCACAAAGAGAAGGTGAGACCAACGGTGATGCATTCGAAGCACTTTCTGGGGCCTCCCTCTGTGAGATACGCCTAATCGTTGCAACTCAACCTTCCATGGTCAAGAGTGTACCATCGAAAACTCCTGAAATCATGGAAGTTGGTTTGGTTGGTGGAGATAACACAGCCAAACTAGAGTGGGCTAAGGAGCGACTTGGCGGTGAAATTACCGTTGCAGATGTTTACAATCCTGGGCAAGAAATTGACGTTGTTGGTATCACCAAAGGAAAGGGATTCCAAGGTGTAGTCAAGAGATTCGGTGTCAAGCTANTAAGTCACAAGAACTCTAAGAAGCGCCGTCAGATCGGAAACATGGGTGACTTCGGTACAGGTTACGTCCGAAAGACAATCCGTCAAGCAGGTCAGATGGGGTANCATCAGCGCACAGAATTGAACAAGCGAGTACTCCGAATATCAAACCCAGATGAGTCAGATGTGACTCCAGCAGGTGGCTTCCTACATTACGGAGAAGTTACTAATCCATACATGATAATCCAGGGCAGTTTACCAGGTCCAGCAAAGCGCCTANTNCGCTTCCGTGACGCTGTTCGCCCCAATNCGAAGCTGCATGATGTCGATTTGACCTACGTCAGTACTTCAAGCAAGCAGGGAGTGTGATAATATGAAGACAAAGTCATACAATCTGGTAAACAATGTTGAACAAGAAGAAATGGATGCAGGTCTACTCGCGGAGATGTACGAAGTAGAGGTAAAGGATGGTAAATCCGTGACACTACCTTCTGTATTCAGTTCTGAAATTCGTGAAGATCTAATTCGAAGAGCCGTTTTGGCTAGTAGAGCAAATCGCCGCCAGGCATACGGTCACAGAGAGCATGNCGGTAAGCGTGCACCTCAACCGGGAATGAAGCACTCTGTTGAATGGTGGGGTAAGGGACGAGGTGTCTCTCGTATCATGAGGAANGCAGGACAGCGNACCGCNGCTCAGAACCCTCACACACGAGGCGGTCGAAGAGCTCANGGCCCNATGGTNGCAAAGGACTGGNCTCAGAAGATTAACAGNAAGGAAAATNCAAANGCTCGNAANTCNGCAATTGCNGCNACAGCNAATNCAGAAATNGTCNCAGCACGAGGTCANCAATTNGANAGCGAANTNCGNTTCCCAATCGTAATNGANGGNTATGTTGAGAGCCGNGAAGNNGGAGACGAGAAGTATTCCATCGAGTCCATTCCTCTACAGTACTCAACTCGCAAGTTCGTCGCAATGATGGAAGGTCTGGGCTTAGGCGACGATCTAGAGCGCGCTCGAACCGGCCGCAACATTAGAGCCGGTAAGGGCACAATGCGCGGACGAAAGTACAGAACTCCGAAGAGTATCTTACTTGTTGTTGCTCAATCTGACGGATTAGCAAAGGCCGCTCGAAACGTTCCAGGAGTCGACGTTGTCGCTGCAAAGGACCTCAGCGCTGAGGATTTAGCACCTGGTGGCGATGCAGGTCGTCTCACAGTTTGGACTAAGGATGCAATAGGAGCACTGGAGTGATTGACATGGTGGACCCGTATGATATTATTCAGATGCCTTGGATCACTGAGAAGACCCTCGAGGCTCGTCGAGTGGCCGATCAAGAAGGCGGCTACAAAGAGAACAACAACAGAATCGAATTTATCGTTAGGCGCGAAGCGACAAAAGCCGATATCAAAGCAGCAGTTGAGGAACTACTCGACGTCCAGGTTGCTAAGGTCAACACGAAGATTACTATCACAGGCAAGCACGCATCTGTGCGCCTTGCCGATGGCTATGATGCGGAGGAAGCAGCGCTCAAGTTAGGAGCATTCTGATGAGGTGATATTATGGGTAAGCGAACACGTTCACAACGCCGCGGTTCAAGTCCAAAGAACCGGGTGTCCAGTCACAGATTCCCCGCGGCTAACCGTATTCCACGCGTCAGCGAGAAAATGGGAGAGGTAACTGACCTAGTTCATAGTGCGGCTCACACCGCCCCACTTGCTCGGGTCAAGTTTGAAGATGGAACAACAGCTCACATTGCAGCACCAGAAGGTGTTTCAGTAGGGCAGGAATTGGCCTTCGGAGACAATGTAAGTCTCCGACCAGGTAATGTTACCAAACTCTCAGAAATTCCAGAAGGTACACCAATTTGTAATGTAGAATCCCGCCCAGGAGATGGTGGTAAGTTCGCTCGATCAGGTGGCAACTCTGCGGTACTAGAAACTAGGATGGGCGATAAGGTAAGAATCAGAATGCCAAGTGGCGGTCTGAAAGATCTTCCAGCGTCCTGCCGTGCTACGATTGGGGTACTCGGTGGCCATGGCCGAACCGACAAACCTCTGATGAAGGCAGGTGCAGCCCATTACCGAAAGAAGGCGCGAGGAAAACTCTATCCAACCGTCAGTGGTGTTGCGATGAATCCAGTAGATCACCCACATGGTGGTGGAAACCACCAGGCGGTTCACGGACCTAACTCGGTTAGCAGAAATGCACCACCTGGTCAGAAGGTAGGAAATATCGCTCCACGTCGAACCGGACGTGGAAGGACAAGAGAGCAGTGAGGTGTAATTTATGGCGCGTAAATCAAAGAAAATGTTCCGTTCACCAAAGACTGCTCGACGCCAGGCTCGAAAGCGTCGCTCAACAATCGCTGAGCGACGTAAGAAGGAGTTCCTATGGCGCGGACTAACCATGGAGGAGTTGAGCGAACTTCCACTCTATCCTCCAGAAGACAATCCAGAAGCTCCTTGTATTGCTACTTTGATGCCTTCAAGGGCCAAGAGGTCATTGTCACGTGGTCTATCAGAAGAAGCAGAAAAATTCCTAGACAAGGTACGTGCAAATGGTGGCTCGAAGATGATCAAGACACACTGCCGAGGTATGTTTGTCCTCCCAGAGATGGTAGGTACTACAATCGGCGTGCACAATGGCCGCGATTTCGTCAAGGTCGAAGTGATTCCAGAAATGATAGGGCACGCCTTGGGCGAGTTTGCTCCAACCCGCAGGTCGGTTACCCACACCGGTCCTGGTGTAGGTGCTACTCGGTCAAGTAAGCACGTGGCATTGAAGTGAGGTGAAGAAGAATGAGTCGAATTTCAGGTAAGCCACAATCCGGATACACTCAATTGCTTGAGGGGTCAAATCTAGCTACCGCACGCGCAGTAAATCTAGACATACACCACAAGCATTGCTATCAAATTGCTAAATTCATTCGAGGAATGAATGCTGTTGATGCTATCGAATACTTAGAGAAAGTGATGGATAAGAAGGAAGCAATTCCTTACACTCGAAGATCTAGAAAGGGTAAGGGTGGAAACACCATGGCCGGTCATCGAAAAGGAAAGATGGGGCCAGGTCGATACCCATACAAAGCATCAAGAGAATTCATCAAACTGATCAACAGCGCTATGGAAAATGCACGACAGCGTTACGATACAATCGATGCTGAAGACATGGTGATTACTCATTGTGCAGCACATCGAGGTCAAGTTCACACTGGTTGGAAGCCTCGCGCACGCGGACGTGCTACACCCAAGAATCACTACCAAGTGAATCTCGAGATTTTCCTCGAACACTTCGGCGATGAAGAAGAAGAGGATGACGAATTCTGAGGTGATTAAGATGAGTAAAGTAAACACAATTCGAAACATCGTTCACCGAAATATTGAGCGCCAGTTAGTCCGCGAGTATCTTCTCAAGGAAACCGAGCGCGCCGGATTTGGCGGTCTTGAATTCAACCGTACCCCAGATGGAACAAAGGTAACGCTGCAAGCTGAGCAAGTTGGACGCGTTATTGGTAGAAGAGGTAAGGTAATTCACGAACTACAGCGCAGATTGAAAGAAGACTTTGATCTAGAGAAGCCTCATCTTGAGGTTAACGAGATCGAAGAGCCTCGTCTAAATGCTCAGGTGATGGCTAGCAGATTAGCATCATCATTAGAGAGAGGTTGGTTCTTCCGCCGAGCAGGACACAGTACCTCTCAGAATATTATGGATGCAGGTGCTCGTGGATGTTTGATAATTTTGTCCGGAAAGATATCAGGAGCACGCCACAGGGTACAAAAGTTCCAGAAGGGGCACATCAAGTTCTGCGGAGAAACAGCTCTGGAATTGATGGATGAAGGATTTTCTACAGCGGTCAAGAAACTAGGTACCATAGGATGTACCGTTCGTATTATGCGGCCTGGAGTAAAACTACCTCACGAAATCACCATTCAAGACAGACAGGAATCTGGTCTAGGGCCAATCGAAGAAGTCTCTATGTTAGAGATTCCTGATGAAGATCCCGCACCTAAGGTGGAAGAAGCTGAAGTTGCAAATACCGAAGAAGTCGTTGACAGTGTAGTCGAAAAGATGGCCGAGATGGAATCACAGGCTGTCGAAGATGCACCAGATGTAGCAGAGGAGGAGTGAAAATGGCACATATCAAATCACGAGATATTGACCAGATGAACCCAGAACAACGTGAGCGCCGACTCGCTGAATTAAGGGAAGAGCTTCTCCAATTACGTGCTCAGCAAGCCCTTGGAGGTTCATCCTCCAACGCTGGATCATACAAGCAGACACGTAGGAGCATTGCACGTCTTCTCACGAAGATGTCCGAGGAGAGTAAGGAGTAGACCCGAATGGCAGGCATTTGCAATCTATGTGGTCTACCCGATGAACTATGCATATGCCAAGAAATAGCAAAAGAACAACAGAAAGCAATCATTTCAACAGTTAGAAGGAGGTATGGAAAGATGGTAACAATGGTAGAAGGAATCGAAGATTCTGCTATCGACATTGGTAAGTTAGCAAAGTTGCTGAAAAGCGCTTGTGCTAGTGGTGGTACTGTAAAGGGCCGCACCATCGAACTCCAAGGTGAGCACAAGAAGCGTGTCGCCAAGGTCCTTGAACAGAATGGATATCAAGTGGAGGTGCGCTAAATGAGTATCATGCATGCTCCTTGGTTGGCTCGGGAAATCGAAGTTATTGGAAGCCGAGATCCAAGTCTAGTTGGAGTGACTGGTATGATTGTCGAAGAAACTCGTAGAACTCTAAGAGTTCGAACAATTGGTGGAGAAGTCACTCTGCCTAAGGATGTAATCACATTCACAATAGATTCTGAGGAGGTCGAAATAGACGGCGCAAGCGTCACACAGAGACCTGAGGATCGAATCAACCGAAGATATAGGAGGAACTGAAAATGAAAGATATTGGAGTAGACGTCCGCGCACCTGAGGGTGAATGGGATGGTGACCAAAACTGCCCGTTCTACGGTAGTCTCAGACTACGTGGACAAATCATAGAAGGAACTGTATCATCAACTGGAATGAGTAATTCAATTATCGTTCAGCGCGAAGTTACTCGATACATGAAGAAGTATGAGCGTTACGAGAAAAGAACTCGCAGGTACGCTGCACACTTACCATCCTGTATTGGGGAAGTAGAAAGTGGCGAAACTGTCCGAATTATGGAATGTAGACCACTATCCAAAACCGTGAAATTTTGCGTTATTGAGAAGGGGGCTTCTGAATGAGAGGAGTAGCAGGTCGAGCAACAGCCGGATTGCCTAGCATGGCAAAGATGGATTGTGTTGACAACACCGGAGCTAAGGTTGTCCAATTGATTACCGTCCTAAAGAAGGGAGGTGTTGCTCGTCGATATCCTTCCGCTGGAGTTGGTGACATGATTCGTGTTACAGTTCGCAGAGGAACTCCAGAAACTCGTCGCCAAATCTTCAATGCGGTCGTAGTACGCCAAAAGCGACCATTCCGTCGAGTTGACGGAACTTGGGTACAGTTCGAAGACAATGCTTGTGTCATCACGAATGAACGAGGGGATGTCAAAGGATCCGATATCAAAGGTCCAGTTAGCCGTGAAGCGGCTGAGCGATGGCCAAGAATTGCCGCTACGGCAAAGCAGATTGTGTGAGGTGTGAAGTATGGTAAGTAAGAAAGCAGGCAAACAGCGTCAAGCACAAACTGACGCACCAATTCATGTTCGCAGGAAGCGTATCAGGGCTAGATTAGTTAGTGATGATCCGGACTTAGCATTGATCCGTACAGTAACCGTTAGGGTTGGTGACGAAGTTGAAGTCCTTCGTGGAGATTTTGGATTCCCGAACAGCGCAAAGGCTGACTCACGTGGAAAGAGACTAGGACAATCTAGAGGCCGTGCAGGTGTCAAATCAAGTGTTGTTGGTGTTGATACAAAGAGCGGTTATGTAATGGTCGAAGGAGTAACAACCAGCACTGCAGATGGAAAAGAAGAGGCGTTACCAATTCACCCATCCAACCTAATTGTTACCAAGCTGTACGAAGGAGATCCACTTCGCATTAAGCGAATCATGGAGAGAGCAAACGGAGGTGCTGAACAATGAGCAGTAGCCATATGAAAAGACTAACAATGCCACGAAGTTGGCCACTTACTCGTAAGACTAACATTTGGGTTCAGAAGCCAAATCCTGGTGGCCACAGTGATGAGATGTGTATGCCTCTTGGAATCATTTTGCGAGATGTATTAGGGCTAGCTCAATCAAGAAGAGAAGCCAAGCGTATGATCGCAACTCGAAAGGTTATGGTCGATGGGAGAATAGAAACCGATTCTGGCCGTGGAGTTGGGTTGATGGATGTACTAACAGTGGGTGATGACCACTATCGCTGTGTATTGGATGAAAATGGTAAACTAAGATACCGTTCTATCTCAGCTAAGCAGTCCTCAAGCAAACTGTGCAGAGTTATTGGGAAGACAACCATTCGTGGAGGTAAGACTCAGGTTCATCTTCACGATGGAAGAAATATTACCGTCGATGATGCGAACAAATATAATTCCGGAGACACGCTAATTATTTCTCTACCAGATCAGGAAGTTTCGGGTCATCATGCATTCTCCGAAGGTGTGCTTGCCTACCTAACAGGAGGTAGCCACATTGGTAGCACTTCAAAGGTAGTATCGAAGGATGTAAAGCGTTCTTCAAAGGCTAACGAAGTACAATTCGAAGAATTTGGAACAGTGGCAGATTATGTATTCGTCATAGGTTCCGAGAAGGATATTCCGTTGGAGGTGGATGCATGAGCGACACCGCGAATCCAATGTTAAGTCCACGAATCGCTAAAGTCACCGTGAATATCGGTGTCGGTGAAGGTGGAGCCCGGCTTCAACTAGCTGAGAAAGTACTAGAGTTACTTACTGATATGAAGCCAGTTAGAACTCTGGCCAAAACCACCAATCGTGAACTTGGGACTCGAGAAGGCGCTCCAATTGGCTGTAAAGTTACAATTCGCGATCAAACAAATGCCGAAGCATTCCTCAAGGACGCATTCTGGGTCAGAGAAAATACACTTCCTGCCTGGAATTTCGATCAATCAGGTAACCTATCCTTTGGTATTGCAGATTACACAGATTTCCCTGAGCAGAAGTATGACCCAGATATTGGCATCTTCGGCATGGACATCAACATCGTACTCGAACGCCCCGGTCACAGGGTATCTCGCCGTCGCCGCCGTGCGGCTAAGGTTGGGATGCCTCACCGAGTGGGCAAGAACGAGTCCATGGAGTGGTTCAAGGAACACTTCGGACTAACCCTTGTGGAGGAGTGAAGTATGGCAAAAGATCACGGAGAAAGTATCGGCAGAAGTAATGGATGCCGTCGCTGCGGACGCAAGCGCGGAATGATTCGTCGACATGGTCTGAGATTGTGCCGCCAATGCTTCAGAGATGTGGCGCCACAAATAGGGTTCAAGAAGTATACATGAGGTGATTAAGAATGCAGTTTGACCCATTAAGTGACGCATTTGTCCGCATTTTTAACGCGGAGCAAGCAGGACATTACGAAGTGACTGTTAACCCAGCAAGCAAGCTTCTAGGAAGTATGCTTTCAATCATGCAACAGTCTGGATACGTAGGAGAATACGAAAAGATCGAAGATGGCCGTGGAGGCGGCTACCGCGTAGAGTTGATCGGAGCAATCAACCGTTGTGGTGTCATCAAGCCACGACACTCCGTAAAGAGAAGTGATTACGATAAGTGGGAATCAAGATATCTTCCTGCACAGGATTTCGGCCTTCTCATTCTAACAACCAATCAAGGTGTAATGAATCACCATGAGGCAAAGAAGGAGCGTGTTGGCGGGCGTTTGCTCGCGTACATTTTCTGAGGGGGAATTAAGGATGCCAAAGTTGGATATGATTTCACATAGTATCGAGCTCCCTGACGGAGTTTCTGCTACCATTTCAGGATACGACGTAACAGTTGCAAAGGATGGTAAGTCAATAACTAGGGAGTTCCGCCATCCTCGAATCGAAGTTCGAGACTCTACCGATGGAATGGAAGTATTCTGTAACTTACCACGACGTAAGGAAAAGGCCCTTGCAGGAACTTGGGCTGCACATCTTACCAATATGGTAAGGGGTATTGATTCTGGATTCGAATACAAATTGAAGGCAGTCTATTCTCACTTCCCTATGACAATTAAGGTTCAAGGGAATGAGATGACCATCACAAATCTATTCGGTGAGAAGGTGCCTAGAGTAGCAGCATTACCTTGGTCACCTGGTGAGGTAGAAGTCAAGGTTGCAAATAAGACCGATATCACAGTTATTGGAGCAGACCGTGAGAAGGTTGGACAAACAGCTGCCAATATCGAACGTGCTTGCCGAATCAAGAAAAGAGATCGACGGGTTTTCCAAGATGGTATTTACATCGTATCAAAGGGGAATGAGTGAGGAGGGATTTGAATGGATTATGAAAATATGACAGTTGCCGAACTCAAGGACTTACTACGAGATGCAGGTCTACCGGTGTCTGGTAAAAAGGCGGACTTAGTCGCTAGATTACAAGAAACCACTGACGCTTCAGAAGATCTGGAGGATGTAGAGGATATTATCGAAGAAGAAATGGATGTCGAAGATGATGAATTCGAATCCGATGATTTCTTTGAAGACGAATGGGATGACTTCCATACTGCTCGTCAAAAGCCAGTACTAGATGATGCGATAAAGGCCGCATTAGAAACTCGTGCTGCCCAGAAGAAGAAGACTCCATCATTCAGAAGGCAGGAATGGTTCCGCTACAAGCGTCTGTCTCGTACAGGATGGAAAAAACCTAGAGGTGACGATTCCAGCCAGAGAAAGAATCGAAAGTACCGTTCCGCTTTAGTTCGAGTGGGTCACGGAAAGATAGCCACAGCAAGAGGTCTCCACCCGTCTGGATTCGAAGAAGTTCTAGTCAACAAGAGCGATGATCTCGAAGGATTAGATCCAGAGACACAGGCTGTTCGAATCGCGAAAACCGTTGGAAACCGAAAGCGATCTGCAATTCATGATAGAGCAGATGACTTGGGTCTAAGAGTTCTCAATCGTCGCCGTATTTCGCGGAAGGGGGACTTGCGATGATGATAACAAATCAAAAGAGGCTCGCGGCTGCAATTTTCAGTCAGCGAGAAGGAAGGGTTGTTGGCGTTCATAGAATCTGGATTGACAAAGACTACCTAGACGATGTTGCGAATGCTGTTCAGAAGGATGACGTTCGCAGACTTATCGATGAGGGCATAATCAAGGCTCGCCCATTAGTTGGAACCAGCCGCTCCCGAGCTCGCAAGGCAGCTGCTCAGAAGTCAAAGGGTCGAAGATCGGGTCAAGGTTCAAGAAAAGGAACCTCAAACTCGAGACAACCAAGAAAGGAAAGGTGGATGAGGGCTATTCGTGCTCAGCGCAGAGCCTTGAAAGAAATGAGGGGAGATCAATCTCTAACTCCTTCTGAATATCGTTACTACTACAGGAAGGCGAAGGGCGGTAGCTACCGTTCTGTCTCTCACATGAAGTCGAACATGGAAATCGACGGTATCAAGCTCGGAGGTGAGCAATGATGGCATACGGAAAGAATCAGAGGTTACGCTTCAAGCGTCGCCGAAACGGGGAAACTGACTACCGACGCAGAATGAAGATGCTACGCGGGGGTTCTGCTCGTGCTGTAGTAAGAGTAACAAATACTCAGACAATTTGTCAGTTGGTAAATTATGAACCCACTGGAGACACAGTACATGTATCGGTTGACGGGAAAAGATTAGTTGACAAATATGGTTGGCCAATAGATGCCTCTAGGAAATCTATTCCTGCTAGTTACATTTCAGGATATGCGATGGCTAAGGAAGCCATTTCTGCGGGACACAAGGAAGCTGTTCTTGACATTGGTCTAGCAGCATCAACATCAGGAAACAGGGTCTTTGCAGCCCTCAAAGGCATGGTTGATGCTGGTATGGAAATTCCACATGGTGAAAGTGTACTACCAGACGATGAAAGAATCAACGGTTCACACATAGATGAATCCATTGCCAAAGCAGTAGAGGCAGCAAAGAAGACAATTGAGGAGGCATAAACATGAGTGATGAAGAATCCGAAATTGTAGAAACTGCCCCGGCAATTGCTCCAGGTCTAGCCCTAGCCTTGGCGGAGGAGGAAGATGCTCCTGTCCGCCGTCGCCGAGGTCCTGACCCACTAGCAGCCCTACGAACATGGCAACCACGTACTCGCTTAGGTAGAATGGTTGCAAACGGTGAGATCCTAACCTATGAGCAAGCATTGGCTACAGGGCTACCGATTCGTGAGGTAGAAATTGTTGATGCCTTATTGCCTGGTATTGAAGACGATGTTCTAGCGGTAAATATGATTCAGAGAATGACTGATTCTGGCCGACGTGTAAGATTCAACGTACTCTGTGTGGTTGGAAACAGCGATGGATATGTAGGTCTAGCAATTTGTAAGGGTAAGGAAGTTGCACCCACAATTAAGAAGGCCATCGACAAGGCCAAACTAAACCTAATCCCAGTAATGAGAGGAAATGGTTCTTGGGAATCTGGTGGAGGACCTGGTACTTCCGTCCCGCTGAAAATTACCGGACGCTCTGGATCAACAAGAGTTACTCTAATGCCTGCTCCAGCAGGTAAGGGTCTAGTGATCGGAGACTACGGCCGCAGAGTACTGCAACTGGCTGGTGTCACAGATGTATGGAGTCGCTCAGCTGGTCAAACACGAACTACAATCAACTACGCTAAGGCTACATTCAATGCCCTTGTCGAACTTAACAAAACCAGAATTGGGGATGGGGACAAAAGACGCCTAAACATCACATCAGGGAGGGGTAATCAATGACTTTTCTAATCGTGCGTGTACGAAGTGACCGTGGTGTTGAGCGAAGTATTCGCGACACAATGGCAATGCTGAATCTAACTCGAGTCAACCATGCAACGATTGTACCAGAAAGCTCGACCTACGCTGGAATGCTTCAGAAGTCAAAGGACTTCGTTACATGGGGTGTTGTTGATGCGGGGACTATCGAAAATTTACTCAAAGAACGTGGTCGAATGGTTGGAGATAAACCAGTTGATGATGCTGCAATAAAAGCAGGTTCAGAATTCAAGTCAGTCAAAGATTTCGCTAAGGCTCTAGCAGCTGGTGAGGCTACAATGAAGTCAGTTGATGGGTTAAAACCAGTCTTACGACTTCACCCCCCTAGAGGCTCAAAGGGTTGGGGCGGAATCAAGAGGGCTTACTCAGTTGGTGGCGCTCTAGGATTCCGAGGCGATGAGATTTCATCTCTAGCCGAGAGGATGATGTGAGGTGAAAATATGGTATCAAGAACAAACAAATTCCGAGGGCGCTCCCGCTATCACGGCCGCGGTAAGAAGGCTGGACGAGGTGCTGGTCTACGTGGTGGACGCGGTAATGCTGGAATCAACAAACATCGCCTAATGACTCGTCTGAAGTATATGCCAGGTCACTGGGGTATGCACGGATTCAACCGTCATCCTAAGT
This sequence comes from Methanobacteriota archaeon, assembly GCA_002685415.1. Taxonomy (GTDB): domain Archaea; phylum Thermoplasmatota; class Poseidoniia; order Poseidoniales; family Thalassarchaeaceae; genus MGIIb-O1. The sequence continues at coordinate 38,318 of NYXO01000002.1, forward strand.
TGAGAAATGTCAATGTAAGTATCAATCTTCTACAAGTTTCTCAGATGGCAGAAGGCGACTCAATCAACTTGACAGAATTAGGTTACGACAAACTCCTAGGCAGCGGTCGTATGGATCGTGCTCTAAACATCACTGTAGGTTCTGCAAGTGCTCGAGCTATCGAAAAGGTCGAAGCCGCTGGTGGTTCAGTCAACCTTAGTGACGGCGATGATGAAGATTGGGAAGAATGGGAAGAAGAGTGATTTACACTGTTCAGATAAATGAGAGGTGAAAAAATGGTCGAGCGTCGTCCTTCAGTACTCGGACTGGTTACTCTATCCCTAGTCTATTGGGGTGCTTTGGCTTGGTGGCAGCAAGATGCACTGTTTGGCACTGACTCTGATGCCCAAATGAAGGCAATTACGATGTATGCCACATCTTTCCCATACATCGGTTTCGTCATATGGGGTACCTCAAATGACCTGCCTCAAAATATCGCAGACATCCCATATCTTGGAAGAATGCTAAAGCCTGCAATTTGGCTAGCTTTCATAGCTTTCTTCTTTGCCTGGGGGTTGGAAGATTCCTCAACAGTAGGGTTCCTATTGGTCGGTGTAGGTATACTTGGTTTGGGAGCCGGTCTTGCATTGGCGTGTCTGATGTATTCGGGCTCCGAGTCTAGTAGGCTGTATGCATTACAACGGCTTGTCGATGTATATCCTTCAATAACAAAACCTGACGGTCACGTTAGATTTAACCAAAAATTGTGGACTACCACACTCGTACTGATTATCTACTTCATGATGACAAACGTAATGATTTGGGGTCTTTCTGAATCTACTTTGGATGTGTTTTCATCATTCCGTGCAATCATGGCAGGAGCCTCGGGTTCGATTATGCACCTCGGAATAGGTCCTATCGTTACTGCATCAATTATCATGCAGTTATTTGCTGGTGCTAAGATAATTCAATTGGATTTGCAGGATTCTGCAGATAAGCAACTCTACCAAGGTGTGCAGAAAATATTGGTTCTGCTGATGATTCCGATTGAATCAATTCCGCAAGTGTACGGTTTCCTAGATCCTCACGAGGATATTATCATCCAATACGGACTTGGTTGGGCAAATGCGATAATTGTAGCTCAACTATTCATTGGCTCATACCTTGTTTTCCTTCTCGACGAACTGGTCAGTAAATGGGGTATTGGAAGTGGTATTTCTCTATTCATTGCGGCTGGTGTTGCTCAGTCAACCTTTGTCGGTACATTATCCCCTATCGCAACAGTACAAGGTAGCCCATACTCTCTACAAAACCCTCCTTCGGGAACACTTCCAATGATATTCTACACACTAAGAACGGCGACAAATTCCGAATTGGTTTCGCAAAATGGTTTCGAACTAATATTGCTCAACCATGCCAATCCTGTTGCGGCTTTGATTTCATCAATTATCGTGTTCCTCGTTGTAGCATACGCTGAATCAAGTAAATTGGAATTGCCATTAACGCATGGTAAAGTTAGGGGTCACAGAGGCCAATATCCTATTCGACTGGTCTACGCGAGTAACATTCCAGTGATTTTGATGGCTGCTCTATTAGCAAACGTCAATATGTTCACTCTACTATTCTGGTCCCATCCAGTACTTTCGACAGTGCCGATACTTGGTAAGGAAGGGTCCTGGAGCATGGCTCATTGGTTCGGTTCTTATGAGCCAGGTGCCACCACTCCGTCAGGAGGATTCGCATGGTATTCTTCCATGGTCAATGGAGTTGGTGATTGGCTAATTCCGTTGTTGAATCAACAAGGAGATGCTTATGGTCACGAACTTTGGCAAATTATGGTGCATGTCATCGTCTATGTCACATTCATGACAGTTGGTTCCACAATCTTCGCGAAGTTCTGGATTGAGACGACAAATATGGGTGCTAAGGATGTCGCAAAACAAATCGAGCGAACCGGAATGCAGATTCCAGGATTCCGAAAGAATCCAGTAGTTCTAGAAAGAATTCTAGAGCGATATATTCCACCTGTCACCGTCTTTTCCGGTGCCTTCGTAGGTCTTCTAGCAGCCGGTGCTGATCTACTCGGAACCGTAGGTAATGCTACTGGTACCGGTTTGCTTTTGGCAGTAGGAATTATTCTCAGAACTTACGAGCAAATCCAGAAAGAGCAAGCTATGGAAATGCACCCGGTTTTGAGAGAATTCTTTGGTGCAGAATGATATTTTTCCGATTAGGAAATAATCCTGCTATTTGATGTGAAAAGTGAAGCGCGCCGTTTATATCTCAATAAGAGGTAATAGCGCCGCAGTACGTCGATTTATATTCTTGCCCTTCTCGTCATATTCATATACATAAGGTCGGTCGGCGACCTGCTGCGTCAGACTGGCGTTGGAGACTGAGGACCCTAAAGTCCGGTGAAGTAGTCCATCAAGTCAGACGCAAGCCGAGGAAATGCAGTCGCGAACTTGATTCGCGATAAAGAGGTGAACCACGTTCAACTTGACCCCCGACCATAGGGGGTGCAAGAAGCAGATTATTTCGATTCAAATTCAAAAATAGAATCGGTGATCCTGCGTCAATTTTCAATAAGAATCAGCAAAAACTTGTGATCCACTCGATACTTCCGTTAGGATTGTGATTCCGCTCACGCGAAATCCGGTTGATCCTGCCGGAGGCTACCGCTATTGGAGTTCGATTAAGCCATGCGAGTCGAGAGTCTTAGGGACTCGGCGTACCGCTCAGTAACACGTGGGTAACCTGCCCTATGCTGGGGAATAACCTCGGGAAACTGAGAATAATGCCCCATAGTCCACAATGCCTGGAACGGTTTGTGGATCAAAGCTCCGGCGGCATAGGATGGGCCTGCGGCGTATCAGGTTGTAGGGGGTGTAACGTACCCTCTAGCCATCAACGCGTACGGGTGTTGGGAGACATTGCCCGGAGATGGATTCTGAGACACGAATCCAGACCCTACGGGGTGCAGCAGGCGCGGAAACTTGGCAATGCGAGAAATCGTGACCAGGGAACTCCAAGT